>JBEGSH010000049.1:0-6355 GCA_041180025.1 Pseudomonadota bacterium | reverse complement strand
AAGTTCCAGTGTAATAACCTAATTCGGGATCATAAAGTGCAAGCTCCATGAATCGATCGAAGCTTATCCATCCCTGATTAGAATGAATGGATTGGATAATTTTTGTTTTTAATTGCTCACTTAAATCAATTTCATTTTGAGGAGCTGTAGGCATTGATGGCATAAGTATTAGATTATAATAGAGTCAATTCATTTATACATAAACCTATGAAATCTAATAGAAAAATTGCTCTTGTGACTGGTGGCGCCAAAAGAATTGGGCAGGCGATTTGTAAGCTGCTTCATGAATCGGATATAGACTTAATGATTCATTATCGTCATTCAGCTGATGAAGCGAAAAAACTTCAGGAAGATTTAAATAAAATCCGTAAGGGCTCCGCAAATATTATTCAAGCTGATCTTGTAGATACAAGTATATTGCCAAATCTTGTTGAGGAAACAATCAAGAAATACGGCAGATTAGATATTCTTATAAATAACGCTTCTAGTTATTACCCAACAGAAATCGGAAAAATGAATGAAAAGAATTGGAACGATCTCATTGGAAGTAATTTAAAAGCCCCTTTATTTTTATCTCAACTTGCAGCAGATGAACTTATTAAAACTAAAGGCTGCATCATAAATATCACAGATACCCATATAGACAAGCCGAAAAAAAATTATATTATTTATAGCATTGCCAAATCAGGTCTTACCACATTAACAAAATCACTTGCTCAAGAATTAAGTCCAGATGTTAGAGTTAATGCCGTTGCTCCAGGTCCAGTTTTATGGCCTGAAAATAATGAAGAATTTAATGATATTTATAAACAACGAGTCATTTCTCAAACATTATTAAAAAAAATGGGTACGCCGAAAGATGTAGCTATGGCTGTCAAATTTTTAGTATTAGATGCTCCATTTATTACAGGTCATATTCTAGCTGTCGATGGAGGAAGATCACTGTCGTTATGATTCCGCAAATTCCAATAGACGCAACGAATAACTTTCTTAAGTTACGGAATAAACTTATAGGGTTAACTGGTAAAGCAATCACTGATTTCAATATGATTGAAAATAATGACCGAGTTTTAGTATGCATGAGTGGCGGTAAGGATTCATATTCATTATTAATGTTTTTGCTAGCCCTTAAAGAAAGGGCGCCTATTCACTTTGATATCATTGCAATGAATTTAGATCAAAAGCAGCCAGGCTTTCCTGCGGATGTATTACCCAATTTTTTAAAAAACTTAGGTATTGAGCATCTTATTGTGACTGAAGATACCTACTCAATTGTTAAAGAAAAAATCCCAAGCGGCAAGACAACCTGCTCTTTATGTTCTCGTCTAAGACGAGGCATTATTTACAGAACAGCGAAAGAACTTAATATCAACAAAATTGCTTTGGGCCATCATCGTGACGATATTGTTGAAACGCTTTTTCTTAATATGTTTTTTGGATCCAAATTAAAAGCTATGCCGCCTAAATTAATTTCTAATGATGGTGAAAATATTATTATCAGACCTTTGGCGTATTGCTCAGAAAAAGAAATCTCAAGCTATGCATCTCGTATGAATTTTCCAATTATCCCTTGTAATCTATGTGGCTCACAAGAAAACCTTCAAAGAAAAAAAATAAAAGAAATGTTGACGGCATGGGAAAGAGAGCAGCCAGGGCGCATTAACAATATATACAGAGCTATCTCAAATGTTGAGCTTTCTCATTTAGGAGACCGGCAACTTTATGACTTCGAAAATCTTAATCAATCCGTCAAAGAAAAAGATGATGAACTCATCTTTACGGAAGATTTAATTAAAAATCTGAATGCCGACCTTAGTAATATTGCTTCATTCGCTGAAAATATTGCTTCTTAAAATCATTATTTAAATTTAATTAACGTAATTTATTTAAGTAAGTTAGTATAGACACCTTGTATATATCAAGATTTAAATTTATTATTCATCAAAATTTTTTGATCTAGAAACCACCTAATGTCTAAACTTTTAATTGTTGAATCTCCGTCTAAAGCCAAAACCCTTAAAAAGTATCTTGGTGGTAAATTTGAAGTCTTGGCATCTTATGGCCATGTTCGCGATCTGATTCCAAAAACAGGTGCCGTTGAAACTGACAATAATTTCAAAATGAATTATGCAATTATTGAAAGAAACTCCAGACACGTTGATGAAATCGCAAGGGCTGTAAAAAAATCAGATGAAGTTTATCTCGCTACCGATCCGGATCGAGAAGGAGAAGCTATTTCTTGGCATATTTTAGAAATACTTAATGAAAAAAAATTAACTAAAGACAAATTAATTAAACGCGTCATTTTTCAGGAAATTACAAAATCAGCTATTGAATATGCCATTGAGCATCCTCGTGACATTTCGATGCCACTTGTTAATGCACAACAAGCAAGAAGAGCGCTCGATTATCTTGTTGGATTTAATTTATCACCTCTCCTTTGGAAGAAAATTAGAAGAGGTTTATCAGCGGGAAGAGTTCAGAGTCCGGCGCTAAGACTTATTATCGAAAGAGAAATTGAAATCGAAAAATTTATCAGCCAAGAATATTGGTCGATTCATTTAGATTCCATAAAATCTAAAAACAAATTTCAAGCAAAACTTATTCAGCTCGACAATAAAAAAGTTGAACAATTTACTATTACCTCAAAAGAAGATCATGAGTCTATTGTCGGAAAATTACTTTTAGAAAGTGCCGGCAAAACCAAAGTAACTCGTGTAGAAAAGAAACAAAGAACTCGCAATCCTGCGCCTCCTTTTACCACATCAACACTTCAACAAGAGTCGGTTAGAAAACTTGGCTTTACAACAAGTCGAGCCATGAGAATTGCTCAACAGCTTTATGAGGGTATTGATATTGGAAGTGGCACTGTGGGTTTAATTACTTATATGAGAACAGATTCACTCACGCTCTCAAATGAAGCAATGAATCAAATTAGAAGTTATATTCAAAAAAATTTTGATGCAGATTACTTACCTAAAGCACCTATTTTTTATAAAACTAAATCAAAAAATGCTCAAGAAGCACATGAAGCAATTCGGCCGACCGACATCAGCCGAACACCTCAAAGTCTTATTGGCAAACTATCTCCCGAGCAATTTAAGCTTTATGAAATGATTTGGAAACGCTCTTTAGCAAGTCAAATGACACCAGCTAAATTTGATGCTGTAAGTGTAGATCTTGCTATAGGATCTGAAGCAAATTTATTTAGAGCTACTGGTCAAACACTTATATTCCCGGGATTTATTGCTATTTATACGGAGAGCTTGGACGATGCTTCAAATGAAGATGAAGACTCTCTTAAATTACCTCCACTTGAAACTGGTGAAATTCTCACTGTCGATAAAATTTATGGTGATCAACATTTTACTGAACCTCCCCCAAGATACTCTGAAGCTAGCTTAGTAAAATCTCTAGAGGAATACGGTATTGGCAGACCTTCTACTTATGCAAGCATTATTTCAACACTCCAAGATCGTGAATATGTCATTCTTGATAAAAAGAGATTCATGCCTACTGATGTAGGTCGTGTTGTTAACAAATTTCTAACTGAACATTTCACTCGTTATGTTGATTATGATTTTACCGCTGGTCTTGAAAGTTCTTTAGATGAAATTGCAGAAAATAATAAAGAGTGGGTACCACTTCTTAAAAGCTTTTGGGATGATTTCAATAAAACAATTCTTGAAAAATCAAATATAGATCGAGCTGAAATTACTCAAGAAGCTATTCATGAAGACTGTCCTAAATGTGGCAAGCCTTTATTTTCTAGACTGGGCAGAAGGGGTAAATTTATTGGTTGTTCCGGTTATCCTGATTGTGATTACACAAGAAATGTAAACGGCGACTCAAGCACTCCAAATGAACCTGTTCTTGTTTGTAAAGATCCTGAAACTGGAAAAGACGTTCTTTTATTAGTCGGTCCCTACGGACCTTATCTCCAAGTTGGGGTTCAAGAAGAAGATAGTAAAAAGAAACCTAAGCGGGTAAGTGTTCCTAAAGAGATATCACTAAGCGATGTAAATGAAGATATCGCATTAAATCTTTTATCACTTCCTAAAGAGCTAGGTCTTCACCCAGATACAGGCAAGAAAGTCATTGTAAATATTGGACGTTTTGGGCCCTATGTAAATTATGATGGAAAATTTAAATCTATTCCAAGGTCAGAATCCATTTTTGATGTAACACTCGAGCGAGGACTTGAGCTCATTGCGGAAGCTATTGCTAAAAATGCACCTTTAAGAACCTTGGGTAATGACCCCAAAACAAATCTTTCAGTTGAAATCTTTAATGGTCGCTATGGTATATACCTTCAAAAAGGCTCAACCAAAGTCACCCTTCCAAAAGATCAAGATATTGAAAAAATTACTTTTGAAGAAGCTTTAATTCTTATTAGCAATAAAGAAGCTTCGGGTAAAGGTAAAAAGAAAACCGCAGTTAAAAAAACAACCACCAAGAAAACATCTGATAAAAAAGGGACTACTAAAAAACCGGTAGCGAAAAAGAAGATCGTAAAAACTAAAAAGGCTTAGCTATTTTTTTTAGTTTCGTCCGAAAAAGAAATTGAAGATGTTTTTTCAATCCATTTTCGAATTCTATTTGCATCTGCAATTCTAGTGGCACTTCCATAAGATTTAAGCAATACAATAATCATTGGTTGTCCGCTAATCATAGCTTGCATAACAAGGCATTTTCCAGCTTCTTGAATAAAACCAGTCTTTGATAATCCAATTACCCAATCACTTTTTCTAACCAACCCATTCGTATTATTAAAATTCACTGGTGCGCGGTGCCCTTTAACATAAGCTTCATATGAAGCTGTAGTTGTAATTTCACGAATTTCAGGATATTGATAAGCAGCCTTTACCATCTTTACAAGATCTTCTGCTGTAGACATATTATGATTATTAAGGCCTGTGGGATCTGCGAACTCGCTTCGTGTCATATCAAGCTGCAATGCTTTAATGTTCATCGCATTTATAAAACCAGTTTTTCCAGTCGGGTAATTTCTGCCCAACGCTGAAGCTGCACGGTTATCTGAAGCGATTAAAGCAATTTTGAGAAGTTCTGAACGAGGCAATACTGTTCCAACAGGTAATTTTGAACTTGAATTTTTTAAGGTATCTACATCTTCTTCGGTAATGGCAATCTCTTCATCCATCGGGAGTTTTGCATCCAAAGTAACCATAGCGGTCATAAGTTTAGTCACAGATGCGATAGAAGTTTGTGCATCTGTATCTTTTGCATACAAAACTTCACCTGTATTTTGATTAACAATAAGCGCGTTAGAAGAAGCCACTCTTAAAAGGCCATCTTTATTAGTCTTATTATCTGCTGCGGATATGCGAGCTAATTCTGCTTTTGTTGGTTTTTTAGATCTTGGTTGATTCGCTTCAGCTGATACTGAGGTTAAGAAAAAGAAAAAGGTTAAGCTTAGGATGAAAAAAAGTCTGATACGCTCTCTCACTAGGTAATCTCCTATTCATACTAAATTTACGCGATAATAAACAAAAAAATCATATTTGTCATTAACTTAATGTATTTAAAGATAAAATTACTATTAACTAATTTATTATGAATATTCCTAATACACTTATTTACACACCTGAGCACTTATGGATTAAATCTATTGGTGAGAGTACTTATGAAATTGGTATCACTGATTACGCACAAAATCTTTTAGGTGATATTGTTTTTGTAGATTTGCCCGAATTGAAGAGTCAAATTGTAAGAAATGTAGCTTTTGGAGTAATTGAATCAGTCAAAACTGCTTCTGATTTAGTGGGCCCACTCAATGGCGTGATGATTGAAATTAATTCCAATATTCAAAAATCCCCAGAACTGATTAATGACAAACCATATGAAACTTGGATTTGTAAAATATCATCTCAAGACAATATTGATAACAAAGAACTTTTTTTAGACTCTTTTCGATACAGCGAACTTACTCGTTAATTACATTTCTTTTGTGGCATCAATTAACTGAATTTCATACCCGCGATCGCGATAAAACTTTAAACGATCCCTCGCTATTTTTTTATCTTCTTCATTTTGCGAAACAATCTCAATTAACCTTAAGTATCTTGAAAAAGAAGATGAAATATCTGACTTTAAATTAATCATAAAATCATCACTCACAAATTTATGATCCCAGTCGATATGGATAGCAGCCATTTCTTCATAATGCCCTATAGAATGTGGAAGAAATGAAGTTTGTGAAGTTGTATAAAGAAAATCACTTAATGTTTTTGCGTCACTTAAATCATCTACATGAATAAATATTTTTCTTTTGCGAATAATTTCTCTTTCTATGATTTCATGAATTTTATTGAATTTATTTTCTACATTAAAATAA
>JBEGSH010000048.1:0-5517 GCA_041180025.1 Pseudomonadota bacterium | reverse complement strand
AAGCCAAACTCAGCTAAAAATATTTGTAAGTTTTCTAAGCGTTCTTCGGTCGGGCCTTCATGAATTCTATAAAGCGCCTGATGCTCATGTTCAATTAAAAAATTAGCTGCGCATACATTAGCTGCCAACATACACTCTTCAATGAGCCGATGAGCTTCATTTCGAATCACGGGCTCAATACGATCGATTTTTCCTTGGTCATTAAAAATCATGATGGTTTCAGATGAGTCAAATTCAATGGCACCGCGAGCATGCCTTTGTTTAGTAAGAATTCTATAGACTGATTCAAGATTTTTTATATGAGGAATAATAGATTTATATTTTTCTGTTAATTCTGGTGATGCCCCTTTTAATAAAGCACTAACATCCGTATATGTCATTCTTGCTTTTGATTCCATGACAGATGGATAAAATTTATAAGATGTCACTTTTCCATGTTGATCGATCAACATGTCACAAATCATACACAACCGATCTACATGCGGATTAAGAGAACAAAGGCCATTAGAAAGAGCTTCTGGAAGCATCGGAATAACTCTTCTAGGAAAATAAACTGAATTACCTCTTTCAAATGCTTCTTTATCTAAAATGTTACCAGGCTGCACGTAATAACTAACATCAGCAATAGCCACCACTAATCGCCAATTTTTCCCGCTACTTTCAGCATAAACTGCATCATCAAAATCTCTAGCCGTTTCGCCATCAATAGTGATGAGAGGTAAATCGCGTAAATCAACTCTTCCTTTAAAATCTTTTTCTGAAACTTTTTTTGAGAAAGATTCGGCAATACGAATTGTTTCATCTGAGAAATTGTAAGGAAGTTGGTGTTTTCTTAAAGCAATCTCGATTTCCATGCCGCTATCTGCATAATTACCAAGAATCTGAATTACTTTACCCATCGGTCGCGATTTAAATGAAGGTTGAGCGGTAATTTCAATGACGACGATTTGACCTGGTTTGGCCCCCATATCAAGATGATATGGAATCAGAAAATCTTGATTAATTCTTTTATCTTCTGCAGCTACAATAGTGACGCCTTGACCTTGAACCACTCTTCCCACCAAAGTCTCATTTTTTCTTTCAAGGATTTCAATAACTTTACCTTCGGGTCGGCCCTTTCTATCTTGGCCGATGGTTTGAACCATGACGCGATCATTATGAAGAACTTGCATCATTTCTCTTGAAGACAAGAAAATATCTTCGCCCCCTTGATCTGGGATAAGAAATCCAAATCCATCTGGATGCCCTTGAATACGTCCCGGGATAAGGTTTAATTTTTCAGAAATACAAAAATCATCCTTACGATTGCGTAAAATCTGACCTTGCCTTTCCATGGCTCGAATACGTTTACTAAACGCTTCGGATTCATCATCAGCAATTTCAAGCAATTCATTAAGTTTTGAAATAGAAAGGGGCACCCCTTGATCAGCCATCACCTTTAAAATTAGCTCGCGACTTGGCAATGGTTTTTCATAAAACATGGCCTCGCGTTCTTTTTGAGGGTCTTCTTGTCGAATAGATTTATTTTTTTTGCTCATATGTGTGTCATTGTGACATTAAATTAAGGAAACATAAGATGCTTTTACTTTAAAGCATATAAATGCGGAAGATTTCGACCTAGGCCCTTACAATCCAATCCGTATCCAAAGACAAATTGATCTGGTACTCTAAGACCAATAAAATTAGGTGAATAAGATTTTTCTTTCGTGATCTCTTTATCAAAAAGAACTGCGGTATAAATTTCTTTTGCATTCATTGTGCGACAAGTCGATACAATTTCATTAAGCGTAATCCCCTCATCTAAAATGTCGTCAAGGATCAAAACAGTTTTTCCCTCAATATCTTTTGGGGGCTTAACAAGCCAATGAATCGAACCGCCTATGATCGAATTATCGTATCGTGTAGCATGAATGTAACTGTATTGAATATTTTTTTCTAACTGAGGCAAAAGCTGCCCTGCAAAAATTAGTGCGCCATTCATGACACATAATACGTAAATCTCACTTGCATCAATGGTTTGATTGGCTTGACTTGCAATATCTTGAATTGCATTTTTAATTTCAATTTCTGAATACAGCACAGAAGATTTACTAATCAATGTTTGGATAGTATCCATTAATTAATAAAGAGAATCATGATACTGATTTTAGAAATTCAATAAATTCTTTTCCGATTTCTGGATGTTTTTTTGAAAATTCAATATTGGCTTTCATGAAGCCTAATTTATCGCCACAATCATATCGCTTACCTTCAAATTGATATGCGAAAATTGATTGCTGACCAAGCAACATTTGAATAGCGTCAGTGAGTTGAATCTCACCGCCCTTACCCGGTTTAATTTTTTCTAAACAATCAAAAATTTCTGGATTAAACACATAGCGTCCGATTACGCCCAATGTTGATGGCGCATCTTTTGGTTGAGGCTTTTCCACAATAGAATTAATTTTATGGAGATTGCCTTTGGAACCACTCACATCAACAATGCCGTATTGTAAGGTTTTTTCTTTTGGAATGTCTTCAATGGCTATCACGGAAGCTTGTTCTTTTTCATGTTGAATGATTAATTGTTTTAAGACTGGCGTATTGGCATCTGTTAAATCATCAGCCAATAAAACTGCAAATGGCTCATCATTGATAATTGTTTTTGCTTGAAGAACAGCATGACCCAAACCTAAAGGTTCAGATTGTCTTGTATAAATACACTTTACATGGGACGGAATAATGGAGCGAATAGACTCAAGGAGAAGATTTTTATTGGAAGCTATAAGGCTAGCTTCAAGCTCAACATTTTTATCAAAATGATCTTCAATCGATCTTTTATTGCGGCCTGTCACAAAAATTAGCTCAGTAATACCAGACTGCATAGCCTCTTCTACCGCATACTGAATTAGAGGCTTATCTACAATCGGAAGCATCTCTTTTGGATTCGCTTTAGTGGCGGGCAAAAAACGTGTACCGAGCCCAGCCACTGGGAATACTGCTTTTTTTATTACTTTCATATATACAAAGTCACTTTCATGGGCCTTTATCTTTCAACATTTAACTTTAATTTATATATATAACTATATGTATTAATTATATAATTTAATTCCATTTATTTTTCTCTTCATCATCTATTTTTTTAGCATCAACCCAATATGATTGATGGTTGGTAATCTCTTTCTTCCAAAATGGTGCGTCAGTTTTTAGAAAATCGATAATAAAATGACAAGCGTCGAAAGCTTCTTTGCGATGCTTTGCAAATACCACAATACCTACAATAGGCTCACCGACTTTTAATTTACCATATCGATGCACAATATAAACATCATCTAAATGCCATCGATTCATTGCTAAAGACTCAATATTTAATAACGCCTTTTCAGTCATGCCAGGATAATGTTCTAATTCAAGCATCTCTAACTTATCATTCCCAAGATCAAAATCTCTAACATACCCCTCAAAGCTTACCGATGCACCGCTATTATGAAGTTTTTTTAGTTGTTGAGTGATGCTTTGTAAGTCAAATAAGTCTTGCTGAACATAAACAGACATAATCACCCACCCGTGATAGGAGGAAAAAAGGCTATCTCATCATTCGCATTTATTTTGTCGCTTGCTTCTGCTAGCTCTTGATTGACTGCCATTCTATATGATGAAGACATATCGAAAATAGCTTGCCATTGACTACCTCTTAGCTTGAGAAAAGCTATCAATTCATCCAATGTCTTGATATCACTTTCAACATCAACTTCTTCCTGGTCAATGCCCACCATTTCTCTCACTTTAGCAAAATAAAATAATTTAATTTTCATCTTTATTCTGCTCTTCTTGTTTTGTGTAAATCTCTTCTTCGAACTCTAATAAAGCATTTGGGTCATCTTTTAATTCCACGCGCTCAATTTGAGAAAATCGTCTTGATATTTTTTGACTTGTGACATGAACATCTTGAGCATGCTCATGAGCCTGTCTAATATTGTCAGCTAATTTCTTCATACGCACATCAAACCGCTCAAATTCTTGCCCAAGTCTACCGAGTTCTGCCTTAATAATATGAACTTGCTTTCTTGTTTCAACATCTTTTAAAACTGCTCTTGCTGTATTGAGCACAGCCATGAGTGTCGTTGGAGATACAAGCCATACCCTTTGACTCATCGCCTCCTCTATCAAATCAGAATGATATGCATGAATTTCTGCAAAAACAGCTTCGGCAGGAATAAACATGACTGCACCATCGGAAGTCTCATTGGAAATAATATATTTACTCGCAATATCATGAATATGTTTTTTGATATCAAGCTTAAATTGTTTTTGTGCATTTTTAACTTCATCAGGTGGCAAGCTAGAATCCAACATTTTTCTATAGCTTTCTAATGGAAATTTAGAATCAATCGCAACACTGCCCGTTGGTTCTGGCAAAAATAAAACACAATCTGCTCGGTTACCGTTAGATAATGTGTGTTGCATCGAAAATGCATCGGGCGGGAGCGCATTACGCACTAGACTTTCAAGCTGCACCTCTCCGAAGGCACCTCTAGATTTTTTATCCCCTAACAATTCTTGAAAACTTACAATGTTGGTAGTGAGGCCATCTATTTTTTTCTGAGCTTCATCAATTGTAGAAAGCTGTTTCATGACACGATCAAAGGTATCGTTTGTTTTCTTAAACCCCTCCTCCAAACTTTCTTTTACCTTGCTATCAATATCTTGTAATCTCATATTGAGTAGATTTTTTAATTGATTAGTAGCGCTATCCATAGTGTCACGAACAATTTCACCTTGTATTTTGCCTTGCTCAGAAAGTGTCACATTAAGACGATCTGTTAACTTATTTAAACTATCATTTAGGCCTACAATCATTTCTCGATGTTTTTCTTCAAGAGCTTTTATCGTCACTCCTTCGGGGGAACGACTTTGAAATCGCCACAGCAAATAGGTAACTAAAACGCACAAGAGAATAAGTAAAATCAGAATAAAATTAAGCATAGATTGATTATAGCGAATGATTGATTTCGGTCATGGGGAAACGCGCTTTTAATTTATCTAAAGCATTCTCAGGAAGCCTTATCAAAAGACTCACTTTATCATCAAAAGCTTTATCTAAAACACTACCATTCATTGAATGTATTACATGAATATAATTATCTAACTCATTGTAATTTATAGTTAATTTTAATTTTATATATTCAATATAAGGCTCAATCACGGAATGCGTTAAAGCAAGCTTACCAGTACCTCCATAAGCTCTTGTGAGACCTCCCGTACCTAAATTAATACCGCCATAATATCGAATGACACCGATTCCACCTGATACGATTTGATGGGCATCAATTAATTGCAATAATGGTTTTCCAGCAGTGCCTGAAGGCTCACCTGCATCTGAATAATAGGGCTCAAATCCGTGCTCTGATTTTAGTTGGTAGGCAAAAGCTAAATGACTTGCATGAGGATGTTCTTTTGCGATTGATTGCAATACACGGAATATATCCTGCTTTGTTTCACCTATAAATGTATACCCAATAAATCTAGATTTTTGAA
>JBEGSH010000047.1:0-2613 GCA_041180025.1 Pseudomonadota bacterium | reverse complement strand
TCATGTTTCCAATCAGCTTTAAAGCCAATGGGTTTATAGGTATCATCAAATTTAGAAATATTAGCGCCTAAAGTATTCGCAATCACATGGCAATCTGTAGCTACATACTCTTTACTAACCACGACACCTGTTCCTGTGCCGGAAGAGCCATCTGGCAAATCTACATTCACAGAAACAATAGAATTGTTGAGCTCTAATAACTTTTCAAAAGGTGGAATCGCATTGACTTGGCTTGAGATCAAAAACAAAAATAAACTTATAGCTTTTTTCATAGTCAATAGGACTCATCTATATCAATATCGTTCATACCGGCACTATAAAAAATCATGAAAAATGTCCTTGGAACAAATTTGGAAATCTGCAACCTTAACCCTATCACAGGATTTACAAGAAATGGATGCTGCGAAACAGGGCCTCAAGATATTGGTCAGCATACGGTATGCGCTGAAGTCACCCAAGAATTTCTTCAGTTCTCCAAAATTCAAGGCAACGACTTAATGACGCCAAGACCTGAATTTCAATTTAAAGGGCTGAAAGCGGGGGACCGCTGGTGTCTTTGTGCCAGTCGATGGCTTGAAGCGCTGGAAGAAGGTGTTGCACCACCCGTGATTTTAGAAGCGACTCACGAAAAAGCTTTGGATGTGATCAATCTTGCGGAACTCAAATATCATCAATTAAGGTAACTTATGGCTTACAACGCAAAAGAAATAGAAGAAAAATTAAAACTCAGATGTACCACTTGGTCTTATATCTTCCCCTCTATTGAAAAGAAATTTTCGACTGCGCATTTTGATGAATCTATTCAGATTGCAAATGAAATTGCAAAAATTGCTAATCAATTAAATCATCATCCGGAGTTAATATTTAGGCATAACACTCTCATTATTAAAACTCATACACATGACGCGTCAGGTATTACGGATAAGGACTTTGAGTTAGCCGAGCATATCGATCGGTTACTTTCAACTTAAATTGATTCTTTAAGCTTTTTTAAGTCTTCAATAATTTCTTGGCTATGTTTTGATGTATCTACGCTAAGATAAATTTTAGCAATCTTGCCTTGAGGGTTAATTAAGAAGGTATATCTTTTAGCTAGCTTGATCACTAAGAAATTGTTCAGCGCACCGTAACGATCTGCGACTTCTCCTGAAGCATCTGATAAAAGAGGAAAAGGTAAATTATATTTTTCTGCAAATTTCTTATGAGAAAAGCTATCATCAATACTCACACCAATGACTTTGGCACCTAAAGCCTCTAACGTTTTAAAATCATCTCTAAACTGACAAGCCTCTTTAGTACATCCAGGGGTATCATCCTTCGGATAAAAATATAGAACAGCCCATTTACCTTTATAGTCATTTAGACTGACTTGATTGCCTTGGCTATCTGGAAGCGTAAAAGTAGGCGCATCATCACCTATTTTTAAAATAGGGGCTGCCATGACATTCACTTTAAACAAATAAAATGCTATAGCGAAGCTAATTAAGATAAATATTTTCATAAGCGTATTCTTACAACCTTTTTTAACGAATCGTTTTAATGAGTTCCAAAAGCTTTGTACTCATCTTAATAAGAGTTTCCTTTAAAGCTTTGGCTTCTTCAGCAATTATAGATTGGCTTTTATTATCTGCGTTTGATGTTTGAAGGTCTTCAATATAAAAAAGTCGGCTATCAAGTTTCAACCATAAAATTAAAATCATCACTCTTTCTTGGTTCGGAAAAGACAATCCTTTAAGCCATTTTCTTGCAGACTCTTGAGAAATATGAAGTGAGGATTTTTTGCATTGCTTATTAAACTGTGTTGCAAAGTAAAGTGCAGAAATTTTTTTTGACTTGTATTTAAATCTTAATGCCTGATTGAGTTCATCAGAAAATAATTGATGTTTATTCATAATTGTTAAGTCAAATAATACATGAAATTTGCTTGACCCCTCATTCCATCTTTAAGTTGTATTTATTAAAGTTTTACAACTTTAAATACTTTTCCTGCTAACTAAGAATGACAGAATTAATTTCCTAGTTAATGCATAGTTGCAATGTGAATAAACTTACAAAAATAGATAATACTTTCGGCATGGTGTTAAGAAAAAAGAGACTTTGCAAGAAATACACGCAAGAAGCTTTGTCTATTGAGTCAGGCTTATCCAGAGCCTATATTAGTGAATTAGAAATGGGTCACAAGGACCCAAGTCTGTACACGATATTTAAATTATCTTCTGCTTTAAAAATCAAACCTTCCACGATTATCGACGAAGTCGAGCGTCAGATTTAATTTAAATTATTGCGGTGGTGCTGCAGGTGCTTTTCTGCCTGGCGCTGCTGGTGGTGTATAACCCGCAATGCGGCATTGAATACCCTCGATAAGTTTACCTTTGGCACCATGCTGAATGATGGTACATGTCTGTATAAGATTCTTGCTTTGTAATTCCGAAATTGTTTTTCTTAATTCTTTTAAATCAATGCCTGTGTCTTTGACAATTTCGTAATCGATCTTTTGTCCGTGTTTTTGTAAATATTTTAATACTACTTCTTTTGTCATGTTGTTACCTTTCTTTTACTAAATTTGGTGGGCCCACCTGGACTCGAACCAGGGACCAAAGGATTATGAGTCCT
>JBEGSH010000046.1:0-17570 GCA_041180025.1 Pseudomonadota bacterium | reverse complement strand
ATCACAGAAAAAGAACTTCAAGAAAAAATTAATTCAGTGATTGGCAATCTAAAAAATCAAAAAATTGAAATTCCATCAGACAGTGTCTTAAGAAAACAAGTGATAGAAAGATTAATTGCCAATAGCATTCAAATTCAACTTGCTTACCAAACTGGATTGAAAATTAGTGATGCTCAAGTCGATAAAACCATTGAACGTATTGCAGAGAAAAACAAACTTAATGTTGCTGACTTCAAAAAAACCTTAGAGAAAGATGGTACTAATTTTTATAAGTTCAGAGAGGAGATCAGAAACGAAATTACGATTGCGCAATTAAAAGAACGTGAAGTTGATAGCAAAATAGTAATTACAGATGGGGAAATTGATAATTTCTTAAATGCTCAATCAAAAGAAATTCAAGATGAGTTTGAGGTTGCTCATATTCTTATTCGCGTCCCTGAGGACGCTTCTCCTGAGAAACTTGAGAAATTAAAAAATAAAGCCGAGGAAGCCACTAGGCAAATTCAATCAGGTAAAAATTTCACCCAAGTCTCTGCAGCATTTTCAGAAACACCAAATGCTCTTGAAGGCGGGAATCTGGGCTGGAAAAAAGCTTCAGATTTACCAACATTATTTGTAGACGCTCTAAAAAAAACCGAAGTGGGTAAAATAACCTCGATTTTAAGAAGCCCTAATGGTTTTCATATTCTTAAACTCATCAACAAAAAAGGGTCTAGTGGCCCTCTTGTTGTTGAACAAACTCATGTAAGACATATTTTAATTAAACTTTCTGAAATTACTTCGGAAAATGAAGGCCGTCAAAAGTTAATCGGCATAAAAGAGCGTTTAGAAAATGGCACGAAGTTTGAAGATATGGCAAAACAATACTCAGAGGATCCCTCTTCAAATAATGGAGGCGATTTAGGCTGGATTAATCCAGGAGATACTGTCCCTGAGTTTGAAAAAACAATGAAGCAGCTTAATATTAATCAAATCAGCGATCCTATTAAGACTCCGTTTGGATGGCATCTTATCCAGGTTCTAGAAAGAAGATCTCAGGATATGTCTAAGGAATCAGCTCGAATTCAAGCTAGGCAACAAATCAAAATGCGAAAATCTGAAGAGGCTTACCAAGACTGGCTGCAAGAATTACGAGATCGCTCTTTTGTAGAGCTTCGTTTAGAAGATAATTTTTAGTTTCTTATCTTGAGTTTTTTTAAGCCACATATCGTCATAAGCTCAGGCGAACCTGCGGGTATTGGCCTTGATCTTTGCGTTTTGCTGAGCGAAAAAAAATTCCCGGCATTTATTACAGTTGTTGGCGATAAAAATGCTTTATCTCATAGAGCTTCTCAGCTCAATAAAGCCATTACATTTCATGAAAATAAACTGATAGAACATAAAGGCGACCATTCACTTTCTGTTTCTCATATTTCGGCTCGCGAGGAGATTAAGGCAGGAACGCTCAATCCTAATAACAATAGTTACGTTTTTGATGTATTAAATTTTGCATTAGATGGATGTTTAAATAAATCTTTTGATGCGCTTGTTACAGCCCCTATCAATAAAAGTATTATCAATGAAAGCGAACGTTTTACTGGCCATACTGAATATATTGCGCATTACACTCATGCCAAAAATGAAGTTATGCTTCTCGCTTCCAAGTCTATGAAGGTTGCTCTTGTAACAACTCATGTGCCTCTATCACAAGTAAGCAGTTTGATCACACCAGAAAAATTTGAAGAAACATTAAAAACAATTCATCGCGACCTTATTCACCGATTTAAAATTAATAATCCTCTAATTTTTGTTGCTGGTCTTAATCCACATGCAGGCGAAAATGGTGTCTTAGGTTTGGAAGAAGTCGACATTCTTATACCCGTCATTAATAAATTAAAATTAGAAGGTATGCTAATTGAAGGTCCGCTTCCGGCGGATACGCTTTTTACAGAAAAATATATTAAAAAAGCTGACTGTTTTTTGGCAATGTATCATGATCAAGGTCTTGCAGTATTTAAACATGCTAACTTTGGCTTAGGCGTGAATGTCACGCTTGGTCTTCCCATTATTAGAACCTCAGTTGATCATGGAACCGCTATTGATCTTGCTGGAAAAGGAACGATAGACCCAAATAGCTTCTATAGTGCAATTGATTTGGCAATTGACTTGGCCCAAAAATCAAAATCATGAAACATATTGCCAAGAAAAAATTTGGGCAAAATTTCCTCAAAGATGCTGCGATCATTCATTCAATAATTCAATCAATCAACCCTCTTCCTAATGACCTGCTAATTGAAATAGGTCCCGGACTTGGAGCACTTACAAAACCACTACTCGAAAAAACTAATCGTCTTTTAGCAATTGAGCTTGATCGAGATATTGTAAGTTGGATGGAAAATGAATATTCAAAAAAAAACATCACTATATTCAATGAGGATGTTTTAAATTTTAACTTTAATCAGTTTGATCAGAAAATTAGAATTGTAGGTAATTTACCTTACAACATTTCAACACCCATTTTATTCAAGTGCATAGACAATATTTTAAACATAAAAGATCTTCATTTTATGTTGCAAAAAGAGGTTGTAGATCGCATGATCGCGATCCCTTCCTCTCCGGAATACGGAAGATTATCAGTAATGCTGCAATACTATTTTGCAATGGAACATTTAGTAGATGTGCCCAAAGCATCGTTTGAGCCTGAACCTAAAGTTGAATCATCTTTCGTAAGACTAATACCTTATGAACAATACCCTTTTATTGCAAACAATATAGAACAGTTTGCAAGGATTGTTAAAGAAGCTTTTTCACAAAGACGGAAAACGATTCGTAATACACTCAAATCATTTATAAGTGAAAATGACTTTGAAAAAATTGGTATAAACCCCCAGTTAAGAGCCGAAAATTTATCAGTATCAGATTTCGTAAAAATTTCAAATTATCTAGATTAATTTATACAGACTAATAACCATGTGAAATGAATATCGGCTGATATAATTAAGGCTTAAGGAGAGATACATGAGGATTATTCTACTAGGAGCGCCAGGCGCGGGTAAGGGTACACAAGCCCAGATACTTAAAGACAAATTTAACATCCCGCAAATATCTACTGGTGACATGCTTCGTGCCGCTATTAAAGCGAATACAAAATTAGGTCTTGAAGCCAAACAGTTTATGGACAGTGGCGCGCTTGTGCCAGATCAGCTTATTATTGAATTAGTTAAAGAACGAATTCAAGATGAAGATTGTAAACAAGGCTTTTTGTTAGATGGTTTTCCTAGGACTATTCCCCAAGCTGAAGCAATGAAACAAGCCTCCATTTCGATAGATATCGTTATTGAAATTGATGTTCCAGATAATGTGATTGTAGATAGGTTAAGTGGTCGAAGAACCCATCTTGCATCTGGTCGGATTTATCATATTCAAAACAACCCACCTAAAATTCAAGATAAAGATGATATTACGGGCGAGCCTCTTGTCCAAAGAGATGATGACAAAAAAGAAACGATTCTAAAACGTCTTGATGTTTATCACAGCCAAACGAAACCACTTGTTGATTATTATTCAAAATGGGCAGCTTCTGAAAATCAAGGACTTCGTTATATCAAGATTAATGGGCTTGGTGATGTTAAAGATATTCAAAAAACAATTTTTGATCAAATTAACTAATTAGCCTATGCAAGCCACCTATCCTTTTAAAGAGATTGAAGAAAAAGTTCAATCCTATTGGGACAACGAACACACATTCTCTGTTGCCGAGGATTCTGAAAAACCAAAATATTACTGCTTGTCTATGTTCCCCTATCCCAGCGGAAAGCTTCATATGGGACATGTAAGAAATTATACAATCGGCGATGTATTAAGCCGTTTTCATCATATGCTTGGTTTTAATGTATTGCAGCCCATGGGCTGGGATGCTTTTGGCTTACCTGCAGAAAATGCAGCACTACAAAATAAATCAGCTCCTGCAGCTTGGACATATAGCAATATTGATTATATGAAGCATCAATTAAAGCAATTAGGCCTTGCTATTGACTGGAAAAGAGAGATTGCAACATGTCGCCCAGAGTATTACAAATGGGAGCAGTGGTTATTCACTCAACTTTTTAAAAAGAAATTAATTTACAAAAAAATTTCTACTGTTAATTGGGATCCTATTGATCAAACTGTTCTTGCAAATGAACAAGTGATTGATGGCAAAGGATGGCGATCAGGCGCTGTTGTTGAAAAAAAAGAAATTCCCCAATACTTCATGAAAATTACTGAATATGCAGATGAGCTTTTAAATGATCTAGATAGCCTTGAAGGTTGGCCAGAACAAGTCAAAACCATGCAAAGAAATTGGATAGGTAAAAGTTATGGTTGTGAAATTGAATTTGGCATCAAAAATCATACTGACTTCGTTAAAATTTATACCACGCGCCCAGACACTTTATTAGGCGTGACTTATTTAGCTATTGCTGCAGAGCATCCGCTTGCTTCTTTAATTAAAAAAAATAATCCTGCAATTGAAGCATTTGTTAATGAATGCACAAGGGGGAGTGTTGCTGAAGCTGATCTTGCAACTGCAGAAAAAATAGGTATCGATTCTGGACTTCGAGCTATTCACCCTATCACACAAAAAGAAGTGCCCATTTGGATTGCCAATTATGTACTGATGAATTATGGCTCCGGGGCAGTGATGGCAGTTCCCGCTCACGATGAAAGAGATTTTCATTTTGCGAAAAAGTATAAACTTGAAATTAAACAGGTCATTGAGCCAATAGATTCAAAAACAATTAATATCTCTGAGGCTGCATATACTGACCATGGCAGGTTAATTAATTCTGGTGAATTTAATGGTTTGGAATTTCAAGCAGCATTCGATGCTATTGTCAAAAAATTAACGTCTCTCGGTAAAGGCAAAAAAACAACACAATTTAGATTGCGCGATTGGGGTATTTCAAGGCAGCGTTACTGGGGATGTCCGATACCTATTATTAAATGCCATTCATGCGGCGAAGTGCCTGTCCCTGAAAAAGACTTGCCTGTTGTATTGCCTGAATCCATCGTTATGAATGGCGTTGGCTCCCCCATCAAGCAAGATGAATCTTTTTACAAAACAACCTGTCCCTCCTGCGGCAAAGATGCTGAAAGAGAAACAGACACAATGGATACTTTTGTGGAGTCCTCATGGTATTTTGCTCGCTATCCAAGTTATAACAATCAAAGTGCTATGGTGGATGAGAGAAGTAATTACTGGATGCCTGTTGATCAATACATTGGTGGTATTGAACATGCAATTTTACATTTATTGTATGCACGCTTCTTTAATAAGCTCTTAAGAGATCTTGGACTGATAAAACATACAGAGCCATTTAAAAATCTTTTGACGCAGGGCATGGTATTAAAAAACGGCACCAAAATGTCAAAATCAAAAGGCAATACGGTCGACCCTCAGTCACTCATTGATCAATTTGGCGCTGATACTGCTAGACTTTTTATTATGTTTGCAGCTCCTCCGGAACAAAGTTTAGAGTGGTCTGATAGTGGTGTTGAAGGAGCCAATCGCTTCCTAAAACGGCTTTGGAAAACTGTTTATGACCATCATGCTAAAGGCAAAATTGAGCCCTATAAAAAAGGCGAACTCTCGGCCCAAACAAAGAATTTAAGATTCGAGCTACATCAAACTATACAAAAAATTACCGATGATATTCAGAGAAGACATAGTTTTAATACAGCTATATCTTCCGTGATGGAGCTTATGAATACTTTTGCAAAAGTTGAAGATGATGATGTTGTAACACTTTCAGTGAAACAAGAAGTCATACAAAATGTAATTTTATTACTCAACCCCTTCGTGCCGCATATATGTCATGCCTTATGGGATCATCTTTTTAATGCTCCTATTGATCAAGAGCTATGGCCTAAAGCCGATCCTAATGCATTAATTAAAAACGAATATGCTATGGTGATCCAAGTGAACGGAAAACTCAGGGGAAATATGCTAGTATCAGCTGATCTTGAACAAAAAGATATTGAGCGCATGGCTCTCGATAATGAAGATATTAAAAGATTTATTAGCCATGAAAATGATGTTAAAAAAATGATATTTGTACCTAAAAAACTCATTAATATCGTCACAGGATAAATGATGAATGCCATGCATAAAAAATTTATAACGCTCCTTACACTTCTAATGATCACAAGCTGTGGATTTCATTTAAGAGGTATGACAGAAATATCATTTAAATCAGTCAGCCTAGAAGGTAAAGAATTAAGCTTTACAAAAAATCTCAAAAAAACCTTAACTAGTAATAAAGTGGCTATTGTTCTTCCGACAGAAAATCCTGAATTAAGAGTTGAGCTTCTTAGTGAGGAGAGTGAAAAAAGAATTTTATCTTTAAGTGGCCAAGGTCTTGTTAGAGAATTTGAGATTTTCTATAGAGTTCGTTACAGAGTTAAAACTGTGGATAGCGAAACTTGGAGCCAAGAAAATATTCTAGAAACACGTCGAGATTTTACCTATAGCGATTCAAATCTTATTGGTAAAGAAGAAGAAGAAAGACAGCTTAATGAATCTATGCGTAATGAAGCTATTACAAATCTATTTAATCAAATTCAGCTTATTACAAAATAATTAATGGCAGCGTTTGATTCGGAAGCTTTTAGTAGAGAGCTTCAAAAAAATCAGCAATCAAAATTCCTTCTTTTGGGGGATGAAGCACTCTCAAGAAAAGAGGCTTTCGACATTATCCGTCAATTTGCAAAAGAGCAAACTTATACAGAAAAATTAAGCTTTACTGTTGATCGTTATTTTAAATGGGATCAATGTGCTTCATCTCTTCACTCCCAGGGCTTGTTTTCTCAAAAACGCATTATTGAAATAATCATTCCCTCAGGAAAAATAAACGCTGAAGGTGGAGAATCTTTTTACGAAATTATCCAAAATTTTTCTCAAGATGACCTTATTGTTGTTCATTTACCCCAAATAGATAAGGAAACAAAGCTGCAGAAATGGTTTAAAGAAATTGAAAAAATTGCTTACACAATTAGACTTGATGAAATTAAACCATCCGAACTTCCTTTTTGGCTAAAGAAAAGAGCTTCTTTATTATCAATAAACTTGGATGAAGGAAGTATTCAGCTAATTAGTCAATTTGTTCATGGGAATATGCTTGCTGCTGACCAAGAATTAAATAAATTAGCATTACTTTTTCCAAACCAATCAATTTCATATCAAAAAGTTTCACAATCTATTTCAAATGTATCTCGTTATGATGCTTTTGAGCTCACTGAATATGTATTAAATGGCGACCAGTTGAAAACCATTTCAACGCTTAATTTCTTAAAAGAAGAAGGCCAAAATCCTATTAGTATTACAAGCTCCCTTTCTTGGGTATTAAAGCCTATGCTTGAAATAAAAGAGCTTGATTTCAGAGGCCAATCTTTAGAAAACCATCTAACAAAATCAAGAATATTTGGAGATAAACTTTTGTTTACTAAAAAAGCATTGTCTTTTTTTTCGCTCAAACATCTAAGAGCGGCTATTCAAAAACTATCTGAGATAGATAAAATATCAAAGGGTGTTTCACCGGGTGATGCTTGGTTAGAAACGACTAGACTTTGCCTGGGGCTTGCAAAAATAGCATCTCGAGGCCGAAAAATTTGATCCTATACAAGTTAATTTCTTAACGCGTATAATTCACACATGACAAATATTAATCAATATCTTAAAAAAATTGGGGTAGAAGCAAAAAAAGCTTCACGCCTGATGGCTAAAGCATCAACACAACAAAAAAATGATGCATTGACTCATCTCATTCATCTTTTAAATACTAAAACAAAAACTATTCTGAAAGCCAATGAGAAAGATGTTAAAGAAGCTAAAAAAAATAAATTAGATCGGGCTTCCATCGATCGTCTTATCATTTCAAGCAAAACTATTGATTCGATGATTAAAGGCATACAAGATATTGTTGACCTTAAGGATCCTATTGGTGAAATTATGCATTTGAATACACGTCCATCAGGTATTCAAGTCGGTCAAATGCGTGTAGCACTTGGTGTCATAGGCATGATCTACGAATCTCGTCCTAATGTCACTATTGATGCAGCCAGCTTATCTATCAAATCGGGAAATGCTATTATATTGAGAGGGGGTAGCGAATCTATTCACTCTAATATTGCTTTAAGCAATCTTATTCACGAGGCGCTTAAAAAAGCTGGTCTTTCGGTTCAAGCTGTTCAGGTGATTGATTCAACCGACAGATCTATAGTTAAAGGTATGATTAAGCTTAATGACTATATTGATGTGATTATTCCAAGAGGCGGCATAAGCTTAACTAAGATGATTAGTGATGAGGCAACTGTACCTGTCATTAAACACTTAGATGGAAATTGCCATGTCTTTGTAGATAAAAATGCAGACCTAAATAAAGCACTTAAAATTATTGAGAATTCTAAAACTCAAAGGTTAGGTACATGCAATACGACCGAATCACTTCTATTATCTAAAGATATTGCACGCGATTTTTTACCTAAAGTTGTAAAAATGCTTCATCAACATAAAGTTGAGGTTCGTGGATGTAAAGAGACTTTGAAACTTGTTAAAGGTATTAAATCAGCAAGTGAAGATGATTTTTATACTGAATACCTTGATGCAATTATTTCATGCAAGATTATCGATGACATCGATGATGCAATTCATCATATTAATCAATATTCTTCTCATCATACAGATGCTATCGTCACTGAAAACTATGAACGCGCTATGCAATTCTTGAAAGAAGTAGATTCAAGTAGCGTTATGGTAAATGCTTCAACTCGTTTTGCTGATGGCTTTGAATATGGCTTAGGTGCTGAAATAGGCATTTCAACAAATAAATTACATGCAAGAGGCCCTGTAGGACTTGAAGGGCTTACTTCGCTCAAATATATCGTATTAGGCAATGGGCATATACGTAAGTAAGGAATGTCTTTGAAACTTATTGGTGTATTAGGAGGTGCATTCGATCCAATACACTATGGCCATATAAAATTAGCTAAAGCCTGGCAAGATGTTGCGAAATTTTCGAAAGTGCTTTTTATTCCATCTGGTTTAGCGCCTCATAAAAATATCGTTTTAGAAAATAAGCATCGCATAGAAATGCTTAATCTCGCACTAAATCCATACACTAATTTTTTTACTGATGATCGTGAAATTAAAAAAAATCAAACCGACCTTAAACCCTCTTATACGATTGAAACATTGCAAAGTCTTATAATAGAAAAAAAAGAGGATCAAGCGTTTTGTTTCTTAATGGGAAGTGATGCTTTTCTAAAGCTTGAGTCATGGCATTTATGGAATGAGCTTTTTAATTATTGCCATATATTAATAGTAGAAAGACGCGAATCCCCTATTCTTGAAGATCAATTAACATCAGCTCTAAAAAAAGAATGGAGTGAAAGGCTTACTCAAAATATTGAGGATCTTCGCGGATCTAGTCACGGACTAATTATGACAAAAAAATTTGAGTACATTGATATCTCATCATCTCAAATTCGAGATGCTATTTATTCAAATAAAAATCTTACGAATCTTTTACCTGCAGCTGTTGCTGACTATATTAATCTTCACGGACTTTATCGTTAAGCTTATTTATATCGATAAATTTTGATGCTTTGTAAGGATCAAATTTTTTAAAATAAGGGACTTCGCCTAAACAAGGCGCCTCAATCCTTTCTTTTAAAAAAGATATATTCTCTTCATAAGCTAGCATATGTTGATCAATTCGATTAGCAACCCAGCCACAAAGCTTTATTTTTTTATTTAAAATTGATTCAACTGTTAATAGAGCATGATTGATACAGCCTAACCTCATACCTACTACCAAAATAATTGGTATATCTAGAGCTTTAATTAAATCAACAGTTGAAAAATTCTCTGTCAAAGGCACAGCAAAACCTCCAGCGCCTTCAATAAATAGATAATCCATCTGTTTTTTGAATAATTGCAAATGCTTTTTAATTAGATGAACATCGATTTCATTTTTATTTTTCTTGAAACTAATATGAGGCGCTATCGGTGCCTCAAATTGATAAGGATTAATTTGATTGATAATTAAATCAACATTGCTTACTTCTATAATCTTCTGTACATCTTCATATATGATATGCCCATTTTCTATAGAACATCCAGCAGCGACAGGTTTCATACCTCCCACACGAAATCCTTCTTCAATATATTTAGCAATTAAACTACAAGTAACAGCGGTCTTCCCTATATTCGTATCAGTACCAGTTATAAAAAATGAATGCATTAGTGTTTTGGATGAAACTTAATAATTGAAGACTCATTAAGTGACTTATTCACTCTCCATGCATGCCCATATACAACCTCGTAACTTGCAGGTAATTTATCATTAGCTCTGTAAACTTCATACAATTTTTCCAATTGGTACAAGAAGCCTTTACCTGTCATACCCTTTGCTCTTCCTTGAAGTGCATTTCGAGCGCCAATATGCTTCAAGTCATACATAATTTCTTTAAATGTACTGTAGGTGAGTGTATAAACATCTACATCTAAGACTGGGTCTGAAAAGCCACATCGTATAAGTGCATCGCCAATATCATGCATATCAATAAATTGATTTACATGGGAGTGTTCAGAAAATGATGCGAGTGAAGATCTTAATTCATGAAGTGTACTTGGTCCAAACGTACTAAATATAAAAAGTCCATTATGAGTTAATATTTTTGCTATCTGAGCAAATACACGATCAAGATCATTGCACCATTGAAGAGATAAATTTGACCAAACCATATCGATACTGTTTTCTTCCAATGGGATAGCTTCCATATCTGCACATATAAATTGCTGTGCCGTTCTGCTTGAAAATGCCTTTAAGAAATGATCTCTGTTTTTTTCTTCTGCTTTTTTTAGCATCTCATATGCAAAATCTAAATAAATGAGATCATGAGGCTTATAGAATTTTTTTAAATCAGGCCCTGCATTACCCGGTCCACAGCCTAGATCAAGAATACTGCTAGGATTAATTTTGAGTAATTTAAGCCTTAAGAACATCTCTCCTAGCACATGCTTCTGAAGAACAGCATTGTTCTCATATGAAGCCGAAGCTTTATTAAATGATGCTTGAGCTCTTTTCTTGTCAATATGATGCTGAGTCATGATTATGCTGCTAATAAAAATTGATCGAGATGATCAAAAAACTCATCTGCATGAGATAAAAAAGGAATATGTGATGCACCTTGAATTACTTTTAATTGCGCTTCTTTTAAATGACTTTCAAGCCACTCAGAAGCTGATTTTGGTGTCAAACGATCCTTTTCGCCTACGATTAAAAGTGTTTGATGATTGATTTTATTAATATCATCTCGCAAATCGTTATTTAATAAGATATCAAGACTAAGTTGTAATGACTTGACGTCAGGCGCGTTCACTTCATCATTCATGTCTTTTAGTTTCTTAATAAGCAATTTACTGTGTTTTGAATGCATGAGCTGCAAAGTGTAAAAATTTATCATGGTTGATTTGTAGTCTTTAAAAAGCTTATTAGCAAAATCATTAAAATCTTTTATATCTACGCCATGACTCCAATCTGTCTGATTAATAAAACGAGGTGTCCCCCCCACCAAAACCATACGATGAATTTTTTTTGGGTATATTAGGCTCATTTTTAACGCAATAAGGCTGCCCAAAGACCATCCTAAAATATCAAATGAAGATGGTAACTCTTTACTGATTGCTTCAGCTAGATGATTAAGATCATAAGGATCGATGATATGACTTTTACCCATACCCGGAATATCGACAAGATGAAGTGTGTATTGATTTGAAAATTTCTCAATGATAGGCTTCCATATGCCGCTATGCATACCCCATCCATGAATAAGAACAAGATCTTTACCCTGTCCAATTTTTTTAATGTGCATCAGATTATGCTTTCAAAATCTAAAATAGTTTTCATTAATGTCATCACATCGTGATCTTGATGTAATGCTGAAAGTGAAATACGCAATCGAGAAGTGCCTCGGGGCACAGTGGGAGGTCTAATAGCGGGAACATATATTCCCTTTTCCATTAACCATTGATTTAATCTTAATGCATTAATTTCACTTCCAATAACAAGGGGTTGAATAGGTGTTAATGAGCTTCCTAAAGTCATTTTTTGAAATTTAGTATTAGCTCTAAACTGTGCAATAAGATTATTTAAGTGCGTTCTTATTTGATCTGCTTTTAAAATTTGATTTAATGATTCTTTTAATCCATACGCCATAAAAGCTGGCATTGCAGTCGTATAAATATATTGTTTAGATTTTTGAATTAAATATTCGATAAAATTATTTGAAGATGCTACAACAGCACCATGGATACCAGCTGCCTTCCCTAGCGTTGCCATATAGAAAATTCTGGGCGAATAAGGTTCTTTAATTTTTTCTTGATCATAAAAGTGTTGTAGTATGCCTTTG
The DNA here is from genome assembly GCA_041180025.1 of Pseudomonadota bacterium. Lineage (GTDB taxonomy): Bacteria > Pseudomonadota > Gammaproteobacteria > Burkholderiales > Methylophilaceae > Methylopumilus. The sequence continues at coordinate 5,141 of JBEGSH010000046.1, read as the reverse complement.
CCATTTTTACCCAATACACCAAAACCATGCGCATCATCTATATAAAGATAAGCATCGTATATTTCACATAATTGCAACAAATCTGGAATATTAGCCAAATCACCATCCATACTGAAAACAGCATCAGTAACAATCAGCTTTACTTTTGACTTTGATGCTTGAAGTAACTCTTCTAAATGTTGTAGATCATGATGCCGGTATCTTTTATGAATGGCGCGAGAAAGAATAGACGCATCATTTAATGACGCATGATTTAACTTATCAGAAAAAACAGTATCGTCTTTACCAACCAATGCTGAGATGACACCCATATTAGCCATATAGCCTGACGAGAATAAAAGTGCTCTTTCAAAATTTAGCGCTTCACTAAATGCATTTTCAAATGCCTCATGGAATTCATGATGACCTGAAATAAGATGAGAAGCTCCCATGCCGTTGCCTGACAAATGAATACCTTCGATAAGCGCATCTTGGATAGATTGATTTTGTGAAAGACCTAAATAGTCATTGGATGAAAAGCTTAAATAATTTTGATGATTAAAAGAAAGATTAGACCCCAATCTTCCGCTTAATAATTTTCTTGTTCTAAAAAGATGATTGTCTTTTAAGGATTGAAGTTCATGATGAATTTGATCTAACATCACAAACTTATATAGGACGAATACCTAACTTATTAAATAAAGCTTGATCAACTTTTGCATCCGGATTATCTGTCGTCAATAACTTTTCACCATAAAAAATTGAGTTAGCTCCAGCTAAGAAAGCTAATGCTTGAATGCCTTCGTGCATCGATTGTCTTCCTGCAGATAATCTTACATAACTTTTTGGCATCGTAATTCTTGCAACAGCAATCGTTCTCACAAACTCAAAAAGATCGAGCGGTTCAGTCCCATGTAAAGGTGTGCCTTCTACCTGTGTCAATAAATTAATCGGCACGCTCTCGGGCTGCTTTTCCATATTGGCGAGTTGCGCAATCAACCCTGCACGTTGAGATCTGCTCTCCCCCATACCTACTATGCCGCCACAACACACATGAAGATCAGCTTCTCGAACGCGGTCTAATGTATCAAGCCTGTCTTGATATACACGCGTTGAAATTACGTCACCATAAAATTCAGGTGCTGTATCTAAATTATGGTTGTAATAATCAAGCCCTGCTTCTTTTAGCATGTTGGCTTGCCCATCCTTTAACATGCCGAGGGTTGCGCAAGTTTCAAGTCCCATTTTTTTAACTTCTTGAATCATTTCTAAGACGGGCTTTAAATCCTTATCCTTGGGACTTCTCCATGCAGCGCCCATACAAAAACGACTGGCGCCAGCTTCCTTTGCAGCCTTCGCAGCTTTAAGCACATCATCAATCGGCATCATGGCTTCATTTTCTACATTGGTGTCATAGCGGGCAGATTGAGGGCAATAACCACAATCTTCTGAACATCCTCCTGTCTTAATAGACAAGAGTGTGCTTACTTGAACTTTATTAGAATCAAAATTTTCACGATGAATGGTTTGAGCCTTAAACATAAGGTCACTAAAAGGTAGTGCATATAAAGCTTCAATTTCAGCAACTGACCAACGGTCTTTTGGTGAATGTTTTTGTTTTTTAGGGGATTTTCGTTCGAATTGAATGGGTTGCTGACTTAAATTAGGCTGCGATTCAATCATGATAAATCCCTATCTATATGATTTAATTATTAAAATAGTCTTAAAAAGCAATTGTTAAGTTATTTTACTATAATTTGTTACAATTGTATAAAAATTAATCAGTTGTTATATTTTATGTTTTCTATAGCCCTTTTTGAACCTGAAATCCCCCCCAACACTGGCAATATTATTAGGCTTTGCGCCAATACAGGTACACAACTTCACTTAATTGAACCTTTAGGTTTTAGTTTGGATAATAAGCAGCTTGTACGTGCAGGGCTTGATTATCATGAATATGCATCAGTTAAAACTTATCCGGATTTTTCAGCATTTGAATCCCTTAATGGCGATGCTCGAATATTTGCTGTAACAACCAAAGGGAGCATGTCCTACCATGAGGTTGCATATCAAAAAGGGGATATCTTTTTATTTGGGCCTGAAACGCGAGGACTACCTGAATCGATTCGCAATCAATTTGATGAAAATAAAAAAATAAGAATCCCTATGGCGGAAAATAGTAGAAGCTTAAATTTATCGAATGCAGCCGCAATTCTTTTATATGAAGCATGGCGGCAAAATGGATTTAAAGGTGGAGTTTAGGACTTAATGTGTTTCTGACTTTTGCTCGCGACCTAACAAGTCGATCACAGCTTCTTTAGGTGATTTACCAAAACTTAGTACTTGATTTACTTCATGCGTAATGGGCATAGATACATGAAGCGCTTTTGCTCGATTCACAACCTCTTTGGCTGTATAAACACCTTCAGCAACATGACCTAAGCCCTTTAAAACTTCATCAATCGTTTGACCTTTAGCAAGCCTTAAACCAACTTCACGATTTCTTGAGTAGTCTCCGGTACAAGTCAAAATTAAATCGCCAGCGCCTGTAAGCCCCATGAAAGTATCTTTTTGACCGCCCAAACTCATACCAAAACGTGTAATCTCAGCTAAACCTCGGGTGATTAAAGCAGCTCTCGCGTTATTTCCAAATCCCATACCATCTGAAATACCTGCAGCAATAGCGATTACATTTTTAAGTGCGCCCCCCACAGACACGCCAATCACATCCTGACTTGTATAAACGCGCAAGTTATTCCCATGGATAATAGAAGCTAAGCTTTGTGTAAATGCTTCGTCGGTTGCAGCTAAAGTGAGAGCGGTGGGTAGAGATCTTACGAGCTCAGCTGCAAAACTAGGGCCTGATAAAGCACCCCAATGTTGCCCTGTTTTTTTAGGGTCGCCCAATTCTTCCATAGCAACTTCATGAGGCAGTTTTGCAGTCTCTGCTTCTAGGCCTTTATTTGCCCATATAACCGGGGCTTTATGATTTAAATATTTGATCTCTTTTAAAATAGCTCTAAAGCCTGAAGTGGGTACAACCGATAAGATAAGTTCGGCATCATGAATCGCTTCACTCAAATTATCTTCGAGCATCAATTGATCATTAAAAGGAAAATCGCCTAGATAAAGTGGGTTTGATCTTGCTTTACGCATGCCAGAGACGTGACCTGCATTTCTAGCCCATAGTGTAACGCGATGCTTTTGGCTGATTTGCATTGCCAAAGCCGTGCCCCATGCGCCCGCTCCTAAGACTGCGATCTTCAATTAATTAAATTCCCCATACCTGAGAGGTTTGGATGTATCCATCAAGATCTTGTTGATAGCGCACTTTAATCCAGCCATTGGCAATAAGAGGGTCTGAAAGTTCAATGACGACATCTTTTTCAATTGTAGCTACAAGCGCTGATTTAGATTCAGGGTCTTTGTATATATTTGCTTTATCTACCTTCACAATCACCGTTCTTTTAGATTGTAAATTTTTTGATTCTGCCCAACTTAAAGTGTCATAAGGATCTCTGACTTTAAGCCAGTCGCCAAGATTCACAATAATTTCTAAAGGATAGCCTTCGCCTACCAAATAAACTCTTTTAGTAGTGGCTGATGGCGCTTCATAGAGAATGGTTTTAGCAGATGCAACAGATCGAAATTCGGCATAAGCAGATTGTGAAATGAAGCACACAATCCATACAAAAAAATAACTAAAAAAAAAGTTAGTTTTTTGTGCCAACCGCATTACCCGCTGCTTGCTGCTTTTGTTGCATATAGAGCATTTCAAAATTAATTGGGTTTAAGAGAACAGGGGAAAAGCCTGCCTTAATCACTAAATCTGAAATAGCTTCGCGTGCATATGGGAATAAAATATTAGGACAAGTAATCGCGATAATCATTTCAAGATTTTCTTCTGGAATATTACGTAATGCGAAAATACCTGCTTGAGTCACTTCAATGAGAAAAGCTGTTTTATCAGCAATTTTTGATGTCACAGTAATTTTTAAAGCAACCTCAAAATACCCGTCAGCCAAAGGCTTACCTGAATTACCTAATTCAATAGAAATTTGGGGGGCTTCTCGTTGTGTGAATATTTCTGGAGAATTAGGCACTTCAACCGAAACATCTTTAAGAAAAAGTTTTTCAATAGCAAAACCAGGTTGCGCGCTTCCATTTGCTTGCGGATCAATTTTGACGCTTTTTTCTGCTTTAGTTGATTTGGGTGCTGCTTTCTTTTTTTCTGCCATGTTATTTTCCAGTCACGCGAGCTTTAAAGCCGCTGTTATTTAATTAAACGAATACTGCATTCTATCTTTTTATCGAGAATATTTAAATAAAATAAGGGGAATCTTTCTAGGAAATTCCAAGAAGTGGATCGAGCTTGCCTTCTAGGTCAAGCGCTCTTAAATCATCAAACCCGCCCACATGGTATTCACCAATGTAAATTTGCGGCACTGTGCGACGTCCAGTTTTTTCAATCATCTCTTCTAAAATAGCCGAATCTTCGTCTACGCGTATTTTTTTAATATCTGTAATCCCTTTTTTGGACAAAAGCTTTTCAGCATTTGAACAATAAGGGCAATACGCACTGGTATACATCTTAATTGATTTCATAGGGTGCTCACGTTAAGGAGTGTGAATTTTGATGACAAGCATTATAATTCATTAATCTTTAAAGCCACATATACATGTCTTCTACTATGTTAAAAAAACCTGTATTACTCATCATCTTGGATGGCTTTGGACACCGAGAAGATGAAAACCATAATGCAATTAAAAATGCAAAAATGCCTCACTGGAATAGTTTATGGGCTAAATATGCGCATAGCTTTATTAATGCCTCTGAGGAATTTGTAGGCTTACCTCAAGGACAAATGGGTAATTCAGAAGTGGGGCATTTAAATATAGGTGCTGGGCGCATTGTTCAACAGGATCTTGAAAGAATTAACTCAAGCATCGCCTCAGGTGATTTTTTTAAAAATGCAGCACTGATCAACGCATTCAAATCAATTAAAGAAAAGGGCAAAGCCTTACATCTTTTAGGTCTTTTTTCTGATGGTGGTGTTCATAGTCATTTAGATCACTTCTATGCCATGTTAAAACTTGCGAAGCAATGTGATTTAAAAAATGTTTACGTTCATCCTTTCTTGGATGGTCGAGATACGCCACCT
>JBEGSH010000045.1:0-4057 GCA_041180025.1 Pseudomonadota bacterium | reverse complement strand
GGCTTACTTTTAAAGCCACAAAAATAAATTAAGACGTGATTCGACCTCAAGAAAAAATCATAGCGAAGCGATCTGCGATTTATGCAGTGAGTGTGCATATTGTTTTAATGCTTATCATGATTGTGAGTTTTGAATGGAGAGTTAAATTACCTCAAGTAGCTGAAGTGGAATTATGGGATTCTATTCCTCAGCCTAATACTCAAGCAGTTGAAACGCCTCCGGTTGACAAGAAAGTTGAATTAGAGCCGCCCAAGCCCGCCCCTAAACCCTCTAAAGTAGAAGAAATTATTAAATCACTTACAAGTGACAAAGCTGAGATTAGTTTGAAACAAAAAAAAGAAGAAGAGGAACGTAAAAAATTAGAAGATCAAAAAAAGAAAGATGATTTGAAGAAAATTCAGGAAGAACTTTTAAAGCAAGATCAATTAGCCAAACTTCAGCAGGAATTATTACAAGACAAATCAAAGCCTTCATTAAATCGTCATGAAGATGTGAAACAATCAAATGCTAACCCTACCGAAGGGGGTGCTAAATTAGGTGAAATGGATAAATATAAATTATTAATTCAACGAAAAATTCAGCAGAATGTGAATAAGCAATTGTGTGGCACGAGTCCTGTTGAGCTTCAATTTGAAATCGGCTTGATGCCGACAGGCGAATTGATTGGCAATCCTAAAATGCTAAAATCAAGTGGTATTCCTGTATGTGATGAATCGGTTGAACGTGCTATTTTTCAATCACAGCCTTTACCGGTGCCTTCAGATACCGATCTATTTTCGAAGTTTAAAAATTTAAAACTGAACTTTAGACCCAATGAAAAAATATAATTTAAACATCCTAAAAACATTCAAAGCATTGATTGCTTTATGCTTATTTACTTTGATGACTTCACATGCATTCGCGATTGAAACCATCGAGATTTCTGGCGGTGGCACGAAACAAATCAATATTGCGGTGATGCCATATAAGGAAGTAGTGGCTGATAGAGCGAATAGCCGTATACATCAAATTATTGCAGCGGATCTTTACCGCTCAGGATTTTTTAGACCTTTAAATGTGGAGGGTTTGATCAACAAACCATCAGCTTTAAGCGAAATAAATTATTCGGAAATGAGTGCCATTGAAGCGCAAGTGATGACGCTAGGTCAGGTCGAAATCAATAACAATCGTTTAAAAGTGAATTGGTTTTTAGTGGATGTGAATAAAAAAACAATTTTAACGACGATGGAATTTTCAGGTCCAGTGGCACAATACCGCGCCATCGCCCATAAAATTTCTGACACGATTTATGAAAAATTAACAGGCATTCCAGGGGTCTTTAGTACCAAAATTTCTTATATTACAAAAAATAAAGGTCGCTATTCTTTAAATGTGGCTGATGCAGATGGATTTAATGTGCAGTCAGTCGTGGGCTCTCCTCAGCCTATTATCTCTGCGAGATGGTCACCGGATAATACAAAGATCGCTTACGTATCTTTTGAAAAGAAAAAACCTATTATTTATATTCAGTCTTTGGTGACAGGACAAAGAACGGTCTTGGCTAACTTTAAAGGCAATAATAGCTCACCCTCATGGTCACCTGACGGTAGACGTTTAGCCATTGTTTTAACTTATAACGCAAACTCACAAATTTATTTAATTGATGCTGATGGTTCTAATTTAAAACCGCTTATCCAGAGTGCGCATATTGATACGGAACCCGTCTGGTCGCCTGACGGACGTTTGATTTATTTCACATCCGATCGTGGAGGCCGTCCACAAATTTACAAAGTCTCATCAAGTGGTGGCGAACCACAACGTGTGTCCTTTGAAGGGAACCAAAATTTAAATCCTAATATCTCACCCGATGGCAAAATGCTCTCTTATGTGACGCAAGATGAAGGTCGATTTAGAGTGGTGTTACATGACCTACAAACGGGACAAATTACGAAAATTACGGATGGCCCATTTGATGAAGCACCTAAGTTTTCCCCGAATGGGCATGTGATACTATATGCACATAAGATCAACGGATCGGGCGAACTTTCGACCGTATCGATTGATGGCGTGGTGCGTCAATCATTTAACATTCTTGCCGATGATATTAGAGAGCCTGCTTGGGCACCTTTTGTAAAATAAATTAACTTAACGGAGATTTGGAAAATGAAAAAATCACTATTATTTGCGTCTTTACTTTCATTATTTTTGATCGGTTGTAGTTCAACGCCGATCAATGATGCGTCAAAACCGAGTGGCCCTTCTGCATCCGTTTCTGATGATGAAAAAGATCTCGATTTAGCAAGCTTACGCGATCCAAACAACATCTTATCTAAACGTAGCATCTACTTTGATTACGACAAAGATGTGGTGAAGGCTGAATACAAAGATCTCTTAGCAGCTCACGCAAAATATGTGGCTTCACATCCAAAAGCAAAAATGACTTTAACTGGCAATACGGATGATCGTGGCTCACGTGAATACAACGTTTCACTTGGCCAAAAACGTTCTGTATCGGTTAAAAAGTCTATGAATGTATTAGGTGCGCAAGATGCACAAATCGAAACAGTGAGTTTCGGTGAAGAGCGCGCTGATACTAATTGTAAAGATGATGCATGCTACGCCAAAGATCGTCGCGTCGATATCTCTTACGAAAAAGAGTAAATCGTTAGGCTTTAATGAAAAAACTCATTCTTTTAGCGTGTCTATGTGCCACCCCTCTGCACGCGGCACTTTTTGAAGATACAGATGCAAGAAAAAAACTTCAGGAGATGCAATTAAAAGAAACAGAGTTAGAATCGCGCATTGTAAATCTTGAGGCTGTCATTAAAAGTGGCAGCCTTAACGATATGCTGAACCAAATCGAATTAATCAAACAAGAGGTTTCAAAACTTCGCGGTGATATGGAAACGCTCCGTCATCTCAACGCGACAGTGGAGCAGCGACAAAAAGATCTTTATCAAGATTTAGATGGCAGACTTCGAAAGATGGAAGAAAAATCAGTCGGAAGTAATCCTGTGTCGTCCGGTAAAGTGACAGAAGCGCCGCCAGCACCTGAGGTCAAGACGCCATCAGATCAAGAAGTTTATGATCAGGCGAATCAACTTTTAGAGGGTATGAAATATAAAGAGGCCTTCCAAGCCTTCACTGATTTTATTAAACAATTTCCCAATAGTGCGCTATTGCCTGATGCTAAATATGGCTTAGCGAATACTCAATTTAGTTTAAAAAATTACAAAGCCTCTGTGGGCACCTATCAAAAGCTATTAGATCAACATCCAGATTTTGCAAAAAATCCAGAGGCTTTATTAGGTTTAGCTAATGCACAAATTCAATTGGCACTTATTCCTGAAGCTAAAAAAAGTTTAAAGGATTTGATAAAAAAATATCCTAAGAGTGATGTGATTCAAAATGCACAAAAGCGTTTGAAAGTTTTAGAAAGTATCAAGCCCTAAAATTTTTACACCTTAAATTTTTTTAGCCTTCAATTTCTCAACGTGACACAACTTAAAATCTTTGAAATTTTTTATTCACTGCAAGGTGAATCTTCGCGCGTAGGATTACCTACCATTTTTATTCGTCTCAGCGGATGCCCCATGCGTTGCCATTATTGCGATACGGCTTATGCTTTTCAAGGCGGTTCCATGATGACTGTTGATGAGATTATGGAGACAATCAAAAAATACGATACACGCTATGTCACGGTCACAGGGGGCGAGCCTTTAGCGCAAAAAGAAGTATTGAGTCTTCTTAAAGTTTTAGCCGATCAAAATTACGAAGTCTCTCTTGAGACTGGTGGTGGACTCTCTATTAAAGAAGTCGATCCTCGCATCAAAATTATTTTAGATATCAAAACGCCTGAATCCGGCGAAGAGAAAAAAAATTATTGGGACAATTTAAATCTCATTCACTCAAAAGATGAAATTAAATTTGTACTTTGTAGTCGCGAAGATTACGACTGGGCTAAAAAAATACTCAATCAATATAAGTTAACCGAAAAATGTGATGTTTTATTTTCGCCTGTATATCAAAAACTTAACACCACTGATTTAGGGAATTGGATTTTAGAAGATCAACTGCC
>JBEGSH010000044.1:0-4040 GCA_041180025.1 Pseudomonadota bacterium | reverse complement strand
AAACGATTCCTCAGGTCGACAAAATTGTAGGCCCAGGCAATGCTTATGTTGCAGAAGCCAAAAGAAGAGTATTCGGTGTGGTTGGAATTGATATGGTCGCAGGACCTTCAGAAATACTTATTATTGCAGATGAAAAATCGAATCCAGATTGGATTGCGATGGATTTATTTTCTCAGGCCGAGCACGATGAGCTAGCACAGTCGATTTTAATTAGTCCAAGTGATGCTTTTTTGAATCAGGTTCAAGAGAGTATTGATAAATTAATTGAAACCATGCCGAGAAAAAAAATTATTGAGACTTCTTTAGTAAATAGAGGTGCAATGATCAAAGTAAAAACCTTAGAAGAAGCAGCCGAGATTTCAAATTTTATTTCGCCTGAACATTTAGAGCTTTCAGTAGATGACCCAGATTCACTTGTTAACAATATTAAACATGCAGGCGCCATCTTTATGGGAAGAAATACATGCGAAGCTGTTGGAGATTATTGTGCCGGCCCGAATCACGTATTACCTACATCAAGAACAGCAAGATTTTCTTCGCCGCTTGGTGTTTATGATTTTCAAAAGCGCTCAAGTCTGATTAAATTATCTAATCAAGGCGCTCGCAAGCTTGGAAAAATTGCTTCGGTTTTAGCTCATGGCGAAGGACTTCAAGCCCATGCCAAATCTGCGGAATATCGTATAGATAATGAGTAAATTCTGGAGTAAGGTTGTTCATGGCTTGACGCCATATATTCCTGGCGAGCAACCTAAACTCAGCAATCTTATTAAGTTAAATACTAATGAGAATCCTTATGGACCAAGCCCAAAAGTAATTGCAGCCATTAAAAAATTTACAGATGACACCTTAAGACTCTATCCGGACCCAAATTCAGAAGCGCTTAAGAAATCAATTGCAGATTATTTTAACGTTAAAGCTAATCAGGTTTTTGTGGGAAATGGTTCTGATGAAGTTTTAGCTATTGCTTTTCAAGCACTTTTGAAACATGACGCACCTATTTTATTCCCTGATATTACTTATAGCTTTTATCCGGTATATTGCAAACTCTTCGAGATTGATTTTAAAGCTATTCCCCTTAATGATTCATTTGAAATTGCATTAAATGATTATTTAACGCCTAATGGAGGCGTTATTTTTCCAAATCCAAATGCGCCAACGGGCATACCACTTACCTTGAAACAGATTGAAACATTTCTTGATAGGAATAATGATTCTGTAGTGATCGTAGATGAAGCTTATGTCGACTTTGGAACGGAATCCGTTATTTGTCTTACAGAAAAATACAATAATTTATTGGTCACGCATTCATTTTCTAAATCGAGATCATTGGCGGGATTAAGGCTTGGTTATGCCATAGGCCATCCAGATCTTATCGAGGCTTTAATTAGAGTAAAAGATAGCTTTAACTCTTATCCAATTGATCGATTAGGATTGATTGCAGGTATTGAATCCTTTAAAGATGATTCCTATTTTAAAAATACTTGTCATAAAGTTATTAAAACAAAATTAAATTTTGTAGATAAATTGAAAGTTCTTAATTTTTCAGTTTTACCTTCGGGCGCAAATTTTGTTTTTGCTAAACACAACTCTCTTGATGGAAAAATCATCGTAAGCAAATTAAGAGATCATGGAATTGTAGTAAGACGCTTTGATAATCCAATACGAATCTCTTCCTATATTCGATTCACAATTGGTTCGGATGAAGAGATGCAAGTATTGCTTGAGACCTTAAAACTTATTCTAAGCACATGAAATAATTGATGTTAATTACATTTTTAATGAGTTAAAATATCTTATCTACTTTAAATAAAAAAATATGACAAGATCAGCATCTGTTTCAAGAAATACAAATGAAACTAAAATTGAGGTAAGTATTAATCTTGATGGTCAGGGGAGTGCAAAACTCAACACTGGCATCGGTTTCTTAGATCATATGTTAGATCAGGTTGCTCGTCATGGAATGTTTGATCTAGAAGTGACAGCAAAAGGCGATCTACATATTGATGCACATCATACTGTTGAAGATGTTGGTATAGTTCTTGGGCAAGTCTTCAATAAAGCAATCGGAGATAAAAAAGGTATTACTCGATATGGATCAGCTATTATCCCTTTAGATGAGGCATTGTCTCGGGTTGTGCTTGATATCTCAGGCAGGCCTGGACTTGAATTTGATGTCGAATTTAAAAGGGCTGCTATCGGTGAATTTGATGTTGATTTAATACACGAATTTTTTCAAGGATTTGTGAACCATGCAAATATTACGATGCACATCGATAACCTTAAAGGTGATAATGCCCATCATCAGGCAGAAACAATTTATAAAGCATTTGGAAGAGCCCTTAAAATGGCCGTTTATATTGATCCAAAAATTTCCGGCATAACCCCTTCAACCAAAGGCAGTCTATAAACCTTTTTCATCAAAATAATAATGATCGCTATCATTGATTATGGAATGGGAAATTTAAAGTCAGTATTTAATGCCTTTAAACAGGTCTCGCCCGAAGCCGATATTAAAGTTACAAGTAATCCTGCCGATATTAAAAAAGCACACCATGTAGTTTTCCCTGGCCAAGGTGCTATGCCTGACTGCATAAGAGAGCTTGATGAAAGAAATTTAAGATCTTCCGTGATTGACGCAGCAAAAACAAAACCTTTTTTAGGAATATGTATTGGTTTGCAGATGCTGTTTGATAAAAGCGAAGAAGGTAATATAGAAGGTTTAGGATTATTGGGCGGTACTATTAAGCGATTTAATAATCAAAATACAGCAGACGAAAGTGGCCATAAGTTAAAAATTCCTCATATGGGATGGAATGAAGTATCGCAGAAAAATCATCATCCTTTATGGCAAAACATTAATAATAACGATCGATTTTATTTTGTTCATAGTTATTATTTAGAATCTAAAGATAAAAATATTGTGTCAGCTGAAACTTCATATGCGCAAAAATTTTGTTGCGCTATTGCTAAAGAAAATATTTTTGCAGTGCAATTCCATCCAGAAAAAAGTTCGACAGCTGGCTTACAACTTATCAAAAATTTTGTTCAATGGTCAGTATAGGTTTTTAGTTTATGTTAATCATTCCAGCAATTGATTTGAAAGACGGTAAATGCGTTAGGCTTAAACAAGGCTTAATGGAAGAATCAACAATCTTTTCAGAAAACCCTGGAGAAGTTGCAAAACAATGGACAGATCTTGGGGCTCGAAGACTGCATTTGGTTGATCTAAATGGCGCTTTTGCGGGTAAGCCAGTGAATGAATCTGCAATTAAAGCTATTGTAAAAGAAGTGGATGGTGCGATTCCAATTCAATTAGGTGGCGGCATTCGTAATCTCGATACCGTTGAAAAATATCTTAATAACGGCGTGGACTACATCATTATAGGTACAGCCGCGGTTAAAAACCCCGGTTTTCTTCACGAAGCTTGTTATGCATTTCCTGGGCAAATTATTGTGGGACTTGACGCTAAGGAAGGGAAAGTGGCTATTGATGGATGGGCCAAATTAACCGGACACAATGTGATTGAGCTCGCAAAGAAATTTGAAGGTTATGGTGTTGAAGCTATTATTTATACAGATATTGGACGTGATGGCATGTTGAATGGATTGAATATTGAAGCAACTGAGAAATTAGCCGAAGCACTTACCATTCCTGTGATTGCGAGTGGTGGCGTGACTAATCTAGAAGATATTAAAAATTTATGTTCAATTGCATATTCAGGCGTGAGCGGAGCAATTACAGGTAGAGCTATATACGAGGGAACGCTTGATTTTAAAGCAGCACAAGCACTCGCAGATGAGCTTATCAAATAAATGTCACTCGCTAAAAGAATTATTCCTTGTCTAGATGTGACTGATGGCAGAGTTGTTAAAGGGATTAATTTTTTAGAATTAAAAGATGCAGGTGATCCTGTAGAAGTAGCAAAAAAATATAATGAACAAGGTGCCGATGAATTAGCTTTTTTAGATATCACAGCAAGCTCAGATAATCGAGGTTTAATACTTCACATCATTGAGAGTGTTGCAAAAGAAGTTTTTAT
>JBEGSH010000043.1:0-17495 GCA_041180025.1 Pseudomonadota bacterium | reverse complement strand
CATCCTTAAGCCCTTTATCGATATCATGAAACACATGTACACCTAATTTTTCAATCTCATAAGGAAGTAATGTTTTGGGAGCAATCACTCTAATTTCAGGAACGCCAAGTATATTTAATGCATGAATGTTGGATCGAGCAACTCTAGAATGCAAAATGTCTCCCACAATGGCTACTTTTAATTTATTAAAGTTAGTTTTATATTTTCTGATAGTAAAAGCGTCTAGCAATCCCTGGGTGGGATGGGAGTGATTCCCATCACCTGCATTAATAATATGGATATTCGGCTTTACATGTGTCGCAATAAAATGTGCGGCGCCGGATGATGAATGTCTTACAACAAAAACATCTGCATTCATGGCAATTAAATTATTAATCGTGTCTAAGATGGTTTCGCCTTTAGATTGAGACGAGGTGGCTACATTTAAATTAATGACATCAGCAGAAAGTCTTTTGGCGGCAATTTCAAAAGTGGTTCTTGTTCTTGTGCTATTTTCGAAGAAAACATTACATACTGTTTTTCCTCTTAATATAGGCACTTTTTTAACATCTCTCTCACCTATCTTTAAAAATGACTCTGCCGTATCCAATATTTGAATAATTTTTTCTTTAGATAAACCTTCAATAGATAGAAGATGGTTTAAATTGCCTTTGCTATTCAGCTGCGGATTAAACATGAGATTCCTTTAGCTGAAAGATAAATTTTTTGTTTTCATCTAACCCAAGTTCTAAATGTTGATTTTTATTTAGACTAATTTTTTCAATATAAATCTGAGGGGCAATCGGAAGTTCTTGCTCATTTCGATGGACTAAAACAGCTAATGTAATTTTTGCAGGTCTTCCATAGTCAAAAATTTCATTCATAGCAGCGCGAACAGTTCTTCCAGTAGAAAATACATCGTCAATAAGAATAATATGCTTATCATTAATTTCTGTATCAATTTTTGAGGGTTTATTTTTAACTTTTAAGCCGCGACTTGAAAAATCATCCCTATAAAACGATGTATCAATTGAACCTGTTGCGATAGTATCTTTTAAACCAGGCAAAATCTTTTGAAGAATAAGTTCTCCACCACGCTGAACGCCAATCAGAACAGTCTTGTCATCAATTATTTCATTGATTTTATTTTTTAAGGTTTCTACGAGTTTTTCTGCGTTAGGTAGGGTCATTTTTTAAGTTAAATTTGATCAAGATAAGATTGTAAAATAATTTTTGCAGCTATTTGATCAATTAAAAGTTTCTTTTTCTTTAAATCAATTTTTTTATCTTTAATTTCATGATTAGCTTCAATAGAAGTGTAGCGTTCGTCAATAAGATGAGTCGGCAATGAATATTTTTGTTCTAGCTGTTTAGCAAATTTTTTAGATAGATTTGTGACTTTATGTTCAGAGCCATCTACATTAAATGGAACGCCAACGACGATAGAGATCGGTTGCCATTCTTCTATAATTTTTTGTATTACTTCAAATTTTTGATTATTCGATGCAGAGTTGATGGTGATTAAAGCCTGGGCTGTCTTGGATATATTGTTTCCAATTGCAACGCCTATGCGCTTTTGTCCAAAATCAAACCCTATAATATTCCCTTCTTTTTGCTTGCCAGATTGATGATGATTCTCGTTAATTAACATGGCAATTTTTTTGGGCTTAATTTTAAATTTAAGCTAATGAGGGTTGTTTTTTTCGAAAAAAAAACTGACGTGAAGTCAGTTTGACAGTGCGCTTTAAAATTATTTTTTTTATAATTTTTCAATGTCATTATTCTAGCATAATTTATTAATGGCACATATTAATTTTCTATGTAACCTGTAATTTCAAGGCCAAAACCAATCATGCTTGGCATTTTTCTTGGGGTAGATAGCAGTTTCATTTTTTTAACCCCTAAATCCACTAATATTTGAGAACCAATCCCGTAATTTCTTAAATCGTTATTGTTTTTTAGTGGGGCAGTATTTTCCGTTTTCAAGATGCCCAAAAGATCATTTGTGTTTGTATTGTGATTGATAAAAATTAAGACGCCACCATGCTCACTTATTTTTTTAATAGCCTTTAATGCATTCCATGAATGTTTTTTATCTTCCATATCCAAAAGGTCTATGACTGACAAAGGCTCATGAACTCTCACAATAGTTTCCTTATCTTTTTGAATTTCACCTTTTACAAGAACAATGTGACTTTCTTCTAAAATCTTATCTTTATATAAGATTAATTTCATTTCACCATAAGGCGTTAAGATATTTTTTTCGATTAATTTTTCAATTAATTTCTCATTCTTTCTTCGATATTCAATGAGATCTGCAATCGTTCCAATCTTAATTTTATGCTGCTCAGAAAATTTAATTAAATCTGGAAGTCTTGCCATATTTCCGTCTTCATTAAGAATTTCGCAAATTACTGATGCTGATTCTAAGCCTGCAAGATGAGCAAGATCACATCCGGCTTCGGTATGCCCAGCCCTCACAAGCACGCCACCTTTTTTAGATATCAAAGGAAATATATGACCTGGTCTTACAATACTTTTTGAAGTAGCATTTTTATGGATAGCAGCCTTGATTGTAGTGGCTCTATCATTGGCTGAGATTCCTGTGGTGACACCCTCAGCCGCCTCAATAGATACTGTAAAATTAGTCCCTAAGCGAGTTTCATTTTCTTGGACCATTAAGGGTAATTCGAGCATCTCGCACTTCTCTTCAGTTAGCGTAAGACAAATAAGGCCACGTCCGAATTTAGACATAAAATTTATATGGTCTGAATTAGCAAACTCTGCAGCAAGAACTAGATCGCCCTCATTTTCTCTATTTTCTTCATCTACAAGGATAACCATTTTGCCTTGCTTGATATCTTCAATAATTTCAACTATCGGCCTGATCATTTATTCTTTATTTTCTTTTGAGTATGTTTTCGAGGTATCTAGCAATTAAATCTATTTCAATATTAACTTCACTTCCCTTAGTTAAACGTCCCAAATTAGTTTCTTTTAAAGTAAAGGGAATGATATTTACCTTGAATTTATCGTCATTAATTGAATTTACCGTAAGACTTACCCCATTGATCGCAATAGATCCTTTTTCGGCGATAAATTTAAGTAGCTTTTTAGGGGGCTTTATTTCAAGAATCCAGCATTGGCTAGTGACTTTAATACTTGTAATTTTTCCTATGCCATCAATATGACCTGTTACAAAATGACCACCCACTTTCCCATTAAATAAAAGTGCACTCTCTAAATTTACTAGAGACTTTTCGGTAAAGGTTATGGTTCTATTTAATGTTTCTTCGGACACATGAAATGTAAATTGATTTTTTTGTTTTTTTTGGATGGTGAGACATACACCATTTATACATATGCTGTCACCCAGACTGCTTGCTTCCATTTGGCTTGGCTTGTAAGCAATAGTAATGCGAACATCTTTTTTTAAAGATTCAATTTTTTTTATTAAGCCAATGGATTGAATAATGCCTGTAAACATAAGGTGATTTTATCAGATTAGAATGTATAACCCTGATAAAATAAAACAAATGCCTTCACTTAATAAATACATACTTTTTGAAGTTTGGATTGCTTATAGATACATAAAATTTAAGCAGAAAAATAGCTTCATATCTTTTATTTCAACAACAAGTATGGTTGGTATAGCACTTGGAGTTTCGGCGCTCATTATTATTATGTCCGTTATGAATGGTTTTCAAGATGAGCTCCGAACAAGAATTCTAGGAGTAGCTTCTCACATTGAAATTACAAGCTCAAATAATACATTGGCTCATTGGGAAGATTTAACAAAAAAGCTCCAAGGAATTTCTGACATTAAAGGTTCGGCGCCTTATATAGACGGTCAGGGGATGTTGGTTAGTGAATATGGAAGCCAGGGAATTATGCTTCGCGGTATTGCATCAGAACTAGAAGGTAATGTTAATGACCTAGAAAAAAAAGTTAAGGTAGGCCATTTGTCTGATTTAAAGGTCGGGACATTTAATATTATTCTGGGCATAGATGCTGCAAAGCAATTGGGCATTGTCGTTGGAGATAAAGTTAATATTTTAATTCCGCAAGGTTCTTATACCCCTGCAGGCACATTTCCTAGAATGCGACAATTTAATGTTGTGGGTATTTTTGAAATCGGAATGTATGAGTATGACTCTGGAATGGCGTTAATGAATTTAGAGGACGCTCAAAAGTTTCTTCAAATGCAAGATGCTGTTTCTGGCGTTAGAGTAAAAATTGATAATCTTTTTTTAGCGCCTGCAGTGGCTGAGAGATTGTCAAATAAACTTTCGGAATCAGGCCTTTTTTATGTGAGTGACTGGACAAAAAAGCATTCGAATTTTTTCTCAGCTGTGCAGATGGAAAAGAGAGTAATGTTTATAATTCTCATGTTAATTATTGCTGTTGCAGCATTTAATATTGTATCGACTTTGGTAATGGCAGTGACTGACAAAAGATCAGACATTGCAATTCTTCGAACATACGGAGCAAAACCAAAAAGCATTCTGTTTATATTTATAATTCAGGGCTCTTTAATAGGCATGATTGGAACTATCGCCGGTGCATTTTTTGGAATTGCAATCTCACTTAACATTCATGTAATTGTCCCTTTTATTGAGCATTTATTTAATGTTCAGTTTTTATCTAAAGACATTTATTATATTTCTGAAGTACCGTCTAAGCTTTTATTAACTGATGTGAGCGCTATTACTTCAATTTCTATTCTATTGTCTATTCTTGCAACGATTTACCCTAGCTTAAAAGCATCTAGCACGTCACCTGCTGAGGCGTTAAAGCATGACTAAAAAATTACTTATAACTTGTAAAAATTTATCTAAGGCATTTCCTGGCCTAGATGAAGAAATTATTAATAAGTTGAATCTAAATATTAATGAAGGCGATCATTCAGCTATTGTTGGAGTCTCTGGCTCTGGTAAAAGTACGCTTCTGCATCTTATGGCTGGACTTGAAAAAGCCTCATCGGGCCAAGTAAAAATTTTAGATCAGGATATTGCATCCTTAACTCAGGACGATTTAGGTATTTTGAGAAATACGCATCTAGGTTTTGTTTATCAATTTCATCATTTGCTTAGTGATTTTAACGCGATAGAAAATGTTGCGATGCCATTATTAATTAGAAGATATTCGTACAAGCTGGCTTTTAAAGAGGCTGAGGTGCTTTTAAAAAAAATAGGGCTGAATAAAAGACTAACTCATAAACCATATGAATTATCCGGAGGTGAAAGGCAGAGAGTTGCAATCGCCAGATCTTTAATCACTAAGCCAAAATGTATTCTTGCAGATGAACCTACAGGAAATTTAGATGGAAAAACAGCGCATTTTGTATTTGATTTATTACTTGATTTGGCGAAAGAGAATCGTTCAACTCTAGTCTTGGTAACTCATGATAATCAGCTTGCATCAAAATTAAAGTTTCAATATAAATTAACCCAAGGAAAGCTTAAAAAGATATAGGTTGATTTAAGCAATTAACCGAATATTAAGATAAGTTGATTTAAACAATTAACCGAATATTAAGATAGAATATTACTCATCAAACACTTGGAGAATTAGATATGTGGGAAATTATTTTAGCCGCAGGATGGCCTATTTGGCCTCTCATATTTGCATCAATTATTGCCTTAGCAATCATTGGCGAGCGCTTCTGGTCATTAAGAGTTGAAGTTGTTGCACCAAGCGATCTTCTTCCTGAGGTTCAGAAGTTGTTAAATCAAGGCACGATAAAGAAAGATGTGATTGCAAAAATCAGAGAGCATTCTCTTTTGGGTGAAATTTTTGCAAGCGCTATTCTTAATTCAAATACATCCGCAGCTCATATTAAAGAGGCTATAGAAGAGTCGGGTAGAGCGGTGAATTATAAGCTTGAAAAATACTTGCCAACATTAGGCACAATTGCTGCAGTGGCTCCTCTTTTAGGGCTCTTGGGGACAGTCATAGGTATGGTTGATCTTTTTAGTTCGTTCACAAACAGTGGTCATGATGTAGCTGTATTTGCAAGAGGTATTTCTGTTGCTTTGTACAATACAGCAGCGGGTATTGTTGTAGCGGTTCCTGCAATGATTTTTTATCGCTTTTTTAGATCTAAAGTAGATGATTTAATCTTTGATATGGAGCAGCAAGCTCTTAAGCTCATTGAATCTATGGGTGTTCGTAAATAAATAATTAGGATTACATATGAATTTTCAACGAGGAAAAAAACACGAAGAAATGGAATTAAACTTGGTTCCTTTAATCGACGTATTATTGGTTATTATTATCTTCCTTGTCGTGAGTACAACCTTTTCTAGATTTAGTGAATTAAAAATTAATCTTCCTACTGCTGAAGCCAACAGCCCTGATAAGAAACCTAATGTTATTAATGTGTCTATTACAGCGGAAGGTCTCTACGCTATAAATGATAATCCTTTGCCAAATAAGAGCCTTGAATCTATTATTGCGGCTTTAAAAAATTCAGCAAAAGGTGAAAAAGAAATACCGGTGATTATTAATGCAGATGCGAAATGTGAGCACCAGTCCGTCATTAATGTTATGGAAGCCTCAAGACAGGCGGGGTTAACTCATATTACGTTCTCAACAAAAGTTAACTAGACTTTAAAAGGGTTTAGCTTTTCTTGGCCTAATGGCAAAAACTATTAAAAATATAACTGCATCACAGCCAATAAATTTTAGATATCTTTATAAAAGACTCTTTAAATATACTTGGCAACATAAGTTTATTTTATCTTTAAGTTTAATTTCATTGGTTGTGTTGTCATTAACGAATACAGCATTTCTTGCCATTATTAAAAAAATTACTGATCAGGGGTTTGGGTCAGGAATTGCAGATAAACAATCTTCCTTAGCCCTACTTCTTCTCTTGGTCATGTCGATAAGAGCCTTATCTGGATTATTCTCAAGCTATTTTATGAAATCAACTTCATTGAAAGTTGTTGAAAGTCTTAGATCTGATTTATTTAAGAAGATTATGATGTTGCCAATGAATTTTTTTGACAAAAATTCATCAAGTCATATTGTCTCTAAATTGAATAGCGATGTTCAGCAGCTCTCAAATGTGATTACAGATATAGGATTTAATCTCATAAAAGATGGGATAAGTTTTATTGGGATAGTTTGCTATATGATTTATTTGGACTGGAAACTTACACTAGTATTTTTATTGTTAGCTCCAATCCTGGCCTATTACCTTAAAATAATGTCGCCGAGACTCAGAGCTGCGGGAACAATTTCACAGAATGCAAATGGCGAGTTAATCATGGCATCTGATGAGGCTATCGCCGCGCAAAGAATTGTTAAAATATTTGGAACAAGTCAATACGAAGTTAGTCGATTTAATAAAATTTCAGAAAAGATTAGGAAAATCCAGGCAAAGCTTATAAGAATTGCAGCTTTAAATTCTTTTACAGTAGAAATTTTAGCGGGCATTGCATTATCAGGAATTGCTTTTTATTCATTTGGTAAATTTTCAGCGGGACAATTTGCTGCTTTCTTTGCAGCCTTGTTGATGATTATTGCCCCAATTAAAAGCTTAACCTCCATTAATGACAAAATTCAAATTGCTATAGCAGCTGCTAAAAGTGTATTTGGTTTAATGGATGAGCCCTCAGAAATTGATCGTGGCACAAAATTTATTAAGAGGGCAAAAGGACATATAAAAATATCTGACTTAACCTTTAAATATCAAAATAGCAAACATAATATTCTTGAAGGTATTAATTTAAATATTAAGCCTGGGGAAAAAGTGGCTCTTGTAGGAAAATCTGGCGGCGGAAAAACAACACTTATTAATTTATTACCAAGATTTTATGAAATTGATCAAGGTAAAATATTTTTAGATGGTATTAATATTAATGACCTTAAGTTAAAAAATCTGCGAAGTCAGTATTCGTTGGTAAGCCAGGATACAATTTTATTTAATGACACAATAATGAATAATATAGCTTATGGCAGTTCAGAAGGGCCCGTAAGTATAGAGGATGTTAAAAAAGCCGCTATCGCAGCAAATGCCTGGGAATTTATTGATCCGCTTCCAAACAAACTAGACCACGAAATTGGCGATAGGGGCGTTAGATTGTCTGGAGGTCAAAGACAAAGAATTTCAATTGCTCGTGCTATTTTAAAAAATGCACCTATATTGCTTCTCGATGAAGCAACGTCCGCACTTGATTCTCATTCGGAAAAATATGTTCAGTCAGCCCTGGACAATTTAATGAAAAATAGAACAACCATAGTCATTGCGCACAGATTGTCTACCATTTTGAATGCTGATCGAATTGTTGTGATTGATAAATCAAAAATAATTGATGTTGGCACGCACTCAGAATTAATTAGGCGGTGCAAACATTATGCAATCTTGTACAAAAAAGGTCTGAAATAGTATTTTGAATGCTTTAAGAGCTATCTCGAAGCTGCATTATGGAAAAAAAAGCTTAACTTCTATATTTCTTCTTCCGTTATCAGCATTTTTTCTTTTAATATCTTTTATTAGAAAATATCTCTACCGATTTAATCTTTTAAAGTCTTTTAAGATGCAAGTGCCTGTAATTGTTATCGGAAACATAACTTTAGGTGGTACCGGTAAAACTCCTTTAGTGATTCATCTTGCAAATGAATTAAAGAAAAATGGATACCATCCTGGAATCATAAGTAGAGGATATAGGGCCAAAGGAAATGGCATAAGTGAAGTCAATCAAAAAAGCAATGTGGAGAATGTCGGCGATGAGCCGATATTGATTCAGAAACATACTCGTATACCAGTTTTTATTTCAAAAGATAGAGTATTGGCAGCGCAAGCACTTCTTAAAAAATATAAAAAAATAGATGTCATTTTGTCTGATGATGGATTGCAACATTATCGTTTAAAACGCGATATAGAAATTTTAGTCATAGACGGGACTAGAGGATTTGGAAATGGATATCTTTTACCAGCGGGGCCGTTAAGGGAGTCAAAGCTTAAACTAAAGGCCGTAGATGCTATCGTCTGTAATGGAAAAAAAGTGATAGATGGCAGTTACCTGATGAAATATAAGAGTGATTCCCTAATCAATCTAAAAACTAAGAAAAAAATTCCACTAAATAAGCTGCGCTTAAATAATCTTCATGCAATAGCTGGCATTGGGAACCCAGATCGATTTTTTAATTACCTTAAGGTGTTAGGCATGGTATTTGATAGCTCTACCTATCAAGATCATTATCAATTCACAAAAAAAGATTTTAAAGTTATGAATGATAAGAATATTATAATGACTGAAAAAGACGCTGTTAAATGCGAAAAGTTTGCTAGAGATAATTTTTGGTATTTGCCAGTTGCTGTTGAAATTGACTCAAAGTTTAGTGATTTTATTTTAAATAAAATGAAAAATATAATCCATGGATAAAAATCTATTAAAAATTTTAGTTTGCCCGGTTACTAAAGGGCCATTAATTTATAAAAAAGAACAGAATGAGCTTATTTCGAAGTCGGCTAAACTTGCCTACCCGATTAAAGACGGCATTCCAATTTTACTGGAGAGCGAAGCGAGAGTAATAAATGGCGATGAAGATTATTCATGACATTTAAAATTATTATTCCGGCGAGATATCAGAGTAGCCGACTGGAAGGAAAACCTCTTTTGGAGATTGATGGTGTTCCTATGGTGGTTCACGTTGTAAAGCAATCATTAAAAAGCAAGGCAGATGAGGTTGTGGTTGCAACCGACGACCAAAGGATTTTTGATGTTGTTGTAAAGTTTGGATATAAAGCAATCATGACAAATCTTAATCATAGATCCGGTACAGATCGAGTTGCAGAAGTTGTTGATTTGATGGGTTGGACAGACAACGAGATTGTCGTGAATGTTCAGGGAGATGAGCCTCTTATTAATCCATTATTAATTAATCAAGTTGCAGAATATTTGGATGACCAAAGAGACGTCTTTGTTTCTACAGCGTGCCATTCCATCACTCATTATAATGATTTTGTTAATCCAAATAATGTGAAAGTTGTATTGGATAAAAATTCGCAAGCCTTGTATTTTAGTAGAGCGCCTATTCCTTTTCCTAGAGATGAATTTAATCAAAAGATAATTGGAAGAGAGGGGTTTTATAAACATATTGGCATTTATGCTTATCGTGCTAAGTTTCTAAAAGGCTTTAAAGATATTGAGCAAGTACCATTGGAAGATATTGAAAAGTTAGAGCAGCTTAGAATTCTATATGCAGGTTACAAAATTGGTGTAGTTCAGTCAATTGACACGCCATTTCCTGGAGTTGATACCCCCGAAGACCTTGAAAAAGTAAGAAAGCTATTTTCTAATTAAATAGCAGATTCACCTGTTTCGCCCGTTCTAATTCTTACTACTTCTTCGATGTTACTGACAAAAATTTTACCATCACCAATTTTGCCTGTATGCGCGGCAGTTGATATTGCTTCAATCACTTTTTTAACCATTTTATCTGAAACGATAATATCTAATTTGATTTTAGGTAAAAAATCAATTACATATTCTGCGCCTCTATAGAGTTCAGTATGCCCTTTTTGTCTTCCGAAGCCTTTAACTTCGGTGGCCGTGATTCCATTAATACCGATTTCAGAAAGGGCTTCTCTCACCTCATCTAATTTAAATGGTTTAATTACTGCTTCAATTTTTTTCATCTATTTCCCTCTTTGTTTACATTAATGTTTAAAGGTAATGGGGTATCTTCTGTCTTTGCCAAAAGCTCTATGGGTAATTTTTGGGCCTATTGGACTTTGAGCTCTTTTAAATTCGTTATTATTGATTAACTTTACAACGTGATTCACATTTTTGCTAGAAAAACCTTTTTTTACAATAGAGTCTATGGACAAATCTTTTTCAATATAAAGCTCAATTATCTTATCAAGAATTTCATATTTAGGCAGGCTATTCTGATCTAGCTGGTTGGGCCTCAGCTCTGCCGTGGGCGGCCTCTTGATTATTTCATTTGGAATGATTGTTGAAATTGAATTTCTATAATTTGCTAATTTATAAACCCATGTTTTTGGCACATCTTTAAGAAGCGCAAAACCTCCCACCATGTCGCCATAAAGCGTTGAATAACCTACCGCAGTTTCACTTTTGTTACTTGTTGACAGTACAAGGCCATTAAATTTGTTAGATAGCGCCATTAATAAAACACCTCTTATACGAGCCTGTAAATTTTCTTCGGTAGTATCAAAAGGCTTATTTTTAAATTCAGTAGACAACGTTTTTCTGAAAAGTTTGAAAATGCATTGAATATCTATTTCCTTGTAATTCACACCAGTATTTTTAATCATTTTTCGAGACTCTGTAATACTTAATTTTGCTGTAAATTCTGAGGGCATCATAACAGCAGTAATATTTTTTTTATCAAATGTGTCATTTGCTAACGCCAAAACTAGAGCAGAATCAATACCACCAGATAAGCCTATAAATAGGTTTTTAAAATTATTTTTAACTACATAATCTTTGAGTGCTAATTTAAGTGCTTCATATAGATGTGCTTCTTTACTATAAGAAGCTTTATGACTATTAAATTTAATGTTTGTTTTTGAAAAAACTTCAATAATTGCCATTTCTTCCTTAAAGAAAGATGCTTGATGTATGAGCTTTGCTTCTTTATTGACAACAAAAGAGCCGCCATCAAATATGAGCTCATCTTGACCTCCAATTGCGTTGAGGTATATCACAGTGGATTTAGTTTCTTTCGCTAATTTAGAAATAACTTTTAATCGAGTATCAGATTTTTCTATTTCATAAGGAGATGCATTAATTACGATAATGCCATCAACTGATTTTTTTTTGAGTAAATTGCCTGGCAAAAAGCCCCAAGCATCCTCACAGATTAGGAGGCCAATTTTTAAACTTTTATGTGTAAAAATAAATTCTTTTGTACCCGCTTTAAAATATCTATTCTCGTCAAATACGCCATAATTTGGGAGAGTTTGTTTGAAATAGGTGCCTTGAATTTTCCCATTAAAAAGTAAAGAAGCTGCATTATATATCTTGCTGCCTTTTTTTAATGGGTGCCCCACAATAACTTTAATTGAAGGTAAGGCTTTTGCAATTTTTTTTAATGCTTTTGAGCACGCACCAAGAAAATCTTCTCTTAAAACAAGATCCTCAGGGGGGTATCCGCATATTGAAAGTTCAGGAGTAATAAATAACTCTGCTCCTTTTTTAGAAGCTTCTTTAGCGCGCTTAATGATAAGGTTGCTATTGTTTTCAATATCACCAACAAATGAATTTATCTGTGCTAGAGCTATCTTCATGATTTTTTAGTAACTGCCACCCGCATTTTTAATCAGATCAACAATTTCATTATTTTTAGCTTTAAGCGCATATACAAGAGCCGTTAATCCATAACGATCCTTTGCTTTTAAATTTACTTTTGCGTCAATTAAAAGCTGAATCATTTCTTTGGATTTATTTGCTACAGCGTAATGAAGAATGGGTGTGCCATCAGAATCTTTACGATCAATATTAGCACCGCTTTCTATAAGGATCTTAGCGACAGGTAAGCGATTTTTTTTAGTAGCCCAAGTCAGCGCTGTCCAACTAAATTGATCTTCATAATCAATTTTTACACCACGTTTTATAAAGAGAGCTACGGCGTCAGCATTGCCTTCTCTCGCTGCATACATAAGCGGGCTACATTTATACTTGTCTGCAATATTTGGATCGGCACCATGATCTAGTAATGTTTGAATTGTTTTAATGTCACCATTCTTGGCCGCATACATTAAAACAGTTTGTCCAGCATCGTTGGTGTTATTAGGGTCAATACCGCGCTTTATTAAAAGATCTACAGTCTCATGAAATCCTGATATAGCTGCCAATCCATATGCACTCCATCCATCACTGTCTCTTATTTTAGGGTCTGCCCCATTGTCTAATAATAATTGAGCTGATCGCACATAGTTTTTTTTAGCTGCAAACATTAATGCAGTCCAACCATTATTTTCTGTTGCATTCACTGCCGCACCTTTTTTAATTAAAAGCGCTACAATTTTATCCATGTCTTTTCTTGCAGCATACATTAGTGCTGTAACACCATCTTCATCTTTAGTATTTGGATTGCCACCACTTTCTAAAATAGCACTTACTGTTTCAATGTCACCTTTTGAAGCTGCCGTTAAAAGATAATTAACAGATTCTTCAGCATATGTAATTGACGCAAAGAAAGAAGTAATTAAAAGAAAAAAGAAAAGAGTTTTTTTATACAATTTTTATTTTTTTAATAAAGCTTGCATGGTAAAACCCATGTCTGCAGGAGATTTTGACATGCTAACACCGGCCTTTTCCAATGCTTTGATTTTATCTATTGCAAGACCAGACCCTTGCGAGATAATCGCGCCTGCATGACCCATTCTTTTTCCTTCAGGAGCTGTGATGCCAGCAATATAACCTGCGATAGGTTTTTTAATATGTTGTTTGATATACTCAGCAGCCTCTTCTTCATCCGAGCCTCCAATTTCACCGACTAAGATAATACCCTTTGTATTTTTATCTTCCTCAAACATTTGTAAGCACTCAATAAAATTAAGTCCTTTGATAGGGTCTCCACCAATGCCAACACATGTGCTTTGGCCTAAACCAAGCATAGTAGTTTGTTGAACGGCTTCATAAGTTAATGTGCCTGATTTTGAAATAATACCAATCGATCCGGGCAAATGAATGCTGCCAGGCATGATACCAATCTTGCTTTCGCCAGGCGTAATAACACCAGGACAGTTAGGCCCAATAAGTTTTGATTTATTAGCTCGTATAGCTGCCTTCACATTAATCATATCCTGTATTGGAATACCTTCTGTAATACATACAATAATTTCAATGCCTTCTTCTGAAGCCTCGATAATTGAGTCTGCAGCGTATGCGGGAGGCACATAAATTACTGAAGCGTTGGCACTAGTCGTTTTCATAGCTTCTCTTACTGTATTAAATACAGGTAGATTAAGATGAGATGTGCCGCCTTTACCGGGGGTAACTCCACCTACTAATTTTGTACCATAAGCGAGCGCTTGCTCTGAGTGAAAGGTGCCTTGTTTGCCAGTAAACCCTTGGCAAATTACTTTGGTAGATTTATCAATAAGAATAGACATTTATTTTTTTATAAGACTAGTCGCGATGGTTGCCGCTTCAGTAAGTGAATTTGCAGCTTTGATATTTAAGCCGCTTGTTTGTAAAAGTTTTTTACCAAGATCAACGTTGGTACCCTCTAATCTCACCACAATAGGTATCTGAATACCAACCTCTTTAACTGCAGCAATAATGCCTTCCGCAATAATATCGCAACGCATAATACCGCCAAAAATATTAACTAAAACAACTTGCACGTTCTTATCATCAAGAATAATTTTAAAAGCTTTCGCAACAGTTTCAGCAGTTGCTCCGCCGCCAACGTCTAAAAAGTTTGCAGGCTCTCCACCATAAAGTTTAATAAGATCCATAGTAGCCATAGCAAGACCTGCGCCATTGACCATGCAGCCAATATTGCCATTAAGAGCAATATAGTTTAATCCAGCGTTAAAAGCCTCAGCTTCTTTTGAATCATTTTGTGACCAATCACGAAGTTCAGCCAATGTTTTTTGTTTATAGAGCGCATTGTCATCGACTGTCACTTTGCAATCGAGAGCAATTATTTTTTTATGAGAAGTAATCACGAGCGGATTAATCTCTAATAGTGCTAAATCACTTTCAACAAAGACCTTAAAAGCACTTCGAGCAAACTTAACAAAATCATTAATCATTTCGATAGGCAAACCTAATGCAAAAGCAATATTTCGCGATTGAAAGTCCATAAGGCCGCTAATAGGACTACATAGTTCTTTGATAATTTTTTCAGGATTATTTTTAGAAATTTCTTCAATTTCCATGCCGCCAGCAGAAGATGCAATGACAACAATTTTTTCTGATTGCCTATCAACCAATATAGAAAAATATAACTCTTTTTCGATCTCGCATGATTCTTCGATAAGAAGTGAACCAACAGGCTGGCCATCTGGTTTGTTTTGATAAGTAACAAGTTTTTTATTGAGAAGTGAATTGACAACTTCAGATGCCTCTTTTTTAGAGCTAACAATCTTAACGCCACCAGCTTTACCTCTCCCACCCGCGTGAATTTGCGCTTTGATGACATAAGAGGAAGTTTCCAGTTCGCCTATTGATTGATCCACCTCATCTATCGACTTAATTACAATACCTTTTGGAACAGAAATGCCGTATTTTGCAATTAATTGTTTGGCCTGATATTCGTGGAGATTCATGGTAAAAAAGGAGCTAAATAAGCATTATTTTCTACGAATTTAGACAAACATGCTAGTTAAGAATTATATTTTCATAGCAATGTTAGAATTATTCTTTTAGAGCCTTTTATCATTTATTCATTCTATGAAATTATTAGTTCAATCTTCATATAGTTTTCAAAGTCATTTGGCAGAAATCTCTGAAATTTTAGGCCAAGTGGTAGCTTCCCCATATAAGCTTATCAATGAAAACGCTGTTATATATGATATTAGTACTGAGTTATCAGGAGATTTAAAAAATCAACTTCATCTAAAACATATAGATTTTGCAATGTTAGATAACTACAGAGCCTTAAATGAATTTAGCTTGTGTGTGATGGACATGGATTCAACACTCATATCGATTGAATGTATCGATGAAATTGCAGATATGTGCGGCAAAAAAGAAGATGTCGCTTTGATTACTAAAAGCGCCATGATGGGCGAAATTGATTTTTCACAAAGTCTCATTAAGCGCGTTTCTTTGTTAGAAGGTCTAGGAGAGGAGATGCTCTTTAAGGTCATAGAAGAAAGATTAAAATTTAACGAGGGCACTCAAGCATGGATTGAGGCTTGCCGTAAAAATAATGTCACGACAGTGCTTGTTTCAGGTGGCTTTGATTATTTTGCAGATTATGTGAAGAATAAACTAGGCATTGATGTTGCTATATCTAATAAGCTTGAAATTAAAGATAAGAAACTTACAGGTAAAGTTTTAGGCGACATTGTGAACGATGAAGTGAAGGCTCAGACAGTAAGAGATTTTCAAGCCAAACTTAACATTGATAGGTCAAAAACAATCGTGATTGGAGATGGAGCGAATGATTTAAAGATGTTAGCTGAAGCTCAATATAGTATTGCGTATCATGCTAAGCCTGTTGTTCAAGAAAAGGCACGATTTAAATTTAACCACTCTGATTTTAAAGGTGTATTAAATCTTTTTAAGATTTAAATAAGCTCTTCTTTTAAGAAGCCTGCTTTATAACGTGCTTCTTTATTTAGCTTTTCATAATTTAATTCAATATTGTAATTTTTCAGTAAATTCTTATAGGTTTCATAGGGGTCTAGCTTCTGAGATTCACATGCCCAGCGATACCAAATATTACCGATGGATACATGATGAATCTCTTCTTCATAAATGATTTGTAGAATCGATGCAACTTCATCATCTTTCTGCTGCTTAAATTTTTGAATAATAGGGGGCGTCACATCAAGACCTCTTGCTTCCATTGTTCTTGGAATAAGTGCTAAACGATGTATTAAGTCGTGATGAGTTCTTTCAGCCATTTCCCAGAGACTATTATGTACATTAAAGCTGCCATAACTTAAATCAAATTTTTTGAGATAGTCATTAAGTAAATTGAAATGTGTCTGCTCTTCATAGGCGACTTGAATCCAGTCAAAATAAAATTGTTCTGGAAGATTTTTAAAGCGCCAGATGATATCGAGCGCCAAATTGATTGCACTAAATTCAATATGGGCTAGTGCATGAATGAATATTAATTTTCCATGCTGAGTCGAAGCTGATCTTTTTTCAACTAGTCTTGGTGGGACAATATTAGGTTTTAAGGGTGCACCAGGTAAATGGAAGGTGTGATGAATATCAGCTTTTGAATCAATCGTTACTCGATGGGATTTAAAAGATTCGTATATAGCTTTAACTTGATTTAATTTATCAATTAAATCATTTGTGGCAAGAGCCTTAAGGCATTCCGCTCTTAACTCCATAATGTAATCAATTAATGAATGGGAACGATCGTAACAGATCCAGCTTTCATATCTGGTGTAATGATAGATTTTTTATCATAAGATAGCGCTATGTCAGCAGCAGCAGTAAAACCGTCCTTATATAAACTGACTTTGTTGCCTTGCACTTTATAAATCTTTCCATTTTTCCAGTCACTGATAAAGAAATTGTCTCCAAATTTAACTAGGCCATCTCCACCGCCAAGCCCTTCAGCAATCTTTGAAATTGACTTAGTTTTCAAATTAATTTTGTATAAAATGCCGCTTGAAAAATCTACTTCATAGAGATCATTTTTAGCAATCCAAAGACCATTGGGCGCTAGAATTTCAGGCGTATTTTCATTAAGTACTAAAGTAATTTTTTTGTCCTTAGAAATTTTAAAAATGGCGCCACCTGATTTAAGATTACCGCTATCACTCACATATAAATTGCCTGATTCATCTGAAGTAATATCATTTAGAAAAATAGGTGTTTGCGGAAATGCCATAG
>JBEGSH010000042.1:0-23395 GCA_041180025.1 Pseudomonadota bacterium | reverse complement strand
TTTTTTACAGATTCTTTAGTGAATATTTTTTCGAATGATTTGGTTGGCCTTTCCTTAACAAGAGGTATTAGCTTATCCCTCTTAGATAATTTAAAGCCCTTTAAAAATTTTCTAGTAGATAAAATGAGTTTCGGAAAATGAATGAAAAATCAAGTGATGTATTGATTGTGGGTTCAGGTATCGTTGGCATGGCGACATTAGTGACCCTAGAAAAATATGCTATTAAGACAAGCCTACTATCCCATTCAAAAAATATGAAAAACAATTCACCTGATCCAAGATTTTATGCCATCACACCAGGCGTTAAAAAATGGCTAGAAGAAAATGGTGTTTGTAAGTTCTTATCTAAAGATTTAATGTCGCCTGTAAATAAAATTTTGGTCTCTTCAAACAAAGAAAATACATCATTAAGTTTTGATGCATATGATGCTGGAATGAGTGAGCTTGCTTTTATTATCAATCATGATGATCTTGAAAAAGCTTTTATGAACCGAATAAGCAAAATTAGCTATGATGAAATTAAAATAGACAGCGCTGAATCATTAAATATTGAAATGGATCATATCGATCTTATGAATGAAAAGGGTCAAAAATATCAATTTAAATTGATCATAGGGGCTGATGGATCTAATTCGTGGGTTCGAAGCCAGTCAGCTATTGAATTTAAAAACAAAACATTTAATCAAACGGCTCTAGTATTTAATATTAAAAGCGCTAAGGCTCATCAAGGATGCGCTTATCAAAAATTCATGCAAGATGGTATTTTGGCTCTTTTACCCATTCAAACACATGAATATTCAGTTGTTTTTTCTTTAAATGACAATATGTTAGATGAATATAAAAAATTAGATGATGCAACGTTCCTCACGAAGTTAAAAAAAGACTTAGGCGAAATGTTTGGCGATATTGATCTTTTGTCTAAGCGACAATATTTTCCTTTAAGCATGAAAATTAATGAATCATTAATTTCAGATCGAGTTATTTTAATAGGAGATGCCGCACATCAAGTTCACCCTCTCGCAGGCCAAGGTTTAAATTTAGGCTTAAGAGACGTGATAGAGCTTGACGAATTGTTAAATTCACATCAAAAATATCATCATGACCTTGGTTTAAAGCAATTCCTTAAAAAATACAATCGAAATAGAAAGACCGATATATTGTCTTTAAGTTATTTAACGAATCAGTTGAGCCATATTTTTTCTTCTCAAAGTCGTATTGTTGATTTTGTGGTTAATCTTGGACTTAACAAAATAAATCAAAACCATTTAATTAAAAAAATTCTTATAGAGAAAGCAGCTCACTAGATGACGACTTCAAAAAAAATTGCCTTATTCATTTTATTTTTTCCTTCATTTTTTTTAATGGCTGATGAAGCTAGCTTAAAAAAAATGATTGAAGCTTCATATCCTAAATATAAAGTAGAAAGCATTAAAAAAACTTCCTATAGTGGACTCTATGAAGTTTTTATGGGCGGTCAAATTATTTATACAGACGAGAAGTTTTCTTTTCTTATTGCAGAAGGCCATATCGTTGACCCTAAAACAAAAAAAGATTTAACTGGTGAGCGTCTTGAAGATCTAACTAAAGTTGATTTTTCGTCCTTGCCTCTTAATTCCGCTATTAAAACAGTTAAAGGCGATGGTTCGAGAAAGTTAGTTGTTTTTGCAGACGTGGATTGCCCTTTTTGTAAACGTCTTGAACAAAATGAATTTACACATCTTAATAATGTGACAATTTATACATTTTTATTCCCTATCGAAAAGCTTCATCCAGATGCAAAAAATAAATCACAGTTGATTTGGTGTGCCAAGGATCGCTCAAAAGCTTGGGCAGATTGGTCTCTTAATGACGCACTTCCTTCAGGAAAGGCCTCATGTGAGCCACCTACAGAACAAATACTAGAATTAGGATTAAAATTAGGCATTACATCGACGCCCACCTTGATTTTTTCGAATGGCAAGCGAATGTTAGGAGCTCAACCTTACAAAGAAATAGAAAAAGCCCTTAATAACACTAAGTCTTGACCCTTTTTAAAGTAACAAATATCTTGACATTTAGGACTAAACCACGTAAAAAAGCTCCCAGGTGTTTGGTTTCGAGTTTTATTTAGCTAGCTTTAATTTATATTTAAGTAGTGCTTTAGTTCTTGATTCAAACTTTTGGGGGGCCTCCCTTGTTTAAAGTTAAGGATTTATGAAATGGCAACAGGTACAGTTAAGTGGTTTAATGATTCAAAAGGTTTTGGTTTTATTACTCCTGATGATGGTGGTGATGATTTATTTGCTCACTTCTCAGCAATCGTAGATACAGGATATAAAAGTCTTAAAGAAGGTCAAAGAGTAACTTTTGACGTTACAGACGGACCAAAAGGCAAGCAAGCTTCAAATATAAATAAAGCCTAGTTTCAAATTAAATAAATAAGCCCGCATAAGCGGGCTTTTTTTTTACATGTAACTTATGATGGCATCAGCAAAATCATCTGTAGATAATGGCGAGACATTATTTAATTGCGATGAGAAATCTTGAGTGACTTTTTGATCTGCTAATGTTTTTCTGAATGCTGACAAGAGAATGTCGGCAGCTTCAATCCAGCCGATATGCCTTAACATCATTTCAGCCGAAAGAATTAAAGAGCTAGGATTGGCAATTTTTTTGCCTGCAATACTTGGTGCGGTTCCATGGGTGGCTTCAAAAATAACCGCTGAGTCTGATAAATTAGCGCCCGGAGCAATACCAATACCACCAACTTGAGCAGCTAATGCATCTGAAATATAGTCCCCGTTAAGGTTTAGAGTGGCTACGACATCATATTCGCTTGGGTGAAGTAATATTTCTTGAAGAAAAGCGTCAGCAATGCAATCTTTGATAATAAGACCATTGGAGCATATAAAACCCGATTTACCTTCAATAGGTTTAGCGCCAAATTCATCTTGAGCCAGTTGATAACCCCATTCTTTAAATCCACCTTCAGTAAATTTCATAATATTGCCTTTGTGGACTAGAGTGACTGATCTTTTTTTATGTTCTATAGCATATTTAATCGCTTTTCTTATAAGCCTT
Source organism: Pseudomonadota bacterium (assembly GCA_041180025.1). Classification (GTDB taxonomy): domain Bacteria; phylum Pseudomonadota; class Gammaproteobacteria; order Burkholderiales; family Methylophilaceae; genus Methylopumilus. Next base: position 20,335 of record JBEGSH010000042.1, on the reverse strand, counting down.
TGGCTTCCTTCCTTAGAAACAGGTTTAATGCCTATAGCGGTTGATTCTGGAAAGCGAATTTTATTTTTAATACCCAATTCTGAGATCATTTTTATAATTTTTTTTGATTCTTCTGAGAATGCTTGCCATTCAATCCCTGCATAAATATCTTCCGTATTTTCTCTAAAAATCACCATATTAGTTTTTTCAGGATTTTTTAAAGGACTTGGAACACCATTAAAATATTCAATCGGCCTTAAGCACACATATAAATCGAGCCCTTGTCTCATTGCTACATTAAGTGATCTGATGCCGCCACTGACCGGCGTTGTGAGGGGGCCTTTAATAGACACAACAAACTCTTTCATTGCATCTAGAGTTTCTTGAGGAAGCCATGTATCTTTATCATATATTTTTGTGGATTTTTCTCCGGCAAATACTTCCATCCAAGCAATTTCTTTTTTTCCATCATAAGCTTTTAAAACGGCTTGATTCACAACCTTTAACATCGCTGGAGTAATATCAACACCAATACCGTCACCTTCAATAAATGGGATAATAGGGCGATCTGGAACATTCAAGCTTAGATTTGAATTGACAGTAATTTTTGATGCATTTTTTGGAAGATTAATTTTGCTAAGCATTCATACTCACTTTAAGTTTAATGAAAATATTATTTAATAAGCCTTATGGCGTCGTTTGCCAGTTTAGCAAACATGATAACCATGAGACGTTGAAAGACTTTATTCCAATACCTAGTGTTTATCCTGCAGGAAGGCTTGACACAGATAGTGAAGGTTTAATTATTCTAACTGATGATGGCTTATTTCAACATCAAATTAGCGACCCAAAATATAAAATGCAAAAAACTTATTGGGCTCAAGTTGAAGGCACCCCAAAAGAGAGCGATTTGGATGAATTAAGGTGCGGTATTGATTTGGGAGATTTTAAAACTTTGCCTGCAGAAATAAAAATTATAGATCAGCCAAAAATTGTATGGGAAAGAACGCCCCCTATTAGAGAAAGAAAAGCAATTCCGACGACTTGGCTAGAAATTAAAATTTCGGAAGGTAAGAACCGTCAAGTGAGGAGAATGACAGGAAAAATTGGATATCCCACATTAAGATTAATTCGTTTTGCAATTGGAATTTACACATTGGAAGGCCTAGATCTGGGTACTTATAAAATTATTCATGAATAAAAAATTAATTTTAATTATGAGATTTTATGAAACTTAAATTCCGGGCTGCTTGGCTGATTTTTTAGTCAAAACACTATTCAGTATGAATTAATTAAAGCAGATCAAATGGAAAATACGCCTGGATCTATTTATATGCTTGGTAGGTCCTCTGGTAGAAAGTTGGGTAAAGGGCGGCGCGGCTGAAATAGAAACGAAAAAATAAAGAAGCGACTCAGTCCCCAGTGGCAATATTAGAAAATTTTTCTAATAAATGTGCTTGATAAATAAGTTAGCTTAACGTCTCAATAAACAATGGATAAAGCGTTTCCGACTAAATTAATAAGTTAAAGCCTAGAATCGGGTTGTGATAAAATTTACTCATATTTATAAAGAAGCATATCTATGTCAGGTAATACTTTAGGCACTTTATTCACCCTCACTTCTTTTGGCGAGTCTCATGGCGCGGCTATAGGCGGAGTCGTAGATGGTTGTCCGCCCGGTTTAGATTTGTCAGAAGAAGATTTGCAATTAGACTTGGATAGAAGAAAACCTGGAACTTCTAAGCATGTTACTCAACGCAATGAAGAAGATAAAGTCGAGATTTTGTCTGGTGTGTTTGAAGGTAAAACAACTGGGGCACCTATCGCATTTATTATTCGAAATACAGATCAACGAAGCCAAGATTATTCAAAGATTAAAGATGTATTTCGTCCTGGACACGCAGACTACACATATGCCCATAAATATGGCATAAGAGATTATAGAGGCGGTGGCAGATCAAGCGCTAGAGAAACTGCTGTCAGAGTTGCTGCAGGTGCTATAGCTAAGAAATGGCTACTTAAAAAATATGGCATTAAAATCCGAGCTTATTTAAGCCAAATGGGTGCTATTCAAATCACATTTAAAAATTGGGAAGATGTAAATCAAAATCCATTTTTTTGCCCTAATCAAGATCAGGTTTATGAATTAGAAAAGTATTTGGATGGTATTCGTGCAGAGAGAGATTCAGTGGGTGCCAAAATTACCGTAGTGGCAGATAATATGCCCGTAGGGCTAGGGGAGCCAGTTTTTGGTAGGCTAGATGCTGAAATTGCTTACGCAATGATGAGTATTAATGCTGTCAAAGGTATTGATATTGGCGAGGGTTTTGGTTCTGTTACACAAAAAGGCAGTGAGCATGGCGATGAATTAACCCCTCAAGGTTTTTTAACAAATCATGCAGGCGGTATTTTAGGTGGCATATCAACCGGACAATCCATTATTGCTCATGTAGCTTTTAAGCCAACTTCAAGCATCCCTCAAGATCGAAAATCAATTAATACTGAAGGCGAAGCTGTATTGATGCAAACAACAGGTCGCCATGATCCTTGCGTTGCAATTAGGGCAACACCGATTGTTGAGGCAATGTTAGCTTTAGTAATTATGGATCAAGCATTAAGACATCGCGCTCAAAATGCGGATGTTGTTCCTCAAATACCAAAAATTTAGTGAGTGCCACACATAATCTTCACTGGCGCTTATCGCGTTTTTATTTTTTCTATTATTTTTTTGTTGGCTCTTTTGTTCCTTACTGGGGCATTTATCTTCAATCTCAAAACTTCTCACCTGCAAGCATTGGTATTCTTCTTTCTTTATTTCAAATAAGTCGTATTGTTGCTCCTAATTTTTGGGGTTGGCTAGCTGATCATACAGGTCATCGGGTTAAATGGATTAAACTTACATCGCTTTTGGGGCTGATCGGATTCGTTGGTGTTTTTTGGGCAAAAGGATTTTTTTGGATTTTTTTGATAATGTCAGCCTTAAGTTTATTTACGAGTTCAACTTTACCGTTAGCAGAATCTTTAACCCTTGCACATTTAGCAACTACAGATGGACATTACAGCAGAATAAGATTGTGGGGATCGATCGGATTTATTGCGGCATCTTTATTATTAGGCTATCTAATTGATCTTCAAGGAATTAATATTTTGTTGTGGGCTTTATTAGTTGCTCAAGCAATTATATTTTTTTTGTCAAACACTATTCCTGAAACTCAGGAGACCCATCACGAAAAGAATGATTTATCTATCTGGAAGATTATCAAAACTCCTTCTGTGGTAGCGCTTTTAATTGGCTGCACATTGATGGTTTCAGCACATGGGGTGCTTTACAATTTTTATTCAATTTATCTCAAAGAGCATGGTTATAGCGGCGGCACAATAGGGTGGCTTTGGGCGATTGGCGTCATCTGTGAGATTTTTATTTTTATGTTGATGCCAAAAATTTTACATCGCTATTCACTTAAAGCGATTTTACTAATGAGTTTATTTTTAGGCGTCATTCGGTTTATTCTTATTGGAGCCTCTCCCGACCATCTTTTTTTATTACTCATAGCACAAATGTTTCATGCTGCAACTTTTGGAAGCTTTCATGCAGCATCTATTGAAGTTATTGCTTACTATTTTAAAGGTCGGAATCAAGCAAGGGGACAGGCAATATATAACAGTGTAGCTTATGGCATTGGCGGCACTGTTGGAGGATTAGGAGGGGGTTATTTAATTCAATATCTTGGCGGACAGATTGGATTTATGATTACTGCCATATCTCCATTGATTGGATTTTTAGTAATTTGGTTTGGATTAAAACTAGAGATTAAAGGAAATAAAATATTTGGCTAAATTAAATTAGCTGAAATTACCCTTCAATTAAGGCGTAAGCAGAGTGATTATGAATGGATTCAAAGTTTTCAGATTCCACCACGAAATGATCAATTCTTTTTTCTAATTTTAATTGGGCTGCAACATCCCTCACCATATCTTCAACAAACTTAGGATTGTCATAAGCTTTCTCAGTCACAAATTTTTCATCAGGTCTTTTTAGAAGGCCATAAAGCTCACATGATGCTTGTTTTTCAATAAGCTCAATTAATTCTTCAATCCAAATAAATTTATTAATTTCAGCGGTGACTGTGACATGAGATCTTTGATTGTGTGCGCCATAATCTGATATTTTCTTCGAGCATGGGCAAAGGCTGGTTACTGGTACAACTACTTTAATTGTATTCTTAAATTTTCCATCAATAATTTTTCCAATAAAACTTACATCGTAATCCAAAAGGCTTTTAACCCCAGAAATAGGCGCAGTTTTATTAATGAAATATGGGAATATCATTTCGACATCACATGACTTAGCTTCAAGTCTCTCAATCATTTCTCTTAAGATATTTTCAAAAGACTCAACGGATATTTCTCGTTCATTCATGTTTAGGATTTCTACAAATCTAGACATGTGAGTACCTTTAAAATTGTGCGGCAAATAAACATACATATTAAATGTTGCAACAGTGTGTTGCGCTCCACCTGTTTTGTCTTTGACAAGCACAGGATGCCTTATAGATTTAATGCCTACCTTATCAATATCTAAACTCCTTAAATCAGGCGTGTTTTGAACATCTTCAATTGGGCATGTGTGATCGCTTTTTGTCATAATAAAGTGTTAAGTATTAATACTTGAGTGTAACACTAGGTTAATTTTTTCTCAATTGATTTAATAATAGACGAAGCTTCCAAACCATATTTTTTACGGAGTTGTTCTTGGCTACCTTGTTCGACAAACTTATCAGGTAAACCAAGGCGAAGTGTTTGACATTTTAAATCATACTCACTGATAACCTCTAAAACTCCTGATCCAGCACCGCCTGATATTGCGTTTTCTTCTAATGTGACAAGGAGCTTATGTGATGACGCCAAATTGCGAATTAATTTAATATCGAGAGGTTTTATAAATCTCATATTAACTACGGTCGCGTTAATCTTATCTGCGACTTTTAGAGCTTCATTCAACATATTGCCGAAAGCTAAGAGAGCAACTTTTTTCCCTTTTTTAATAGTTTCAGCTTTACCAATCGGGATAGCTGTCATCTTAGATTTAACTATTGCGCCTGGCCCTTCACCTCTTGGGTAGCGAACTACTGAAATACCATTAAATTTAAATCCGGTAAAAAGCATTTGACGACATTCATTTTCATTACTTGGCGCCATAATCACAATATTTGGAATACATCTTAAGAATGACAAATCAAAACTACCTGAATGTGTAGGCCCGTCTTGGCCTACAATTCCGGCCCTGTCGATAGCAAACAACATGGGAATATTTTGTAAGGCGACATCATGTATTAATTGATCGTAAGCTCTTTGAAGAAAAGTTGAGTAAATAGCAATGACAGGTTTGTAATTTTCACATGCAAGCCCTGCTGCAAAAGTTATTGCATGCTGTTCAGCAATCCCTACATCAAAAAAACGATCTGGAAATTTTTCAGCAAATTTATTTAAGCCAGAGCCATCTGACATAGCAGGAGTAATTGCGCACAGTTTTTTATCAATCATAGCCATATCAACAACCCAATCGCCAAATACGTCGGTGTAAGAAATCTTTTTTGATTTAGATGGTTGAGTGCCATCATCTAGATTAAATTGACCTACGCCATGAAACTTATTGGGATCAATTTCTGCAGGCTCATAACCATAACCTTTCTGGGTGGCGACATGAAGGAACTGAGGTCCTTTTAATTCTTTAAGATTGCTGAGCGTATCAACTAATGCGTTAATATCATGACCATCAATAGGACCTATATAATTAAAGCCAAACTCTTCAAATAAAGTGCCTGGAATTACCATGCCTTTGACATGCTCCTCAGCACGCTTAGCAAATTCAAGCATAGGAGGGATAGCAGATAAAACTGCTTTACTTGATCGTTTAATACTTCCGTAAAGATTTCCCGACATAAGTTTTGCTAGATAGTTGTTAAGCGCCCCTACGTTTTTCGAGATCGACATATCATTATCATTTAAAATAACTAAGATATTATTCTTAGAGTCCCCGGCATTATTAAGACCTTCAAAAGCCATGCCTGCTGTCATGGCTCCATCACCAATGATCGCAATTGCTTTGTGATGCAAGTTTTTCTTTTTAAGGGCTTCAGCCATTCCTAAGGCAGCTGATATTGAGGTGCTTGAATGACCAGTGCCAAAAATATCGTAATCACTTTCAGCTATTTTTGGAAAACCTGAAATTCCAGACATGGCTCTTAAAGAGCTCATTTTATTTTTTCTTCCAGTTAGAATTTTATGAGGGTAAGTTTGATGTCCAACATCCCATATGAATTTATCTTGAGGACAATCAAACACATAATGAAGCGCTACAGTAAGTTCAATAACACCAAGATTTGATGAAAGATGACCGCCTGTTTTTGAAACGCTTTCAATAATGAAAGTTCTTATCTCATCACATACTTTAGTAAGTTCATTGCGTTTAAGTTTTTTTAAATCTTTTGGTGAATTAATTTTATCAAGGAGATTCATATTAGTGTGATCGCGTCATCATTAATTCAGCCATGCCAGCTAAATAATATGCTTTATCCCCAAATGGTTTGAGAGTCGCTAAAGCTTCTTCATAATATTGAGCAGCCAATTCCTTTGATTTAGAAATACCTAGTAATGACACAAAGGTAGATTTATTATCTTTTTCATCTTTGCCAGGTGTTTTGCCTAAAATTTCTTGATTTGCTTCTTTATCAAGAATGTCATCTTGAATTTGGAACATAAGTCCAATTAATTTTGAATAGGTATCTATTGTATTAAGTGTATTTTTGTCATAACTATTCGAGGCAAGCACCGTCATTAAACAAGCTGCATTAATAAGTGCGCCAGTTTTATATTGATGCATCTTTTTAAGCTCTTCTAATGAAATTTTTTTATTAGTATTTGCAATATCTAAGGCTTGGCCTTTTGCCATACCTTCAATGCCAATCGCGTTAGAGAAGGTGTGAATCATTTTTAATTGATTGTCTGGGTTAACTTGAAGAGACGGTGAAGATAAGCAAGAAAAAGCTATAGATTGCAAAGAGTCTCCAACAAGAAGCGCAGTACTTTCACCAAATTTTTTATGGCAGGATAATTTTCCACGTCTTAAATCATCGTTATCCATGCAAGGCATATCATCATGAACTAAAGAATAAGCATGTGCAAACTCTAGGGCACATATAATATTTTCAATCGCAATCAAGGGAGTCTCTAAAATTTCTGCAGTTGCAAGCACAAGGAGTGATCGCATTCTTTTTCCGCCATTAAGAACGCTATACCTTATTGCTTCATTTAAGGGTATTTCATGGTTAGCTTGAGGCAATCTTTTTTCAAGCAAAGATTCGACAAATGCTTGTTTTTGGGAGAGCCATTCATGAAAGTTATTCATTAGCAGACTTGAATTGTTCGAGAGTATTTTCTGCAGAAAGCACTAAAACTTTATGTTCGATTTCTTTTAGAGAGTCTTGGCATAATTTAAGAAGCACCATTCCTTTTTCATAAGATTTTATCGACTCCTCGAGTGCCATATCACCTTGTTCCATTTTTGAAACAATAGATTCAAGTTCTTTAAGGTTTGTTTCTAGTGAATTTTTATCCATAAAAATTATCTTTAGTTGAGTGAGTGATTTAAGAAAATTGATAAATCATCAATTTCTTTTTCACAAATTTCATGTCCTATAGGGTATTTTTCAAAAATTGCAGAATTAAACTTTTTTAGTAGTTTTTTATAGGAGTTACCAGCAATTTGTATATCTATAACATTATCATATAGGCCATGAGCCATAAAGATTGGCATGTTGATTAACTCGTTTTTTATAGGGTCTGTAAGCTTTTCTTTCAAAGGCAGATAACCTGATAAAGCAGCAATGCCACCTAATTTTTTATGATATTTCAATCCTAAATAGAAACTCATAGCAGCGCCTTGAGAAAAGCCCCCAATAATGATTTTTTCAGAAGGTATGCCAAGGGAAATTTGCTCTTCAATAAGCTTTTGAATGATTAAACTTGATCTTTCCATTCCCAATTCATCTTCATCTTTTTTTAAGGATAGATCATATAGATCATACCAAGCCCTCATTTCAAAGCCTTGATTGATTGTTACTGGCTGATAAGGCGCGTGAGGTAAGATAAATCGAATTTTATTGAATTGTGGCCTTGCAAAAATGTCTTTAAGGTTAAATCCATCAGCACCCAAGCCATGAAGAAATATCACTGCCCCTATAGGCGCTTCCGTGCTATTAATAATAATCGGCATCATAAATAAAAAAAGCAGAATTTAATTCTGCTTTTTTTAAAATTAATTAAATTATTTGGTTTCAGCTAATTTTTTAAGTGCTGGAAGTCCAGCATCATAAATTTCAGTCACAGCTTTTACTGCTGTTTCATCATCTTGACCAGCTGGAATGGGCGGGTTGAGTTTATAAACTCTATAAAAACGACCGACCCATGTTACGGTCGATTGGTTAGGATTTGAGCCTTTTGCTACAACAATAAATGAATTGTAATCGGCCACAGGTATGGCACCTTCTACAATTTCATATTTTAATTTCATAGCTTCTTCATCGATACCTTTAAGTCTCTCAATGACTTTGCCACCAGATTTTAATGCAAGTATTCTGGTTGTATCTTCACCTTTTTTTTCTAATTTGCTATCAGTTACAAGGGGTATCCATTTTTGAACAGCACCAAAATCTTTAACAATTGCCCAAACTTTATCAGGGGATGCATTGATTGTAATTGACTTTTCAACTTTTTGAGGCGATGGGCCATGAGCAAATACATTGAACGATATAAAAATAAACAAAATACTAGTAATAATTTTTTTCATTTGAATTAAGGCCTTTAGTGATTAATTAACTCATTAATTATAAATTGTTTTTATATATAACATTAGTCAATTTTAATAAATTGACCAAAAGATCGGCTTTGCTTGCCCGTTTTAATCTCATAGAGATACTCTTGTTTTTCTAAGTCAATAATTGAAATAGAGTCGCTTCTCCAGTTAGAAGTTATTAGTATATTGTTTTGTTCATTAATATCGATACCTTCTGGATTTCCGCCTACTTTAATCTTTTTGACTTCCTTTTTAGATTTAAGATCAATGACACTAATGTTGTCATCTTGAGTATTTGTGACAAAGGCAAAATGATTTTTTAAATCAGATACCACGCCATAAGGATGATCACCAACTTTAATAGTTTCTGTGGCAAAAGAACTGGTATTAACAATAGATATTGAGTCATCTAAGACATTAACAACAAAAAGTAAGTCTTTGTTAACAAATACACCGTAAGGATGATTGCCTACTTTAATTTTGTTAACAAGATTTAAATCTGATTGATTATATATTTCAACTGTATTTTCGTCGCGATTAGAAATAAAAAGATACTTCCCTTTCGTGTCGCAGATCATGCCGGAAGGTGATTTACCAACAGTTATTTTTTTAATTATCACTAAAGATTTAGTCTCGATCACATAAATCTCGCTATTAAACCAATCACTCACAAAGATATAGTCTTCGTTAGTAGATTTAGTAATTCCAACTGGTGTTCCGTTAAGTTTGATTGTCTTAATAACCTCATTACGTTGAAGATCTAAAACGCTCACAGAGCTATCATTGGCATTTGAAATAAAGGCATAAGATTGTTTTAAAGAAATAGCAATGCCTACAGGGCCATTGCCTACAGAAATTTCTTTTCTAATTTTTTTCTTTTTAATATCAACGACACTTACAGTATTAGAGCCTTGATTAGTAATATAGGCAACAGGTGCATTGGAACATGCGCTAAAGGATATACATAAAATAACTAAAATAAGATTTTTAAAGGACATGTTTTTTCAATTTTTTCTTAATAGATTCTAGCTTTAATTCTGGCTTTTATTTAAACTAAATCAATAAAAAAACTGAAGTAAATCTTAAGGTATTTCTATGATTGATAAAGATGGGTATCGGCCCAATGTTGGCATTGTAATATGTAATGCTGAGAATCAGGTTTTTTGGGCAAAGCGTTCACAAGAGCATGCTTGGCAATTTCCTCAAGGCGGCATTCAAAAGGGCGAGGCACCAGAACAGGCTATGTATCGAGAGCTTATGGAAGAGGTGGGATTAAAGCCGCATCATGTAGAAATACTTGGTCGAACAAAAGACTGGTTGAAATATGAAGTGCCATCACAATGGCTTCGAAGAGATTTTAGAGGCACTTACAAAGGCCAAAAACAAATATGGTATCTATTGAGAATGAAGGGCCAAGACACCGATATATTCTTGAGAAATACTAAAAAGCCTGAATTTGATGCATGGCGATGGCATGATTACTGGATGCCTCTTAATGAAGTGATTGAATTTAAGAGGGACGTATATAGATTAGCTTTAAATGAGCTTCGTTTATTTATAGATAATTAATTTATTTTTTTAATTCAGCAATAATGGTTTCGCCATTAAAAACTTTTTCGCCTAAAGAAACTTTTATTTTTGAATTGATAGGTAAGTATAAATCAACGCGCGAACCAAATCTTATAAAGCCATATCTTTCACCAATTTCTAATTCTTCACCTTTCTTTACATAACATAAAATTCTTCTCGCAATTAAGCCTGCAATTTGAACGCAAGTAATATCAAAACCTTCTTTAGTTTTAAGATGGAGTGCGCATCTTTCGTTTTCTAATGATGCTTTTGATAAGGCCGCATTGAGGAATTTTCCAGGGAAATACCATTTATTCATAACGGTTGATTTGATAGGGCTTTTGTTCGAGTGAACATTAAAGACATTCATAAAGACGCTCACTTTAATTGCACGCCTATTAAGATAATCATCTTTGCATTTTTCAATCACAATTACTTTGCCATCAGCCGCTGAAACCACAATATTTTTCTTGGAAGGGGTATTTCTTTTTGGATCCCTAAAAAATTGCAAAATAAATAATGAGATGATCCAAAGAGGAATCGACCATAAAGTGCATATATTAAACACGAAGGCTGATATAGCAATTGATGCTATTAGGAATGGCCAGCCTTCTTTAGCGATTATAGGGTAAGTTTTTTTTGCCATGAAGCTAGTTTTTGCTTTGATCTACAAGCTTATTTTTAGCAATCCAAGGCATCATTGATCTTAATTGTGAGCCGACTTTTTCAATAGGATGCTCAGCATTCAATCTTCTTCTTGCTGTCATTTCTGGATAGTTTGTTTTTCCTTCAAGGATGAAGCGTTTTGCATAGTCACCATTTTGAATATTTTTTAAAGCCTCTTTCATTGCTAATTTAGCTTCATTACCAATCACTCTAGGGCCAGTCACGTATTCACCATACTCGGCATTGTTTGAGATGGAATAGTTCATATTAGCAATACCACCTTCATACATTAAATCTACAATTAGTTTAAGTTCATGTAAACATTCGAAATAAGCCATTTCTGGCGCGTAACCTGCTTCAGTTAATGTTTCAAAACCTGCTTTAACCAGTTCAACGGCGCCGCCGCATAAAACAGCTTGTTCTCCAAATAAATCAGTTTCAGTTTCTTCACGGAAATCTGTTTCAATGACGCCGCCTTTGGTGCCTCCATTTGCTGCTGCATATGACAGCGCGATGTCTTTAGCTTTGCCAGATTTATTTTGATAAATCGCAATTAATGTAGGTACACCACCACCTTTGAGATACTCTGAGCGCACTGTATGGCCAGGTCCTTTTGGGGCAATCATAATGACATCAAGATCTTCTCTTGGAATAATTTGGTTATAGTGGATATTAAATCCGTGTGCAAAAGCTAACACTGCATTTTTTTTCAAAAATGGCGCAACCTCTTGATGAAAAATTTGAGGCATTGTTTCATCGGGGATTAAAAGCATAACGACATCAGCATTTTTAACAGCTTCATTAATTTCTAAAACGTTATGTCCAGCACTTTTGGCTTTATCCCATGAAGCGCCACCTTTTCTGAGGGCAACAGTGACGTTGACGCCTGATTCTTTTAGATTGGCTGCGTGAGCATGGCCCTGTGAGCCATAACCAACAATAGCAACATTCAATTTTTTAATTAAATTTAAATCAGCATCTTTGTCGTAGTAAACCTTCATAATAACCTTTCAGTTTTAATTTATACTTTTAAAATTCTATCACCGCGTCCAATACCTGACGCACCAGTTCTCACTGTTTCTAAAATAGCCGCTTTATCGATACTTTCAATATAAGCGTCTAATTTGCTAGATGATCCTGTTATCTCAATTGTAAAAGAACTGTCAGAAACATCGATAATTCGTCCTCTGAAAATATCGCACATCCTTTTCATCTCATCTCGATATTGAGCGTTCGCTTTTACTTTAACGATCATTAATTCTCGTTCAATGAATCGACCATCATTAAGATCTAACACTTTTACAACATCAATTAATTTATTTAACTGCTTAATGATTTGTTCAATGATTTCATCTGAACCAGAAGTCACAATAGTCATTCTTGATAGCGTTGGGTCTTCAGTGGGCGCAACAGTCAAAGATTCAATGTTATAACCCCTTGCAGAAAATAACCCTGACACTCTTGATAAAGCACCAGATTCATTTTCCATTAAAAGAGAAATAATATGTCTCATTTATAGATCCTCAGCTGTAATCATTTCTGATAAGCCTTTTCCATTAGGAACCATTGGAAATACATTTTCTTTTTGATCGGTAATAAAATCCATAAAGACCAAACGTTCTTTAAGTTTATTGCTAAAAGCTTCTTTTAGGGCTGGTTCAACATCGCTAGGTTTTTCGATCTTCATTCCAACGTGTCCATAAGATTCAGCTAATTTTACAAAATCAGGTAATGCTTCCATATAGGATTCCGCATAACGATTTCCATAAAAAAATTCTTGCCATTGTCTTACCATTCCCATGTAACGATTATTAAGATTAATAATCTTAATAGGCAAATGGAATTGCTTGCACGTAGATAATTCTTGAATACACATTTGTATGGAAGCTTCACCTGTAACGCAAGCAACTTTTGCATCAGGGTGTGCTAATTGAGCACCCATCGCGTAAGGAAGGCCAACGCCCATAGTTCCAAGCCCGCCCGAATTAATCCATCTTCTAGGTTTATCAAATGGATAGTATTGCGCTGCCCACATTTGGTGCTGCCCCACATCGGAAGTTATAAAAGCATCTCCCTTTGTGACTTTATGTAATGTTTGAATGACAAATTGAGGTTTAATAAGTTTTTTATCATTTTTAAAGCTTAAACAATTCATTGATCGCCATTGATCAATATCTTTAAACCAATGCTTAAGATATGAGTTTTGTTTAATTTTCTCTTTAGATAAGAGCTCATTGAGTTCAGTAAGAACTGAAACGACATCGCCTACGATAGGAATATCGATTTTTACTCTTTTAGAAATGGATGATGGATCAATATCAATATGAATGATTGTTTTTGGTTTTGATAAAAAATGTTCTGGATTACCAATTACTCTATCGTCAAAGCGAGCACCAACAGCCAACAATACATCACATTCTTGCATGGCCATATTAGCTTCATAAGTGCCATGCATGCCTAACATGCCGAGAAACTGTTTATCGCTTGCTGGAAAGCCACCTAAACCCATAAGCGTACTTGTGATGGGGGATCCAATAGTACGAACAAATTTGGTTAATTGTGAAGAGGCATCTCCTAATACAACACCGCCACCTGAATAGATCATTGGTCTTTTTGCATTTAAAAGAAGCGATAATGCTTTTTTAATTTGACCGTTATGACCCTTAACAATAGGGTTATAAGATCTTAAATGCACTGATTTTGGATAACTAAATTCGTATTTTTCGGCTGTAATGTCTTTTGGTATATCAACGAGAACAGGGCCTGGTCTGCCGCTTGATGCAACATAAAATGCTTTTTTCATTGTTGAAGCAATGTCTTTGATATCTTTAACTAAAAAATTATGTTTTACACAAGGACGAGTAATGCCAACTGTGTCACATTCCTGAAAGGCATCTTGACCTATAGCATAAGTAGGAACTTGACCGCTAATGATCACCATAGGAATGGAGTCCATATAAGCGGTAGCGATACCAGTTACAGCGTTGGTAGCACCAGGACCTGAAGTTACAAGAGCGACACCCACTTTTCCAGTAGATCTAGAGTATGCGTCAGCTGCATGAACTGCAGCTTGTTCGTGACGAACTAAGACATGCTTAAATTTATTCTGCTGAAAAACAGCATCGTAAATATTAAGAACGGCGCCACCAGGATAGCCAAAAACGAATTTGACTTTTTCCTCGTGAAGGCAACGAATAACAATTTCTGCCCCAGAAATGTGGTTTGAGCTCATAGATTTCTTGATTGTAATTAATGAGATAGCTATAAACCCTCAACCATAGCGCTTTAAGCGTATTTGGTCAAGTTTAGAGACTTTTAAAAGCCTCTATTTTCATAGATAAATCAATTGCTTTGATATTTTTTGTGAGCGAGCCCAGAGAAATTCTATTTACACCAGTGAGTGCAATTTTTTTGACATTTTTTAGTGTGATATTTCCTGACGCCTCAAGAACCGCTCTTTTTTTATTAAGAAGCACAGCTTTTTTAAGATTTTTAATACTAAAGTTATCTAGCAGTATATTTTTAAAGCCTATTTCTATAGCTTTCTCAAGCTGATTAAGATTTTCAACTTCGATTTGAATGTCTTTATTTTTTGCATATTTCAAAGAAAGTGAAAATAAATCATCCATTTTTTTTGAAGATTTAATATGATTTTCTTTAATAAGAATTTGATCAAAGAGTCCCATTCGTTGATTATTACCACCTCCTATAGTCACAGCATATTTTTGTGCAATTCTTAATCCCGGGATTGTTTTTCGTGTATCAAATATTTTTGTATGGGTATTTTTAATAGCCTGGACATATTGATGGGTAGTTGTAGAGGTTGCGGACAAGGTTTGCAGGAAATTAAGTGCTACTCTTTCACCACTAAGAATAGGCTTTGTTTTGCCATAAATCTCACAAAGCTTTTGATTTTTTTTTACAATCGCACCTTCTTTAATAAACCACTTTATTTTGATCTTCGGGTCTAGCATTAAAAAGGTAGCGTTAAACCAGGGAATGCCAGAAATCATAGCCGACTCTTTACATTTAACATATGCTTTTGCAGAAGATTTTTCTTCAATGAGTTCGCTAGATAAATCAATATTGCCTATATCTTCTTGAAGCGCCATGGCGATATTTTTTTGGATAACTTCTGTTAAATTTTTTTTATTTATTTTTGATCTATGCATAATCTAGAAGCTTATCAAATTATAATCAATTTAGTTTTTTTAAATCGAGAGATAAATGAAGCTTTTTTATTCAAATAATAGCCCATACGCAAGAAAGATAAGAATTCTGATTAGCGAGAAAAAAGCCTTGGTCGCTTTAGAGAAGGTTGTACTTGCAGATAAAAATTGTACCATTCATCAATATAACCCTTTGGCAAAAGTGCCTACATTAATTGCAAACGATATATCTATTTTTGATTCACCTGTAATAGCTGAGTATATTGACCACAAGACTGATCTGCCTTATTTAATCCCGAGCGATTTTGATAAAAAAATATTAGTCAAAAGATGGGAGGCGATAGCGGATGGATTATGTGATGCCGCTGTAGCGGTTATGTTAGAAAAACGCAAGCCCCTTTCACAACAAAATGCTGATCTTTTTGAAAAGCAAATGAAAAAAATAAAATTAAGTTTGGAATGGCTTAATCGTGAAATGGAAGGTAAAAAATATTACTTGGAAAATAAATTTTCTTACGCTGATATAGCAGCTGGATGTGCTTTGGGATACGTTAAATTGAGATACTCTGAAATTGACTTTGAAAAAGAATATATAAATTTACATGATCTTTATGAATTGCTTATGCAGCGACCATCTTTTCAAAAAACGATACCTGAGCCTTATCTATAGCATTTTCAATAATAGCCCCACCTAAGCAAACATTACTTTCATAGACTACTACCGACTGTCCAGGGGTAATAGCCCATTGTTTTTGCCCAAAGAATATCTCAATGGAGTCATCGGCAATTGCATCAATTTCGCAAGGAGCATCAGGTTGACGATATCTCGTTTTAGCACCGTATACCCAATGTTTTTTTGGCAAAGCCCCATGTATCCAATGCGTTTTCTTTGCAGTTAATCCATCTTTAAACAAAAGAGGGTGCCCATGTCCTTGCGCAACAATAAGAGTGTTTTCTTGAATATTTTTCTCAGCAACAAACCAAGGCTCTCCATTGCTTGTTTTTGAGCCGCCAATCCCTAGCCCTTGTCTTTGGCCAAGCGTGTAAAACATAAGGCCTATATGTTCCCCCAATGTTTTCCCATGCTCGTCTTTAATGGGTCCTGGCGAATTTTCTATATATTTATTTAAAAATTCAGTAAAAGGCCTTTCACCGATGAAACAAATGCCAGTTGAGTCTTTTTTTTCACTATTATGCAAACCTTCTTTTTTGGCGATCTCTCTTACATCTTTTTTAAGAAGGTTGCCTAGAGGAAATATAGATTTTGAGAGTTGGTGTTGATTGAGTCGATATAGAAAATAACTTTGATCTTTAGTTGAGTCGTCAGCTTTAAGCAGACTAAATAGACCATCATTTTCTTTAATTTGCGCGTAATGCCCGGTTGCAATTTTATCGGCACCCATTGAAATGGCATGATTTAAAAATGCATTAAATTTAATTTCGGAATTACATAAAATGTCTGGATTCGGAGTTCTGCCATTTTTAATTTCATTAATAAACTCAGAAAAAACTTTTTCTTTGTACTCTTTACTGAAATTTACGACTTCAATATCAATGCCGATTTTATCGGCAACAGATACTGCATCTAAAAGATCTTGTTTGTTTGAACAATACTCGTCATCATCGTCATCTTCCCAATTTTTCATGAAGAGCCCAACGACTTTGTACCCCTGATTTTTTAAAAGCAAAGCAGTCACTGAAGAATCAACTCCGCCAGATAAACCTACAATCACTGTATTATTTTTCATTTAATTAATTAAATTCTGAACCAAGTTTTTTCGATCTTTCATATGCAGCTCGCGTTGCTTTTAAAAGCGCTTCATCTAATTTATTTGACTCGAGTTGTTTTAATCCCTCTTCTGTCGTGCCACCTTTTGAAGCTACCGATGTAATTAAATTTTGAAGATTATTTAGTTGGTCTTTGGCCAAATGAGATGCGCCAAGCATGGTTTTGCTACATAAATTCTCAGCTTCATTTCTTGATAAGCCTAATTTGATAGCTGCTTCAATGAATGCATTAAGGAAATAAAATACATAAGCAGGACCGCTTCCTGAAATAGCTGTAACTGCATCCAGTTTAGATTCATTATCCAGCCATATAAAATCTCCAATAGCACCTGCAATTTCTTCTATGGCCATTTTATTTTTTTTATCTAATGTTTCTTGGGTAAAAAGAGCTGTAATGCCAAGTTGAATTTGAGCACACATGTTAGGCATAGAGCGGACAATATTTTTATGTCCATTCGTCCATTTTTCAATAGATTTTATTTGAATACCTGCGGCAATCGATAAAATAATTTGTTTCGAAATTTGATGAGATATTGATTTGAGAAGAGATTCAGTTTGTTGAGGTTTAACTGCAAGTACAATAATTTCATCTTCATTTATTTTCTTAAATTCTGCTTCTGAGGAAATATTAAATTTGGTTTTAATATCCAATCTCTTTTTGCTATCAGATTCAATGACTCGAATAAGCGCAGGGGAGTAGTTTTTGTTTAATAGGCCGCTAATCATAGCAGAAGCCATATTTCCACCACCTAAAAAGCAAATATTCAATTATCGCCCCCTTGAGTTTTTACGGCACGCGCTCCAAAAATAGCGGTTCCAATTCTAACAAGATTTGAACCATATTCAATTGCTAGTTTAAAGTCACTCGACATTCCCATAGACAAGGTATCAATGGTAGCAATTTCATTCTTGAGCTCGCTATAAAGTATATGCATAGCCTTAAATTCATCAATCACTTGTTTGGTATCTTTTGTATTGGAGGGTATAGACATAATACCTCTTAGTTTAAGCTTGGGAAGTTCTTTGAGTGCTTGAATTAACTCTGATAAATGTGCTTTTGCATCTTTAATAGGAATGCCACTTTTAGTTTCTTCTCCGCTGGTATTGATTTGGATGCAAATATTTAAAGGGGGGAGGTTTGAAGGCCTATTATCGTTAAGCAATTTCATAACTTTAATCCTGTCAACGCTATGTACCCAACTAAAATTTTCTGCAATAAGTTTGCATTTATTGCTTTGAATTGGCCCCAAAAAATGCCATTGAATTGGAAATTTTTCTAACTGCTTTTTTTTGTCGAGCGCTTCTTGAAGGTAATTTTCTCCAAAATTTAAAATACCAACATCAAAGGCCTCGATTATTTTATTAAAGTTCTGGCCTTTGCTCACAGCTACTAAAGTAATTTTTTCATGAGAAGCATGGATAGCAGAAGCTTCTTGAATATCGTCATGAATTTGAGAAATATTTTGGGAGATTGTGGACATTAGTTAAATAAAAAAACCAAGCAAAATTGAAGTTTGCTTGGTTTTAGTATGTTTAGCAACAAAGAACTTGCTAATAAAAAAACGGGACTTAAAGTCCCGTTATATTTATTTCTTAGCTGCTGGTTTTCTTTTAGCTGCTGGTTTTCTTTTAGCTGCTGGTTTTCTTTTAGCTGCTGGTTTTTTAGCTGCTGGTTTTTTCTTAGCTGCTGGTTTTTTCTTAGCGCTAACTGATGTTGAAGGTTTTGAAATTGTTGCTGGAAGTGTACTATTAGTTTCTGCTGGTTTTGAAGAACCAAAAATTGCTGAAATTAATTTTTTGATCATTTAAAAAGACTCCAAAGAATAAAAAAAATTTTTTTTACTGCAAATGCAAGTGTAAATATGGACTTGTTTTTAAAGCTAGTCAAGTTTTTATTGTAATTATTTTGATATTATTTTTAACGATAAATTTATTATATTTATTTAGCTTTTTAAAATTGCTAGTGACCAATAAAGACAATATTGCCGTTAAAAATAGTGCTTGATACTTTTCCGGTTAAATTTTGGTTCAAAAATGGTGTATTTTTACCTTCACTGATTAAAGTTTTTGAATTTATTTCCCATGAATATTCAGGATCAAATATACAAATATCAGCTTCCGAATTTATTGAAAGATTTCCTTTATTAATTTCTAGAATGTTTGAAGGCTGATAAGTTATTTTGTTAACCAGCAAACTTAAATCTATTTTATATTCCTCTGAAAGCTTGAATATAAGCGGCATGAGAAGCTCTGCGCTTGATGCGCCATATTCCGATTCGGCGAAAGGTTTTAATTTATTATCTTCATTTACCGGGGAATGATCTGAGCATATTGCATCAATTGTGCCGTCAATAATCGACTCAATAACCTTTACTCGATCAGACTCTTTCCTTAAAGGAGGCTTTAAAAAACAGTTTGTGTTAAAGAAGCCAATATCATTGTCTGTAAGAAAAATTTGGTGGATAGAAACGTCGCAAGTTACATTGACACCATTTTTTTTGGCTATTTTTATTAAATTTAATCCTTCAGCTGTTGATATTTTATTTAAATGAACTTTGGTTTTAGTTAAGTCCGCTATTTCCAATATTTTATTAATAGCAGTGGTTTCACTAATGCTTTGAATACCTTTTAATCCAAGTCGAGTCGAAATTTCACCTGCATTTATAATGCCTTTTTCTGATAAATAGGCATCTTCAGCCCTTAAAAAAGCTTTGAGATTAAATGTTGAGAGATATTGAAATGATCTATATAGAACCTCTGTATCTTGGATAGGTTTTTCTGCTTGAGAAAATCCAATACAACCTGATTCATATAAATCATTTATTTCAGTTAATAATTTTCCATTTAATTTTTGAGTGAGCGCACCAAGAGGGTACACATTGCCTAATTTGAGCGCTTCAGATTTATTCTTTAGCATTTTTACAAGACCGGGCTCATCGAGAATAGGGGTGGTATCTGGGGGGCATACCATGCCAGTAATTCCACCAGCATTTGCCGCTTTCATTTCACTTTCTAATGTCGATTTGTATTGATTGCCAGGTTCTCTTAAATTCAATTGAAGGTCTATGATGCCTGGCATGACTATTTTTTTTGAGGCATCAATAATCTGTGTTGCTTTTTTTGGATCTACATTTTTATTTAATTCTGAAATTTTTCCATCCGCGATCAAGACATCTAAATTTGCATCAATATTATTTTTTGGGTCAATTACCCGACCATTTTTAATTAAAATACTCATGAGTGTTGCCCCGCTAAAATTGCCATCACAGCCATTCTCACTGCAATTCCAAAAGTAACTTGGGGAAGAATA
>JBEGSH010000041.1:0-46629 GCA_041180025.1 Pseudomonadota bacterium | reverse complement strand
TTAAAATGGACTGTGAAAGCGCATACAAAGCTTCTTCTTGCATGATGCTTCGCGGCTGATATTTACCAGGCTTTAAATCACTAATCGATAAAGTTTGTAAAGAGCCTTCATTCTTAGGTATATCTTCATCGGTGTTCGACAATAATGCATCGAGTCCTCGACCGAGTCCTTTAGGTTTAGCCATGTGACTTCCTCATTTCTTTTTGTATGATTTCTTCGGCAAGTTTTAAATAAGCAACCGCACCTCGTGATGAACGGTCATACATTAAAATTGGCATGCCGTGACTTGGAGCTTCTGCCAATCTTACATTTCTTGGAATAATGGTTTCATAGACTTTGTCGCCAAAATGAGCGGTGAGTTGATCTGATACTTGTTGCGCTAACATATTGCGTTTATCAAAAAGTGTTTTTAATAATCCTTCAATTTCAATATGAGGATTTAAATGACTTCTCACTTTTTTAATCGTACCTACTAAATCTGATAAACCTTCTAACGCATAATATTCACACTGCATCGGAATTAAAACAGCATCGGCCGCTGTCAAGGCATTGACTGTAATTAAATTAAGTGCGGGCGGACAATCTAACAACACATAGTCGTAATCTTTTTTTAAATGTTGTAATGCTTCTTTTAATCTTGTTTCACGTTTGCTTTCATTCACAAGTTCAACTTCAGCACCTGCAAGATTTCGATTCGAAGGTGCTAAATCAAAACCACCACGCTCGCAATGAATGACAATATCGTTAAATGATTTACTTTGAATGAGCACATCATAAATAGACGTTTTGATTGTCGATTTATCAATACCTGAACCTGTCGTCGCATTACCTTGTGGATCGAGATCAATGAGAAGCACCGATTTATTTTTCGAAGCTAAGCTTGCAGCTAAGTTTACTGATGTCGTCGTTTTACCCACGCCACCTTTTTGATTCGTTACCGCTAATATACGCATGTCTAAAAATTATCTTTCTTTAATATCACTAAATATCGTTCTGCATTGATAAAAGGCACTGCAAGTGGAATCAATGTGTATTGATTCTTTTCAAATGCTTCTAATTCTTCTCTTACATCTTTTGATTTCATCGCTAACCACACACCCTCTTTTTGTAAAGTGTGTTGTGTAAGTGACATCATATTTTTTAAATTCGAAAAGGCTCTTGATGTCACCGCCTCAAAAAGTGTTGTCGGTTGATAATCTTCAACGCGACTATTCACTATATCTAAATTGGCGAGCGCTAATTCACTTTTCACTTGTTGCATGAATGTCGTTTTTTTATTTACCGAATCCATTACCGTTACTTTTAATTCAGGTTTTGTAATCGCCAATACAATGCCTGGAAATCCAGCGCCACTTCCTACATCTAATATATGTTTTACATGCACATGATTTAAAATAGATAAGCTATCCAGCAAATGAAGCTTAATCATTTCATCACGCTCACGAATCGCTGTTAGGTTATAAACGCGATTCCATTTTTCTACTAAATTTAAATATGTCATCAACTGATCAATCACTTGATCAGATAATTTCAAAGCCATGCGTTGCAATCCCTCGATCAGTAGATCGCGGTCTTTTTTGTCACCAACATTCATGCTGCTTTTTCTGGGCGATTTGCGGTCATTTTTTTAGGCTTATTTTTTCGTTTAATAAACACTAAAAGTAATGATATGGTCGCGGGTGTAATACCAGAGATGCGTGAAGCTTGTCCTAAATTTTCAGGCTTATGTAAATTTAATTTTTGTTGTGCCTCAACACTTAATCCATGCACTTCTTTGTAATCAAGATCGATAGGCAATGGAATATCTAATTGATCTCGACTTCGATCCACTTCTTCTTGTTGTCTTACAATGTAACCTTTATATTTTGCTGAAATTTCAACTTGTTCTCTGACCGCAGGATCAATCAAACTTGCATCTTCTTTCATGAGTTCTTTAACGCCTTCAAAACTAACTTCAGGGCGTCTTAATAAATCAAATAAGTTATATTCGTGATCAATTGCTTTACCAATAATCGCTTGTTGTTTTTCAATCGAAATATCTTGAGGTCTTACAAAGAATTTTTTTAATCGCGCTTCTTCTGATTGAATGGTTTCTTGTTTTTGATTGAACATCGTCCAGCGATCATCATCAACTAATCCTAAATTGCGACCTATTTCTGTGAGTCTCAGATCGGCGTTATCTTCTCTTAACATCAATCGATATTCAGCTCGACTTGTAAACATTCTGTAAGGTTCGGAAACACCTCGCGTAATAAGGTCATCCACTAAAACGCCTAAATAAGCTTCATCGCGCTTAGGGCACCAAGATTCTTTATCTTGTGTCATTAAAGCGGCATTTGTGCCAGCTAACAATCCTTGCGCTGCGGCCTCTTCATAGCCTGTCGTGCCATTGATTTGTCCTGCAAAAAATAAGCCTTGAATCGATTTAGTTTCCAAACTGGACTTTAAGTTACGTGGGTCAAAGTAATCATATTCAATAGCATAACCCGGTCTTAGGATGTGTGCATTCTCTAACCCATTGATTGAACGGACTAATTTGTACTGGATGTCAAAAGGCAAGCTTGTTGAAATGCCATTAGGATAAATTTCATTGGTATTTAAGCCTTCTGGTTCTAAAAAAATCTGGTGAGAATCTTTATCTGCGAATCGATGAATTTTATCTTCCACCGATGGACAATAGCGAGGACCTACCCCCTCAATCACGCCGGTATACATGGGTGAACGATCTAATCCACTGCGAATAATGTCATGGGTCGATTCATTGGTATGTGTAATCCAACAAGACACTTGTTGAGGATGTGTTGTTTTTTTGCCATAAAAAGAAAAATAAGGGGTCGGCGTATCACC
Organism: Pseudomonadota bacterium; assembly: GCA_041180025.1. GTDB lineage: Bacteria > Pseudomonadota > Gammaproteobacteria > Burkholderiales > Methylophilaceae > Methylopumilus. The sequence continues at coordinate 43,782 of JBEGSH010000041.1, read as the reverse complement.
CGGCTGCTCTTGCATCACAGCATAATTAATTGTCCGTCCATCAATTCTTGGGGGTGTGCCCGTTTTAAGTCGACCTACAGGTAAGCCAATTTCCCTTAAACGATGGGCTAAAGAAATAGAAGGCGGGTCGCCTGCACGACCTGCTTGATAATTCTTTAAGCCCACATGAACAAGGCCACCTAAAAATGTGCCCGCAGTCAAAACAACGGTTTTAGATTTAAATTGAATGCCAATTTGTGTCACCACTCCGGCGACATGATCTTTATCTAAGAGAATGTCATCCACTGCTTGTTGAAAAAGCCAAAGATTAGGTTGATTTTCAAGACGATGACGAATTGCAGCCTTATATAAAATACGATCTGCTTGAGCACGGGTAGCTCTGACGGCTGGGCCTTTACTGCTATTTAAGATGCGAAATTGAATGCCAGCTTCATCGGTCGCAATTCCCATTGCACCGCCTAAAGCGTCGATTTCTTTAACTAAATGGCCTTTACCAATGCCACCAATGGATGGGTTACAAGACATTTGACCTAAAGTTTCGATGTTATGGGTTAAAAGAAGAGTCTTTTGTCCCATGCGTGCCGAAGCCAAGGCTGCCTCTGTACCGGCGTGTCCTCCGCCCACCACAATCACATCAAAATTATTAGGAAATTCCATGATTTTACGTCTGTTAGAAAAGGTGTAATTTTACTTTAATCTGGTCAGAATCACTATGAAAACCATTGTTTCACGTGAAACATTTACTTAAAAAACGGAAGGAAGTGTTCCACGTGGAACGAGAGAATTACTTGCCAATACAGAAACGACTAAAAATTTCACCTAGAAGATCGTCTGGGGTAAATTCCCCCGTAATAGAAGCCAATGAAGTTTGAGCTTGTCTGAGTTCTTCCGCGACTAACTCAGGCGATTGAAGCTGATGAACCGATTCATTCAAATGTTTTGAGACAGTATCAAGTGCATCTAAATGCCGTTGTCGCGCCATAAAAACACCTTGATTTCCGTCCTTACTAAATTCAACGCCAGCCATTTTTAATAAAGTCGTTTTAAGCTGGGCTAAACCTTCTCCATTTTTTGCGGAAATAAAAAGGTGATGCTCTCCATCCATCATTTCGGATGAAGCTTTTTTGGATAACAAGTCAATTTTATTGTGAACCCATATCTTAAAAACGTCTTTTGGAATGCGATTTAGAATGATTTTCTCGTAATCGGTAATACCTTTACCAGCATCCACTAAAAATAATGCGATATTGGCCTTTTCTATCGAAATCCATGTTTTTTCGATGCCCATTTTTTCAATTTCATCACTTGTATCTCTTAATCCGGCGGTATCAATCACATGAATCGGGATACCGTCGATTTGGATTTCACTTTTAATGGGATCGCGTGTTGTGCCAGGAATAGAAGTTACAATCGCATGGTCATTGCCAGACAATTGATTGAGTAAACTCGATTTGCCCACATTGGGCTGGCCTACCAATACAACGGTCAAGCCTTCGCGCAATAAGTGGCCTTGTTTAGCAGACGAAGTCACTTCATCCATGCGTAACTTTAGACTTAAAAGCTTTTCTTTGACTTTACCTGTCGTAATGAAGTCGATTTCTTCCTCGGGAAAATCTAAGCAAGCTTCGATATACATACGTAAATCAATGAGTTCTTTTAGTAAGTCATTGATTTTATTGGAAAAATAACCACTTAACGAAAGCATGGCGCTTTTCGCAGCTTCTGAGGTTGAGGCATTGATTAAATCTGCGACCGCTTCGGCCTGAGCCAAATCCATTTTGTCATTAAGATAAGCGCGTTCGGTAAACTCCCCTGGCTTAGCAAGTCTCGCTCCACATTCAATGCAACGCGCTAATAAAAGTTGCATCACAGCAATACCGCCATGACCTTGAAGTTCTAAAACATCTTCACCGGTATATGAATGGGGAGATTTAAAAAAAAGTGCAATGCCGCGATCAATCACTTGACCATTAATATCTAAAAAAGGAAGGTACGACGCTAAACGATTTTCAGGACAGACGCCTAAAAGATGTTTCGCAACATCATTCGCTTTAGGACCAGAAACTCTCACGACACCAATGCCGCCAGCACCCGAAGGTGTTGCAATGGCGGCAATGGTATCTAAATTATTTGCGAGCTGCATTGCCTTTCTTAGCTAATGCCGCTTCATGAATGGATCGATTAATCATCCATTGTTGAAGAATAGATAAGAGATTGTTAATCACCCAATAAAGCACTAAGCCTGCCGGGAAGAAGAAGAAAAATATACTGAATACAACCGGCATAATCATCATCAACTTTGCTTGCATAGGATCCGTAGGTGCTGGATTAAGTTTTGTTTGAACAATCATGCTAATGCCCATAATGATAGGCAATACATAGAAAGGATCTTTCACAGAAAGATCAGTGATCCATAAAATAAAAGGTGCATGTCTTAATTCAACAGCGCCCATTAACACCCAGTAGAGTGAAATGAAAACAGGGATCTGAATAAGAATAGGTAAACAACCTCCCATCGGATTAATTTTTTCTGTGCGATAAAGTTCTAACATGGCCTGTTGAAACTTAACTTTGTCATCACCAAATTTTTCCTTCATGCTTTGTAAGCGCGGTGCAAGCTCTCGAAGTTGCGCCATAGATTTATAGCTTGCCGCAGAGAGCGGATAAAAGAGCAATTTAATTAACACTGTGAGAATAATAATAGCGCCACCCCAATTATTCACTAATTTATAAATCCAATTAAGCACCACAAATAAAGGAGATGCAATAAAAGTTAACCAACCATAATCCACCGTATAAGTTAAACCTGGTGCAGCTTTTTCTAGCTGCTCTTTAATTTGCGGGCCTGAATAAAGTTTCGTTGAAAATTCTTTTTTCTCACCAGGCTGAATAGCAGAGAGTTGTGTTAACACACCTGACGAATAAATATTATCTGCAACTTGCTTTGTATAAAATTCACGCTTTTGATTCACAGGTAAAATCCAAGCAGACGCAAAATAATGTTGAATTAAGCCTACCCATCCATCAACAGAAATAAGTGATAGGTCATGTTTCTTCATATCTTTAAAATTAATTTTTTTAAATTTATCTGCTTCAGTATAGTAAGCGCCGCCAGTAAATGTGGGTGCTAGACTGCTGCCTTGATTCGATTCATCATCATGTAACAGCTGGAAATAAGCTGATGGCGTAATAGCTAATTTACTATGATTAGTAATTTCGTAACGAACACCTATTTGATAACTGTCGCGATCAAAAGAAATAATTTTCACAACTTCCACATCTTGATTTTTGTAATTTAATTTAACGTCTAAATGATTTTGTCCGCTCTCTAAAACATAATTTGTTTTTTCGGATGTGAACGTAGATTTATGCGTTGGCAAATCATTACCGATGAGCCCTGTTTGTGCGACGTAAAGTAAAGGCTTGTGAGCGTCATCTAATAACACAAATTTATCTTGCCCGTTATCAGCTAAATGATTGTTTAAAAGCAAACGGCGAATATCGCCACCTGCTGTATCAATTTCAATTTGATACAAATCCGTTACCACTTTAATACGTGATGCTGTTTCTAATTTGAAATTAGAATCGGGAGATATTGTTTTGGTATCTGTAGTATTTAATTTTTGAGAAGATGGAACGCTCGCGTCTTGTTGCGTTGTAACTTCACTTACTGGAAGATGTTTACGTTGCCATGTGTCCCATAGTAAAAGAATTGAAAAAGAAAATACAACAAACAGTATTAAACGCTTCGTATCCATAAATTATAAAATTCCAAAATTAATTAACAGGGTCATGACCACCCTTGCACCACGGATGACATTTACCTATTCGTTTCATTGATAAAAAAATACCTTGTATTACGCCTTTTTTTTGTATCGCCTCTATCGTGTATTGTGAACACGTTGGTGTGAATCGACATTGCTGACCAAAAAAAGGACTTAATAATAATTGATAACATCTCACAAATAATATTGCGATTGATTTCATTTTTTCAATCTTGCAATCATCTGATCCACTTCTGTTTCAATCTCAACAAAATCGCTACGGTGAAACGATTTTTGAATGCGTATCACTATATCAAAATTTAAGAGCTGTTCTTGTTTTTTTCGCATTAATTCACGCAAGACACGCCTCATGTAGTTGCGCTTCACAGCCAATTTCTGTGTTTTTTTACCCACGACCATACCCAAGCGAAATAAGGACAAAGTATTGGGCTGATAGTGAAAACTTAAGTGCTGAGAGGAAAGTCGCTTACGGAAATTAAAAACGGATGAAAATTCATCCGTTTTTGTAAGTTTGGTTAATTTAGTTTGCAAATTATGGAGAATTTGCCAGATAGGTCTTTATAGACCGATACGAGCACGGCCTTTAGCACGGCGAGCTGATAAAACAGCGCGTCCTGCACGAGTCTTCATGCGTACTAAAAAACCATGCGTGCGAGCACGTTTTACTTTTGATGGTTGATAGGTACGTTTCATTGTGTTTCTCCAGCTATAATTCGATAAGGATCGCGCAATTTACCGTACATACCGCCAAGTGTCAACGATTATTTATGTTAGAAGTCTAAAAACGCCTGTGGATAACTTTGATAGGTTCAGTTAAGATGACTTCCGTAAAGCAATCATTCCCAAAAAGCATTTTTACACCGTTCCGGTTCTCTAAAATGCCAAATCAAGAAGAAATTGTAATTTTAATACTATATATATTGGATTTTGCCGTTAATGGAAAATTTTTGGACTCACTGTCTCGAACGTTTTAAAAAAGAGCTCTCCGCCCAGCAGTTTAATACTTGGATCAAACCGCTTAAGTTCGAATACGACCAACATAAAATTAAAATTTTGGCGCCCAATAAGTTTGTGCAGCAGTGGGTTAAAGATCGCTTCGCCCAAAAAATTGAAGTATTGGCCAAAGAACAACTTCCTGATGTTACCAAAATAGAATTTGCAATACGTGCTATCAAAGAATCTATACTGCCTAAAAAAGAGGCAGTTTTATCAAAAGCTTTGGCAATTTCTCCACTCAATAATGTAGCCGAAGCACCTAATCACGACGTAACCAAAAAAAGTGCTGGGGGCACATTAAAAGAAGCTAAAGCATCGGGCCTTAACCCTCATTTTACTTTTGAAAGTTTCGTGACAGGCAAAGCCAATCAATTAGCATGCGCCGCAGCCATGCAAGTAGCCGAAAATCCAGGTAAGGCATATAACCCATTATTTATTTACGGCGGCGTTGGTTTAGGCAAGACACATTTAATTCAAGCCATTGGTAATCATTTAAAACATATCCAACCTGATGCAAAAATTAAATATCTACATGCAGAACGTTATGTATCCGACGTTGTTAAAGCTTATGAAAATAAATCATTTGATGCCTTCAAAAAAAATTATCACTCATTAGATTTATTATTGATTGATGACATTCAATTCTTTGCGAAAAAAAATCGCACGCAAGAAGAATTCTTTTACGCATTTAATACGCTTATTGAAAACAAGAAACAAATTATTATTACTTGCGATAGTTACCCAAAAGAAATTGAAGGTGTAGATGAACGCTTAAGGACTCGATTTAGCTGGGGCCTTACCGTAGCCATTGAACCGCCAGAGCTTGAAATGCGCGTTGCTATTCTGCTTAAAAAAGCAGAAGAAAATAAAATGAAAATTTCTGAAGAAGTTGCATTCTTTATTGCAAAACAAATTCGATCTAACGTGCGTGAATTGGAAGGGGCATTAAATAGAATATTAGCCATGTCTAATTTTACAAAGTCAGCCATTGACATTCATTTAGCCAAAGATGCACTTAAAGATTTAATTGCAGTGCGTGGACGCCAAGTCAGTGTTGAGAACATTCAAAAAACCGTAGCTGAATATTTTAAAATCAAAATATCAGACATGTTAAGTAAAAAACGTTCGCGTAATTATTCTAAACCTAGACAACTTGCGATGGCATTAACAAGAGAACTCACAAATTTAAGCTTCCCTGAAATTGGAGAGGCTTATGGTGGCAGACATCACACTACAGTGATGCATGCATGTGAAGAAATTGAACAATTAAGATTAAGCAATCAATCGATTGCGCAAGATTTAGGAATATTAAAACAAGTTCTTAAGGGCTAATTAAGCCCTGTGGAACAATTGTGGATGAATTGTGGATAAGTAGGGTTTTATAAAAACATGTGTTTTTTATGCACAAATTATCCACAGGAAATTACAATAGAAATGCATAGTTATTCACAAGATAACTAATTGTTTACATTAAGGTTTATAAGGTTATCCATAGAAAACCTCGCCTTTATTACTATTATTAGATTTATATATTAAAAAACATTAAATAAAGAAGAACGATATGAATATAAAAATTAATCGAGATGCGCTACTTAAACCACTCGCAAATGTTACAAGCATTGTAGAACGTAAGCACGCACTTCCAATTCTTTCAAATATTTTAATTCAAGGTAAAGATGGTCAGGTACAACTCACTGCAACCGATTTGGAAATGCAAGTATCTTTAAGTTTTAAAGCAGATCTTAAAGAAGAGATTGCAACCACAATATCCGCAAGAAAGTTTTTTGATATTACACGATCGTTACCTGATGATTGTGTTATTGATATTGCAATTAAAGATAGCCGTGTTGCGGTAAAAGCAAATAAGAGTCGTTTCGCAATTCAAACATTACCTGCAAAAGATTATCCTGTGATGACAAAAGCTTCAAGCGAGGCTGTTGTGATTACTATTTCTCAAATTCAACTTAAGCGTTTATTAAAGCAAGTTGAGTTTGCAATGGCACAACAAGATATTCGTTATTATTTAAATGGTTTGTTATTTGAAGTAAATGGCAATCAATTAAATATTGTAGGTACAGATGGACATCGTTTAAGTTTTACTTCAATTCATTTAGATCAAAACTACAATAAAACAGAAGTGATTCTTCCAAGAAAAACAGTGATTGAGTTAATTAAACTTCTTAATGATACGGAAGAGTTAGTGTCTGTTGAGCTTTATAAAGGCCAAGTAAGCTTTAGTTTTAATGATATACAACTTATTTCAAAAGTGATTGATGGTAAATTCCCTGATTACACGCGCGTTATTCCAGAAGGACATAACAACCAATTTACAATTGATCGCGCACAATTTTTAACGTCTCTTCAACGCGCATCTATTTTATCGAATGAGAAATATAGAGGCATTCGAATGATGATTGCAGATAACAATTTAAAACTTATTAGTACAAACACAGAACAAGAAGAAGCGGAAGAGGAGTTAGAAATTCAATATCAACAAGATCCTATTGATATTGGGTTTAATGTGACATACTTAATTGATGTCCTCACAAACATACAAGATGAAAAAGTGAACTTAGCTTTTCTGGATACAAACAGTAGTTGTTTGTTTACGATACCTAATAACAATGACTACAAATATGTAGTGATGCCAATGCGCATTTAATTCAATTCAAAAAAGAGAAACTCATGGCTCAAAAGATAGATAATCAAGAATACAACTCAGATAGCATTAAAATCTTAAAAGGATTAGATGCGGTGCGAAAAAGACCGGGCATGTATATCGGTGACACTTCTGATGGTAGCGGTCTTCATCATATGGTTTTTGAGGTTCTTGATAATGCCATTGATGAGTCCTTAGCAGGCCACTGTGATGATATTAAAATTATTATTCATCCAGATAATTCCGTCAGCATCTCAGACAATGGTCGCGGCATTCCAACAGATATTAAAGAAGATGACGAGTTTAAACGTTCCGCAGCAGAAATTGTAATGACCGAATTACATGCTGGCGGAAAGTTCGATCAAAACTCTTATAAAGTATCCGGTGGTTTACATGGTGTGGGTGTCTCTGTAGTGAATGCACTATCAGAATGGTTGCGTTTAAAAGTGTGTCGTAATGGTAAGGTCTATCAAATGGAATTTAAACGCGGTGAACGTGTGGCACCCTTAGCAGAGATGGGCACCACAGATCGTCGTGGCACAGAAGTTCACTTCTTCCCTTCAGCTGAAACATTTACTAATATTGATTTTCATTATGAAATTTTAGCAAAACGCATACGCGAACTATCGTTCCTTAACAACGGCGTCAAAATGGAATTGATAGATCAAAGAACAAATAAATCAGAAAACTTCGCATACTCAGGCGGTGTAAAAGGATTCGTCGAGTATATGAATCGATCTAAATCTGTACTTCACAAAAAAGCATTTCATGCTTTCGGTGAAAAGGACGGCATCACCGTGGAAGTGTCTATGCAATGGAATGATTCATATGGTGAAAATGTTCAATGCTTTACAAACAATATTCCTCAAAGAGATGGCGGCACACACTTAACAGGCCTTCGTACAGCAATGACCCGAACGCTAAACAATTTTATTGAGCAAAATGAACTGGCCAAAAAAGCAAAAGTAGAAACAACCGGCGATGATATGCGCGAAGGACTCACTTGTATTTTGTCAGTGAAAGTACCAGAGCCTAAATTTTCTTCACAGACAAAAGATAAATTAGTTTCAAGCGAAGTGCAGCCAGTCGTGTCTGATGTAGTTGCATCTAAGCTTGCTGATTTCTTAGCTGAGAGTCCAGCAGATGCAAAAATTATTTGTAATAAAATTATTGATGCTGCTCGCGCGCGCGAAGCAGCGCGCAAAGCCCGTGACATGACAAGACGTAAAGGCGCCATGGACTCTATGGGTCTTCCAGGAAAGCTAGCAGATTGCCAAGAAAAAGATCCTTCTTTATGTGAAATTTACTTGGTCGAGGGCGATTCTGCGGGAGGCTCTGCAAAGCAAGGGCGTGATCGTAAGAACCAAGCAATCCTTCCGTTAAAAGGAAAAATTCTAAACGTAGAAAAAGCGCGTTTCGATAAATTATTATCTTCGCAAGAAATCGCAACACTCATTACTGCTTTGGGAACTGGTATTGGCAAAGATGATTTTAATGTTGAAAAGTTACGTTACCATCGCATCATTATCATGACTGATGCAGACGTCGACGGCGCACATATTCGTACATTACTTTTGACATTCTTCTATCGTCAAATGCCGGAGCTTGTTGAGCGAGGCCATATTTATATTGCGCAACCACCGCTTTTCAAAGTGAAGCAAGGTAAGCATGAGCAATATCTAAAAGATGAACAAGAGCTTGATCAATATTTACTTGAATCCGCTATCAAAGATGCAACCTTGCTAACTAAAAAAGGCGGCAATCATTTAACGGGAGATGGGTTGGGTGAAATTGCAAGACAAATGGTATTAACAGAAGCAGTCATTCGCCGTATTGCACCTCACTATGATGAGGCTGTGTTGCGTGCAATTCTTCATGTAGGTGCTATTGATTTGTCGACCGAAGCGAAAGCCGAAAAAATTGCGCAAGCCATTAGAGAACGTCTCATTAATAAGAGCACTGAAAAATCAGAAGTGATTGTATCGCTAGATGAAGAAACTAAATCTTATAAATTAGCGGTAAACAAATTTGTACACGGCAATTTAGAAAGTTGTGTGATTGATGCGTTGTTCTTATCAAGTGGCGATTACCAACAATTATTAAAAACATCACAAATGCTAGATGGCTTAGTAGGCGAAGGTGCTTTGATCCAGCGCGGTGAAAAATCAGAATCAATTTCTAGCTTTAAAGAGGCGCTCGACTGGTTATTAGGTGAAGCAAAACATAATTTAAATATTCAGCGTTATAAAGGTTTAGGTGAAATGAATCCTGAACAACTTTGGGAAACAACTATGGACCCTAATGTACGCAGATTACTTAAAGTCCAAATCGAAGACGCTATCTCAGCTGATGAAATATTTTCAACGCTCATGGGTGACCAAGTGGAGCCGAGACGTGCATTTATTGAAAATAATGCTTTAGGAGCAAGTAATCTCGATATTTAGGTTTACTTAACTTATGACACTAAGTGAACTAAGATTTGTGGTGGCTGTAGCTAAAGAAAAAAACTTTAGGCGTGCAGCAAGTAAATGTTTTGTGAGCCAGCCAGCATTAAGTTTAGCCATTAAAAAATTAGAAGAAGAACTTAATGTTTCGTTATTTGAAAGAAATCGTACCGAAGTCACCATTACTGAAATTGGCGAAAGAATTATTGCGCAAGCCAATATCATTTTAGAAGAAGTTGAAAAAATAAAATCATTCGCCAAATCTGGCGGAGACCCCTTAAATGGATTAATTAAAGTAGGCATGATTCATTCAGTCGGACCTTACTTGTTGCCACAAATTATTCCTATTTTGAGAAAACTGGCGCCGAACATGCCATTAGAAGTCGAAGAAAATATTACTTCAAGTCTTGAATTACAACTAAAAAATGGACAAATTGATGCAGCGATTGTGGCCTTACCATTTAATATTCCAGGTATACAAGTCTTACCACTTTATAAAGAAGAGTTTGTAGTTGCTGTGCCTAATAATCATCCTTGGGCAACACGAAAAAATATTGATCCGAAAGAATTAAGCGATGAAAAAGTATTGCTTTTAAATAGCGGACATTGTTTTAGCTTGCAGGTGGTGGAGTCGTGTCCAGATTTGTCTAAAAAAGGCGAAGTACTTCAAGGCAATTCACTTGAAACTATTCGTAATATGGTGGCATCGAATCTAGGCATTACCGTGTTACCAAAAAGTGCAACATCAGATCGTTATCAAAATCATTTAATAAAGGTGATCCCATTTATTAAACCTATCCCTTCAAGAACTATTGCAGTGGCTTATCGTAAAAGTTTTGTGCGAATGAAAGCCGTGGAAATTATTGGTGAAGCAGTACGATTGATTAAAACAGATACGATTGAAATGATTTAAGAAAGAAGCGTTATTGAAATATAACGCTTCTTAATATGGATAGCGATTAACGAGCTGCGCGTCTTCTTTTTGGAGCCGCTTTACGTTTAGCAGCTGGTTTTTTAGCAGCAGCTTTACGAGCTGGTTTACGTTTAGCTGGTTTTCTTGCCGCAGTTGATCTTGCAGGCGCTTTCTTAGAACCAAGACCTAAAACAGATTTGACAGGACATGAAGCTAAAACACCAGTGCCTAATAAAAATACACCAACGATTTCATCAACCATGCCATATTCAAAAACAGAGTAACCACCAATTGCTTGGCCTAATACAGCAGCACCAACAGCAATACGAACTACTCTTTCTAAACCTTTAACGTTGTTCTTCATTTACTAATCCTTTTTATTAAGAGGAGTTTGCATCATAAACGAATTAAAAAATTTAGGAAATACTTTTTTTCGTGCCTGACATGAGAATCCAGCCTTCGCGTTCAATTGGTTTATTTAAATTAAACCATGCGCTATATATTTCAGTCAGCATTTCAACTTGTTCTTTTAATATACCAGATAACGCAATTTTTCCTTGAGGCTTGCAAGCCTTGGCTATAATGGGTGCTAAGACAGAGAGTGCGCTAGATAAAATATTTGCAACAACAATATCAGCTTCAAAGTTTAATGATGATTCCGAATTGTAAAATTGAATATCGACATGATTTTCTTTTGCATTCTGTGTGCTTGAAATAATTGCTTGTGGATCAATATCTACACCGATGACTTCTTTTGCACCACATTTCTTTGCTGCAATTGACAAAATACCTGACCCACATCCGTAATCTAAGACACAATCATTGATCTTTACTTCTTTAATAAGCCACTCTAAACATAAATGTGTTGTAGGGTGACTTCCTGTTCCAAACGCTAATCCAGGATCTAAAATAATATTGATCGCGTTTGGATTGGGTGTTGTGTGCCATCTTGGTACGATCCAAAGTTTATTTAAAATGCTAATCGGTTCAAATTGTGATTGTGTTAATGCGACCCAATTTTGTTCTTCTACAGATTCAAGTGTGTAATCAATTTCAGATAAGCCCGTCAAAGTTTTAAGTTCATCAATCACGGTATCTATAGATATGGAGTCATCAAAAAGAGATTCAATGGTATTGTGTTTCCAGATGGTATTACTAGGTATATTGGGCTCACCAAAAAGTGCTTCTTCATTTTCGCTATTGAGATACGAGTCTTCGATCGATGATGAAAGTGCGCCGAGTTCGATTAAAGCATCACTAATGATATGCGCATATTCTGCGCTTGCTCGGATTTTAAGATTAATCCAAGCGGCCATTTATTTTTTTTGTATGCCGAGTTTTTTTTCTAAATAATGGATGCTGACACCGCCATTGTTAAACGCAAGATCAGCCATGAGATCTAAGTGCAAAGGAATATTTGTTTTAATACCTTCCACGACCATTTCTGATAAGGCCACACGCATTCTTGCGACGGCTTGATCGCGTGTATCACCATAAGTAATTAATTTACCAATCATCGAGTCGTAATTGGAAGGCACGGTATAGCCCGCGTAAGTGTGTGTATCTACGCGAACACCAGGGCCTCCTGGCATGTGGAATGTAGTGACTTTGCCAGGTGAAGGAACAAAGTTATAAGGATCTTCAGCATTAATGCGACATTCAATCGCATGACCTTTAAATACAATATCTTTTTGTTTAAATGGTAATTTTTCACCTGCAGCAATTTTGATTTGCTGTTGAACAATATCAATACCGGTTATAAATTCAGTGACAGGGTGTTCAACTTGCAAACGCGTATTCATTTCAATGAAATAAAATTCATTATTTTCATATAAAAATTCAAATGTACCTGCACCGCGATAATTAATTTTGCGACATGCTTCGGCACACCGTTCACCAATTTTTTCACGAAGTTTTGCTGATAAACCAGGTGCTGGGGCTTCTTCAATAATTTTTTGATGGCGACGTTGGAGAGAACAATCTCGCTCACCGAGATATACAGCGTTGCCGTGTTGATCTGATAACACTTGAAATTCAATATGGCGTGGTTTTTCTAAAAACTTTTCCATATATACCGTTGGATTACCAAACGCTGTTTGTGCTTCTTGTTTTGTCATGTTGACGGATGCAAGAAGCGCAGCTTCAGTATGAACAACGCGCATACCACGTCCACCACCACCACCAGCAGCTTTAATGATTACTGGATAACCAATTTTTTTAGCAATGGCGAGTACTTCTTTTGGATCTTCAGGAAGCGCACCATCAGAACCTGGTACACAAGGCACGCCCGCTTCTTTCATCGCATTTTTTGCGCTGACTTTGTCACCCATAAGACGAATGGTTTCTGGACGCGGCCCAATAAATACGAAGCCGCTTTGTTGAACGCGCTCAGCAAAGTCTGCATTCTCAGATAAAAAGCCATAGCCAGGATGAATCGCTTCTGCATCTGTCACTTCAGCAGCACTAATCACAGCCGGGATATTTAAATAGCTTTGTGTCGAAGGCGCTGGGCCAATACATACAGACTCATCAGATAGCTTGACGTATTTTGCATCTCGGTCTGCTTCAGAATGGACAGTGACTGTTTTAATGCCAAGCTCGCGACATGCACGTAATACTCTAAGTGCAATTTCGCCACGATTGGCGATTAGTATTTTTTCAAACATAAAGTAAGTTAGCCAATAATAAAGAGAGTTTCGCCGTATTCAACGGGCTGACCGTTCTCAACCAAGATTTTTTTAATCGTACCCGTTGCATCCGCTTCAATTTCATTGAGTAATTTCATAGCTTCAATGATACAAAGCGTGTCTCCTTTAGTAACTTTAGAGCCGACATCGACAAAAGCTTTAGCATCAGGAGAAGGTGAGCGATAGAAGGTTCCTACCATCGGAGAATTGACCGCATGCCCATCTATTTTTTCTGCGACAGGTTTAGTTTCTGCAGCATTTACGTCGGATGGAGCCGCCATTTGAGACTGAGGCGCTGCTTGTTGAGGCGCTTGTATGTAATGCGTCATAGGCGCTGCTTGATTCATAAGTTGACGGCTGATTTTGACTTTTTCTTCACCTTCGGTGAGTTCAAGTTCAGCGATACCAGACTCTTCAACCAAGTCGATTAATTTTTTAAGTTTGCGTAAATCCATAATGACCTCTTTTTAAAACTTTAAGCGTTAATTGCAAAATTAAGGGCTGCTATATAACCATCTGCACCTAAGCCGCTAATCACAGCGACAGCGATATCAGAAAAATAGGAGTGATGCCTAAAAGGCTCCCTTGCATATACATTAGATAAATGAACTTCGATAAATGGTACTTTGACAGCAGACAATGCATCGCGCATCGCCACAGATGTGTGGGTATAAGCTGCCGGATTAATAATTAGAAAATCAACTTTGTCTTTGTGAAGTGATTGTATTTTGTTTACTAAGTCCCCTTCACTATTACTTTGCATGGTTTCAAGCTTAATGGACTTCGCTGAGGCTATGGTTTTTAAGACTTGATCGATGTCTTCCAAGGTTTGCTTGCCATAGTGCTGCGGCTCACGCTCACCCAGAAGGTTTAGGTTGGGCCCATGCAAAACTAAGATTGATTTTGTTGCCATGCGTCACGTTTTTTCTTGAATCTATGGAAGTTAATTTTGCCGAAAATAACGTTTTTTGTCTACAAATTAGACGAAATTAAGGAAAATTAAAGACTTTTAGAGGGTTGCAATAAAGGTTTGATTGTGGCATCTAATTGGTCTTTATGTACACGACCAAGAATAGTTTTTTGAATGATACCTTGTGAATCGATGATTACAGTATAAGGCAAAATACCCTCATTGTTCCCTAAATTTTTACTTAGAATCACCCCTTTATCCTCGTCTACAAGAATAGGGTATGTTACTTTTGTTTTTTTAAGATAAGCCTTCACAGCCTTTTCTTCATCAATCGCAATTCCCAAAACCACAACGTTTTTGGACTGATTTTCAACATAGAAATTAGATAATTCAGGCATTTCTTCGCGACAAGGCTCGCACCAAGTTGCCCAAAAATTAAGCACAATAGTTTTATTTTGAAATTGTTTAAGGCTTTGCGGCTTGCCTTCAGGATCATTAATAATAGAACTAAATAGCGGGGCAGCTGAAGTGGCCTTAATTTCTGAGGGCATTAAAAAAATCCGAAAAATAGAAAAACCCAAAAAAATAATAGCAAGCGTATAGATTGCTGCATATAGGAAGCCTTTATTGATTTTCATGTTGAAGCTTTCTTAGGTGATCTAACATTTGCGAAGCGTTTTTGTACCCTACAATTCTGAAAGTACGTACTTCATTATGTTGCTTATCAAAAAATAAAATCGCTGGCGGACCATAAAGATTGAAATGTTTTAATAAAGCTTTATGTTCCGCATTGTTTTGAGTTACATCAACCTGGAGCAAATTATATTCAGAAAGATGTTCTTTAATTTTAGGATTAGTAAAAGTAAGTTTTTCGTATTCTTTACAAGAAACACACCAGTCCGCATAGAAATCAAGCATGATCATTTTATTATCGCGCTGATTGAGTTCGCGAGATAAATCATCAAGGCTTTGAATTTGTTTAAAAGGTAAAACAGAAACGTGATTAGGCCGAGTGGTGTTAGAAACATTTTCGCTATAGGATACATTGATTCTTTGTAGTGTTAATCCAAAAAGTAAAATGGAAGCAATGAGCGTTACAAAAGCGGACAAATGAACCCAAGACATTGTTTTGTATTTGAAACGATGGTTTGCAAAAAATAGATAGATAGATAGTGTGAGTAACAAAGCGCTATAAGCAATTTGATCCATATTTTCAGGGAACAATGGACTCATAATAAAAAGCCCCATGGCAATTAACATAAATCCAATAAGTTCTTTAACAATAATCATCCAGTGACCACGCTTAGGAAGCCATTGATCAGAGAAGATACCAATAAGAAGAAGCGGTATGCTCATCCCGATTGAAAGCGTAAATAATGCTAAGCCACCTAAAATAAAATCACGCGATTGACTGATGTAAATAATTGCTCCCGCAAGAGGAGGGGCAATACAAGGACTTAATACAAGCGATGAAATAGAGCCAATAATAAATACATTCAAATATTTTCCGCCTTCAACGCGAAGAATTGAAGTGGCAATAAAATGCTCGATAGAATGAGGTAATTTAAGCGCATATAAATCAAACATAGAAAGTGCTAGAAGAATAAAGACAATCCCCATAACCGCCATGAGCGTTGGGCTTTGTATACTTGTTGTAACTAAATTACCTGATAGTCCTGCAAACACACCTAGCAAGGTGTAAGTAAAAGAAACACCACCCACATAACTTAAGGGTAGAAAAAAATCTTTTAGGCGGGTTTGATGGGAGGGGCGTTTATGTGATGCAAAAATGATACTTGATAAAATAGGAATCATTGGCAATACGCAAGGTGTTAATGATAGTAATAAACCAGCGATAAAGAAGCCTAATAAGATAAGACCGACATGTTGTGATTGTAATAAAAATTGCATCGTATCAACTTCTGAATCAGAGCTGATTGTCTTTGAGCCAGCAGTTTTAATATTATCGAATTTAAAATCTTTTTTAATGGGTGCATAGCAAAGGCCTTTTGAACTGCATCCCTGATATGTCACACTTATTTCCTTTGGGGGATGATTTGTATCATACGGAATAGAAGCATTTAAAGTATCGTGATAAATTTCTGTCTTTCCAAAATGTGTGTCTATTTTAATTTCAGGTGTAGGCAAAAGTATTTGGTTTTGAGGAGTATGATCAAACTCAACTTTTAATTTATTGCGATAAAGATAATAGTCTTTTGCAATAAAAAAAGAGGTCTCGATAGATTGAGAATTTTTCTTAATGGTTAATTGAAATGCTTCATCAGGCTGTAAAAAATCATTTTTATCTTTTAAAAATAAAGATTCGTTTGCATGTGCACTATTCAGGATTAAGCCGATAAAAAATAAACAGAATAAAATGGTTATTTTTTTTGATAAAGAAAAAAAACGGCTAAACATGAATAATGGCCTTTAATAAAAAGCAAATTGATAAGAGTTAAATCATCATAAAATCGTTCCTTAAGAATGATTGAATCAAGCTCTTAAGCACAACGATCATTTATTACATATAATTCTAACTAAAATCATAGAATAACCTAATGCGATTACTTTTTACTATTCTTTTATTATCCTTCCCAGTCATTGAAATATGGGGCATTTTTAAACTAAGCGCTCTTTATGGATGGTGGTTTTTTCTCTATATGATTTTGGTCACTTACCTAGGTTGGCGATTAATCAAAGAAGAAAAACAATTAGTTTTTGCAAAGCTTATGGGCGCGATGGGACAGGGCGGAAATCCAATTAAAACGATGATTGGAAGTGCCCGTAATTTTTTTGCAGGTATCTTATTTATTATTCCAGGCGTGATTACAGATTTTTTTGCAATCATATTGCTCTTAATACCTATTAAAGATAAAGCTTCTCAAAATATTCAACCAACAGAAGAAGACGTTATCGAAGGCGAATATCGCCGAGATGATGAGCTTTTAAAATAATGAGTTACACGATAAAACTTTTACCCAGTGGACATACCTTTCAAGCCAAGGGAAGCCAAACAATTGTAGAGGCTGCCATTGATGCGGGCGTGCATTTACCATATGGTTGTCGAAATGGCGCTTGCGGTGCATGCAAAGGTAAAGTCGTGGAAGGTAAAGTACATTTAGAAGACTATCAGTCAGCCGCCATCTCAGAAGAAGAGATTAAAAATGGTATGACACTATTTTGTCGAGCAATGGCTTTAGAAAATTTAACCATTGAGATTAAAGAATTGGGAAGCACTAATAATATTAAACCTAAAATATTTCCTGTGCGTGTCGAGGCTCTAGAGAAGCTTACATATGATGTGATGCTAATGAAATTAAAACTCCCAAGTACTGACAAACTTCAATTTGTAGCAGGACAATACTTAGAGTTTTTACTTAAAGACGGAAAGCGCCGAGCATTTTCTATTGCGAGCCCCTCCTATGAATCTTCTTTAATTGAGTTACATCTTAGACTGATTCCAGGCGGTGAATTTACTGAATATGTATTCCAAGAAATGAAAGAAAAATCTATTTTGCGCGTCGAAGGTCCTTTTGGAAATTTCTTTTTACGCGAAGACTCTACAAAACCTATTATTTTCGTAGCTGGTGGCACAGGCTTTGCACCAATCAAGGGCATGATTGAAGAATCTATTCAAAAAGGTATGAAACGACCTATCAAGCTTTATCGTGGCGCAAGAATATTGGAAGATTTATATATGGATGCATTATGCAAAAAATGGGCACACGACTTTTCGCATATTGAATATATACCTGTATTGTCAGAATCGCTTAAAGAGGATAAGTGGAAGGGACGCGAAGGCTTGGTGCATGAAGTTGTTTTAAAAGATTTTACAAATTTGAAGGACTACCAATTATATTGTTGTGGCGCCCCACAAATGGTAGAAGTGGCGCATAAAGCGTTTATTGCTCAAGGACTTCCGGAAGATGAGTTTTATTCAGATGCCTTTACATTTGCAGCACCCTTAAAAAAATAGAAAAAATGACATAAAAAAAGGCGCTAAAAGCGCCTTTTTCTTTTGATACAAAAAGCTAATTACTTAGCAGCTTTAGCATCAGCAGCTGGTTTAGCAGCTTTAGCATCAGCAGCTGGTTTAGCAGCTGGAGCAGCTTTAGCATCAGCAGCTGGTTTAGCAGCGTCAGCAGCAAAAGCGTTTAAAGAAAGTGCGAATAAACCTGCAACTAATGAAGCGAATAACTTAGACATGTAATTTCCTTAAATATTAATTAAACAAAATATGAATCAAAGTGATACATATTGAATCGTGTATAAAGCACGATTTGACGCGCATTATACATGAGCCATAATTTTTATCTACAAAAATACGACTTATTGTTAATGACTTAAATTTTCTGAATAAGTTCCAGGATGTTGATGTTGCTTACAAAAGAAAATAATTTTTAATTAAAACGACTTTGTAATATAGCGTTATAAAACTCAATCATAGCTTGCTTCACAGCGTCTATTGCAAAGTTAATAGCATCAAAAATTTTTGTAATCTGTCCTAAAAGCGAAGCATAAACTTCGTGATCAAAGAAAATATTTAGACCTAATCCAATGCCAAAACACATGAAGACAATAAAGGATTGAGTAATTAAATGACGAGGCAATTCCTTAACGAATGGATTATTTCTCTTTCCTATTTTCTTAAATTTAAAATTTTTGAAATGAAAAAGATAATAACTTAGCGTTTGAAATGTAATGATAGGCAAGAGCCAAGCACAATTTAAATTATTAAGACCGGCTAAAATAGACAGAACAACATTTATGAGCAATCCAAGCTTTCCAACAAATTTCATATGAGGCATAGCGAATTAAAGACTCATCAATTTAACATTTGAGTTATAACACACAATCCAAAATACGCAGTCTTAAGTTGGATATCTAAAATTTGCAGCGATAATTTTTTATTACAAAAGATTAATGATCGATTGTCTCTAAAAGTTTTTTCATCATTGATTGATCAGAAGGTTCGTCTGACGCAAAAGTCATAAAAGATTCTCTTTCAAGCACATTCACCATCCTTGGATGATTGACGATGAAAAGAACATCTTTTAAAAAATTCATATCTTTTAAGCGGCTTAAGCGAACAAACTCTTTGCATGCTTCCGAGCTTGTAATAAGCACTGCTGAAATATGAATTTTTTCTGAAAAAGCTTTAAGTAAATCTAAATTGGTCTGAGGAAAAGTGCGTGTATAGCATTCCGCATAGGTGACTTCAGCGCCTCGCGCCCTTAATGTTTCTGCCAAAGTTTCTCGACCACCCTCACCTCTAAAAATTACAATTTTTTTATTTTTAATATCATTCATTTCCTTGGTAGCAAGTAAACCCTCACTATCAAAGTTTTCATCTGGGATGAGTACATGATTTACATCAAATAATTTCAATGCTTTTTGAGTGGACGGCCCAATAGCTGCAAATTGGGTTAATTTAGGCAATGTATGAAATGCCTGTTTAACAACCGGCATCCCAAATTGAACTGCATTTGAGCTAATAAAAATAGCCCAATCATAATCATCCAATTTCAAAACGATATTTTGAAAGGTTTCATTTTGGCTTTTTGATTTGATTTCAAGTAATGGAAATTCGATGGGATGTCCTTGGTGCTCGTTCACCAAAGCTTTAATTTCGGCTGTTTGATGCGAGGGACGTGTAATTACAATACCTGTTTGATGAAGTTCTTTTTTACTCATATCGCAAGACTCGCTAAGATTTTATCTGCACCTTGATCAAGAAGTTGCTTTGCGAGTTTTTCACCAAGTTTTTCGGCATCTTCAATGGAGCCTTCAACTTTATCTTTAATCATTTCTTTTCCGTCAATAGAAGCTACAAAGCCTTGTAGTTTAAGAATTTTATTTTCAATAATGGCATGTGCACCTAAAGGCACACTGCAACTACCACCCAGTGTTCGACTCATAGCTCTTTCAGCTAGAACACACTGAGCTGAATCAGAGTGATGAAGTGGCTTTAATAGCTCAACAAGATCAGATCGTACTTTTAATATCTCAATAGCAAGCGCGCCTTGCCCCACTGCAGGAATTGAATTTTCCGGGGACATATATTGTCGGATGCGCGTTTTTAATTTGAGTCGAATGAGTCCAGCCGCTGCCAATATAATGCCTTGATATTGTTTTTTATCGAGTTTTCTTAAGCGGGTTTGTAAATTACCTCGCAAAGGCTCAATAACAAGCTCAGGAAATCGACGTTGTAATTGACTTTGTCGGCGAAGACTTGAAGTGCCTACAACGCTTCCTGGGGGAAGCATCTCGAGTGCTCCAAAATCATTAGAAATAAATGCATCCCTTGCATCTTCTCGCTTACCAATCGCGGCAATCATGAATTCATCACTTAAATGCATGGGTAAATCTTTGAGCGAATGCACAGCAATATCAGCTTCTTTATTTTGTAATGCGACTTCAAGCTCTTTAATAAAAAGACCTTTACCACCAATTTTAGAGAGTGATTTATTAAGCGTTTTATCCCCTTGGGTTGTCATACCAAGAATACTTACTTCTAATCTTGGATATAAAGATAAAAGTTGTGACTTAATATATTCGGCTTGCCAAATCGCAAGCTCACTTTCGCGTGTCGCGATGGTTATATGTGTAGGCTGGGTCATAGTTGAAATTAAAACGAATGAATCATTTTATCATAAGCCAGGCCATTGAAAATTTAGAAAATCATAAGCTTTAGCATATACTTTCACTTATGGCTAAAAAAGATACAAAAAAAGCGAATTGGTCGGGCAGATTTAATGAGCCTGTGACAGAACTCGTCAAAAGATTTACAGCATCGATTAGCTTTGATCAGAAATTAGGTCTTTACGATATTGAAGGCTCAATGGCTCACGCTGAAATGTTAGCTGCCCAAAAAATTATCACGCAAAAAGATTTAAAAGCGATTCAAGGTGGCTTACAAAATATTCAAAAAGAAATTTTGGCAGGTACCTTTAAATGGTCACTCGATTTAGAAGATGTGCATTTAAATATTGAAAAAAGATTAACGGATAAAATTGGTGAGGCCGGTAAAAAATTACATACAGGCAGATCAAGAAATGATCAGGTCGCAACTGATTTGAGGTTATGGCTAAGAGCGATTACAGATCAAACGACTCAAAAAATTAAAACGCTTCAGTTGTCTGTTGTTCAGTTAGCAGATAAACATCAAAAAACAATCATGCCTGGATTCACCCACCTCCAGGTGGCCCAGCCTGTGACTTTTGGCCATCATTTGATGGCTTATTATGAAATGTTGCAAAGAGATCTTACAAGATTTGAAGACGCCAGAAAAAGAATGAATCAATTACCGCTCGGTGCTGCAGCGCTTGCGGGCACAAGTTACTCTATTGATAGAAACAAGGTGGCTAAAAAACTTAAATTTGATGGTGTATGTGAAAATTCTATAGACGCAGTTTCAGATAGAGACTTTGCTATTGAATTTACTTTTGCAGCTTCTTTACTTATGACGCATTTATCAAGATTTTCAGAAGAACTCATTATGTGGTCGAGTCCGATGTTTGGATTTATAGAAATTGCCGATAGATTTTGTACCGGCTCATCCATCATGCCGCAAAAAAAGAATCCCGATGTACCGGAATTAGTGAGAGGCAAAACAGGAAGAGTGACAGGTCATTTAATGGGCCTTCTTATGCTTATGAAAGCGCAGCCCCTTGCTTACAATAAAGACAACCAAGAAGATAAAGAACCTCTTTTTGATACCGCTAATACTATTTTAGATGTGCTAACTATTTATGCAGATATGCTAAAAGGTATCACCGTCAATGAAAAAAATATGAAAGAAGCGACTTTAAAAGGTTATGCCACTGCTACGGACTTAGCAGATTATCTTGTGATCAAAGGCGTCGCATTTAGAGATGCACATGAAATTGTTGCAAAAGCTGTGAATGCATCGATTAAAAAGAAATGTGATTTATCAGAACTTAAAATAGATGAATTGAAAAAATTTAGTAAAATGATTTCAGGTGATGTGTATAAACATCTTACGCTTGAGGGTTCAATCAAGTCTAGAAATCACATAGGCGGTACGTCCTATGATCAAGTCAAAAAAGCGATTGAAAAAGCTAAAAAAACTTTAAATAAATAATTTATTTAAAAAAGTTTATTGAGTAGACCATCCCCCGCCTAAAGATTTAAATAGCTCCACACTCGCCATAAGTCTCAATTGCCTTTTTTGAATATACGCAATCGATGCGTCGTTGTAAACGCGCTGAGCATCAAGATATTCTAGGTAGCTTGAATAACCAGCTTTATAGCGATTCGATGCAATATCCATTGCTTTCTTGGCTGCATCTTGAGTGAGTTTTAAATCATTTTCCTGCTCTGTATATTCTTTTAAAGAAACGATCGCGTTATTCACTTCTTTAAAAGCATTTTGTATAGAGGACTCATAATAGCTAAGCGCCTCTTTTTGTTTGGCTGTTGCTTGAGAAACTTTTGCTTGAGCTCTTCCTGAGTCAAAAATGGGTAGTGTTAGTCCCAAACCGACTCCCCATATATTTGAACCAGTTTTATCGATGTTTTTTAATTCAGCACTTTCTCTCCCAAAATTTGCTGTAAGGATAATGTTTGGGAAAAGAGCTGCTTTAGCAACGCCAATATTTGCATTGGATGCAATCATTATTTGTTCAGCTTCTTTGATATCTGGCCTTGATTCTAAAAGTGATGAGGGCATATTAGCCGGAGGTATTGGAGGCGTGACTAATACATCTAATTTATTTTCTGGAATATTTAAATTCATATCGCCTGATAAAAGAATAAGCTGATTAGCAACGATTTCACGTTGACGCATAAGATCACTAAGTTGAGCAGAAAGATTGTTAAAAGCGGCTTCTGCTTGATGAAGATCGAGTGCTGATATAAGCCCGCTCTCCAAACGTTTTTTGGTTAGCTCTAAATTTTCTTTGCGATATCCAACATTATCTTTTAAAGCTAGTATTTGTGAATCAATGCTTCGTAATAATAAGTAATTACTTGCAAGCGTGCTTTGTAAACTTAACACCACAGTGTCTTTTGAATATTGAGACGCAATATATTCTGCACGCGCTGATTCTTTTGCTCGACGTAATCTTCCCCAAAAATCTAGCTCAAATGATGTGCCTAATTGAATATTGAAATTTTTACGAAAAGGTTTTACAAAGCTTGACGGAACAATACCATTTTCAGTGGCTTTGGTTCGATTTCCCTGCGATGTTAAATCTATCGAAGGTATCAAAGCCGCTCCCACTTGTTTTAAGTATGCATCAGCTTCTTCCAAGCGCGCAATGGCGGCATTAATATCTACATTTTTATTTAATGCTTTGTCCATGAGATCATCAAGGTATGGATCTTGATAAAGTTTCCACCAATGATTTAAATCAGTGGCTATATTTTCCTTATTCACTTCTTGATGGTAAGTGTTAGGTAAATTAACTTCTGGGCGTTTGTAATCAGGACCAACTAATGCACAACTGATTAAGTTTGAAAGAATAAAAAGTAATAAAAGACGTACTATCATTTTTATTTTTTCTCCTCATCAATATGACCATGATGACGAATATGATGACCACTCAGCCATACAAAGAATAGTGGAATAAAAATAGTAGCTATGAAGGTCGCTAAAATCATGCCACCAAATACGCCCGTACCCATAGATTGTCGCGCAGCTGCTCCGGCCCCTGTAGCGAAGACAAGAGGCACGATACCAAAAACGAATGCCATAGATGTCATCACAATAGGTCTAAATCGAAGACGAGCGGCTTCAATTGCTGCCTCCATGATCGGCATACCCTCTTCCATTTTTTGGCTTGCGAATTCTACAATTAAAATTGCATTTTTAGCAGCAAGACCAATCAAGGTAATTAAACCAATCTGAAAATAAATATCATTCGGCATGCCGCGAGCCATAATAGCAATCAGAGCACCAGTGAGCGCAAATGGCACAGCCATAATTACCGCAAGGGGTAATGCCCATGTTTCAAATTGTGCAGCTAAAATCAGGAATACCATAATAATGGCAAAACCAAATGCAAAAAGTGCTGCAGAGCCCGTACGTTTTTCTTGATAAGCCTGTCCAGTCCAAGCCATTTGATAACCATCAGGTAAGCTTTCTTTTGCAATTTTTTCAACGAGTTTAATTGCGTCACCTGAGCTTACACCAGGAGCACCACCCGCTAAGACCTTAGCTGATAAAAGCCCATTAAAACGTTCAAGCTGTTCTGCACCGACAATACTATTCACGGTGCTCACTGCCGAAAGAGGAACCATAGCCCCGGTATTTGAGCGCACATAAACTTTACCTAAATCATCAGGCTTCATTCGATAAGGCGCTTCTGCCTGAAGTTGCACACGATAAGTCCTGCCTGACTTATTAAAATCATTCACATAAAGTGAACCCATGGTACTTTGAAGCGTGTCATAAATACTTGAAATAGGAATACCTAAGCTCATAGCTTTGGCTTCATCTACTTCAATAAAGAGTTGCGGCACCGTAGGCCTAAAAAAAGTATTAATACCTGTAAGACGAGGTTCTTTGTTAAGTGCCTCAATAAATAAATTCACTGCTGCAAATAAACGTAATGGATTTGTATCACTACGACTTTGAATATAAATTTCCATGCTGCCAGAATTACCTAAGCCACGAATGGACGGCGGATTAAACGCAATTGCAAGACCGTCGGGCTGCATCATACCAATACCAAAAAGTTTTTTTACAATATCACTCGCAGAGCTTTTTCTTTCTGCCCAATCTTTTAATCTTACAAACATAGTGGCAGCATTTGATTTGTTACCACCACCAATAAGATCATAACCATTCACTGCAAATTGAAATGTGCTGGCAGGATCTGAAGCTATTGCAGAACGAACAGCTTCGGTTGTTTTAGATGTTCGACTAATCGTAGCGCCATCAGGGAGCATCACTGCTGTGATGACATACCCTTGATCTTCAGAAGGTATAAAGCTTGTGGGTGTAAATTTAAAAAGAAAAACAGAACTAATCACAATACCAATAAAAACAATACCGCCAATAATACGATGACGCAGGGTGTTATTAACGACCTTAATGTAAAAATGAGTTAAACGATTAAAGCCATTATTAAAACGATCAAAAAATTTAGAATGAATATTATTTGGATTTAAAATGATTGCACATAATGCGGGTGTGAGTGTAAGTGCCACAATGCCTGATATCACCACAGCAATGGCTACGGTCACTGCAAATTGACGATAAAGCTCTCCTGCAATACCACCCATAAATGCAACTGGCACAAAGACAGCACACAACACCAATACAATGGCAATCACTGCAGCAGCGACTTGTTCCATCGATTTAATAGCAGCTTTAATGGGTGAAAGTTTTTCTTCCGACATCAAGCGCTCAATATTTTCTAAAACGACAATGGCATCATCGACTACGATACCGATAGATAAGACCATAGCAAAAAGTGTCAGTGTGTTTATTGAGAAACCAAAAAGATATAAACCTGCAAATGTACCTATAAGAGATATTGGTACCGCAATAATAGGAATTAAAGTAGCACGCCAATTTTGTAAGAATAAAAATACGACAAGCACCACAAGAAGCATTGCCTCACCCAGCGTTTTGAAAACTTCTTTCATAGATGCTTTTACAAAGTTACTTGTATCGTAAGGAATTTCAAAATCCATACCCTTAGGAAAGCGCTCTTTGAGTTCTGCCATTTTTTCCTTAATACCTTTCGCTGTATCAAGAGCGTTAGCACCTGTTTGAAGGAAAATAGGAATGCCTACGCCGGGTTTCCCATTCAATGTTGTATTGATGTCATAGGTTTGAGCGCCCAACTCAATGCGTGCAATGTCTTTGAGATAAAGAATGCCATTAGGACCGCCAGCTCTTACGATAATATTTCCAAATTGATCGGGATCTAACAACCGACCTTTTGCATTCACTGTATATATAAGCTGTTGATCGGTGACTGAGGGTTCCTGACCAATTTTTCCTGCCGCATATTGTGCATTTTGGCTTTGAATAGCAGCTGCAATATCACTAGTCGTAATGCCAAGTTGTGCCATTCGATCTGGTTTTAGCCAGATTCGCATAGAGTAATCGCGAGCACCAAAAATATTAGCATCACCAACACCTTTCACGCGCTTGATCTCATCTAATACATTTAGCGTTGCATAGTTACTTAAATAAAGCGGGTCAAATTGTTTGTCTTTTGATGTGAGCATAACCACCAAAAGAATGTCATTTGATTTTTTCTGCACAATGACACCTGTACGCCTTACCATTTCTGGTAAGCGAGGAGAAGCAATGTTGACACGATTACTTACATTGAAAGTAGCCTGATCAATATTGGTACCAATTTCAAAAGTCGCTGTGATGTTAAGGGTGCCGCTAGAATCCGTGCTTGAATTAAAATAAAGAAGACCTTCAACGCCACTTAATTGTTCTTCAATAGGCCCTGCCACTGTTTTAGAAAGTGTTTCTGCGCTCGCACCAGGATAGCTTGCTGTGATCACGACTGTAGGAGGCGCAATTTGCGGATATTGTGCAATCGATAATTTAAAAGCAGCCGCAATGCCAGCTAGCACAATAATGATTGAGATTACCGCAGCAAAAATAGGCCGCGTAATAAAAAATTTACTCATTATTTTTTGAAGTTAGGCATGTTAGTGACGGGCATGCCAGGACGCACTTTAATAAGATTGTCGATAATGACTTTATCGCCAGCTTGAAGTCCGCCTAAAATAACCCAATCTTTTCCTTTCCATTCACCCGTGATCACAGGGCGAGGTGTAGCTTGATTTTTTTCATTGACGACAAATACAAACTTACCTTGATCGGAATTAAGAACAGCTAATTGAGGTAATACAAATACTCCATCTTTTTTACCAGTGGTCACACGTACACGAACGAATTGTCCTGGCAAAATTTGACGTTCATTATTTTCAAATGTTGCACGAAGTTCTTGTGTACCAAGTGCTGGATTAATTTCACTTGCTGCAAAATTTATTTTTCCTTTTTTAGAGTACTCGTTTCCATCAGGCAAGATAATAGAAACTTCTTCTACATTTTTTTCATTGAGTGGGCCGCCTAGTTTTTTAAGTTCATTATCTGAAAAACTAAAGCGAACCCAAATAGGATTTACCTGGGCAAGTGTAGTGAGCAAGCTTGTATTTGCAGCAATGAGGGCGCCTTCAGAGAATTGAAACCGACCTGAGATGCCATCTACAGGTGCTGAGACATTCGTATAAGAAAGATTTAGTTCTGCTTGTTTTAAATTTGCCCGACTTTGAGCAAGCGAGGCAACACTAATAGATTCATCAGATGTCGCATTATCAAATTCGCGCTGACTGATAGATTGAGACTCAATTAAACTTTCTAAGCGTTTTTTTTCACGCTTTGCTTGTTCAGCTCGAGCAAGATTTTGATTGTATTGTGCACGGGCTTGATTTAAAGCTATTTTGTAGGGTTCAGGATCAATCACGAATAATGTTTGACCAGCTTTTACTGCAGAACCTTCATTATATTTTCGTTTTAATAAAATACCGCCAACACGAGGTCTGATTTCAACTTCTTTAGCCCCTTCTGTTTGACCTACAGCTTCAGCAGTAATAGGAATACTGGTAGGTATCGCTTCAAGCATAGTCACGGGTAGAACAAAATTAGGCGGCATGCCAACACCGTGATCTTGCGGTTTCTGACAACCACTTAAAGAAAGTAAAAGGAAACTAGCAAGTAAAATAAATCGAGATGACAAAAAATGCTGTTGCAAGTAAAGCCCCAATCTTAGAAATAAGCCACCGAAACAAATGTTTCTTTTAAAGACTCATTTTACAATTAAATCAGGGGATTAAGATGGGTTTAAATGATTTAAATAGACATGAAACTTTTATGAAAATAAGTGCGCTAAACCAAAAGCAGCTGAAGATGCTAATGCGCCAATGATAAGTGTTTGTGCCGCTGACCGCCCTTGATTCATACCTGTAAAACGACCTTTGATCCAACCAAAGAGAATCAATGCAATACTTGTTGCAATCACAGATATTTTTAGGGCTGGTCCAATGTCAGATATGAAGATATAAGGCATTAAAGGAATGAGCCCACCAATAATGTAGGCTAATGAAATAGTTGTGGCACTGATCAAAGCTCTTTTCGGATCAGGCCTTTCTAGATTTAATTCAAATTTCATCATAAATTTAAGCCAGCGTTCACGATTAGAAGTAATGGATTTAACAACACTTTTAAGTGTATTTCCTTTAAGCCCATATTCTGAAAGTATTTCCTCAACTTCCGAAATTTCTCGCTCACGCAAATGTTTAATTTCATAAGCTTCACGTTTCAACTCAGAGTCATAATGTTCAATATCTGTTTTACCAGCAAGATATCCACCAAGACCCATCGCAATGGCGCCTGCAGCAACTTCTGCTAATCCAGCTGTCACAATAATCGCTGAAGAATCGACAGCGGCAGATAAGCCTGCAGCTAAAGCGAATGGAACTGTAAGTCCATCTGACATACCAATGACAACATCCCTAACTATCTCAGTAGAAGTAAAGTGGGATTCTGCGTGATGTGAGTGATAATCGTTTGACATAAGCGTTTCTTTAAATTTTATTTTTGTTAAAAATACTATATATTAGTTTCGCAATTAAAACATTATCAAGCTATTTAAATAATAAGGACTCAAAAAAATGAAACAATGTACTTACAATGTATTGGCTTTATTAGTTTTTGCTTTGTCTTTTTCTTATGTACCTACAGCAGCATTTCAATACCACTGCGTTTATGATGGTGTAACAACTTTTAATGTGCCCATCTTCATATTTCAGCAAGTTTTTTTAGCGACAATTTTATTTATTATTGGTCGTTATAGTTTTAAAGATGGCGAGATGGTTTGTTGGATGTCATGCGGACGTAAAAAAGACAAAAAGAAAAAATAATTAATCGAATTTAGCTTTATGTTTAGGCTGCCTTTTAAACTTTGTCTTGTCTTTTTCAACCTTTGGTTTAAAAGGTAAGTCAGCACGAAAAAGTGCGTAATGTGTTTGAGAGCGTAACTTAAGTTTTCGAATTTGCTTCATAAAACATTACGCAATAATATCCAATACGCCTCGCGTAATAAATTCAATTGCCATAGAACCTAAAAGTAATCCCATGACGCGTGTAATAATTTTTGTACCAATTGCACCAATCACCCTAGAAATATTTTCAGCAAAATTTAAAGTCAGCCAAATTGATAAAGATACAAAAATACACGGCAGAATCAAAAAGGTTTGATTTATAAGATTAGGAGCTTGATGCGCGGCAATAATCATATTACTTATCGCACCAGGACCTGCCAAAAGCGGAATGCTGAGCGGTACAAAAGCAATTAATTCTCTTTCTGACTTATTATTTTGAGTAGATTCCATAATTTGATTACGACCTAACATCATATAAATAGCCATAATTAATAGAAGAATACCGCCGCAAATTTGAAAACTTGGCATAGTAATGCCAAAGATATTTAAAATCTTATCCCCGAGAAAGAGTGAAACAACAAGAATAATGAAGACAGTTAAAGCTGTCATTTTTGCCACATTCTTTTTATTAATTTTTTTATGCTGCCCAGTTAAACTTAAATAAATCGGCAAACAACCAGGAGGATCCACAATCGCTATCATTGCAATTGTCGTTTTAATTATAAAAGTCCAATCAATCATCATCAATGTCATTATCTAGCCTTACTTTAATCTATAAATGCTTACTTAGTATATATTCCAAAATTACTTTTACAATATAACCGATAACTCCCATGCAAAGGACCGCAAGAAGCCATAAAGTTCCCTCTTTACCCGCCTTACTTTCTTTAGCAATATTAAATACAATGAAAAACATAAACAAAACAAGCCCGCCAATCATCCATGGTGTGCTCGCTTGAATTAAATTTTCGAGCGCTTCAGATGTCATAATTTTCTTTGTATAGAATTGATTTGAGGTAGATCAATGATAATGGATTTCTATCCATAAATTACGAATTGATTGATACGTTAAAAATAAAACAACTCTATAATTAAAAAATGAGTATCCCGATTAAAAGTATTCCTATTAAGAATGTTTCGCAAAAAAGTCCTTTATCTTTAGAGGCTAATGATTGGAAAGCTTTAGACAATGTAAAGGAATGGTCTCAATTTAGCCAGAGTGTAAACAAAGACAATACACGATGGGAATCACATATAGTGATTGAAGGAATGCATTGTGCTGCATGTGCTTTTAAAGTAGAAAATACATTAAAGCCTTTACCAGGTGTTGTCGAAGTTTCCGTCAATGCAACATCAGGACACGCTAAAATTATTTGGCAATCTAATCTCATTAAGCCATCTCTTTGGGCGAGCGGAATTTATAAAGCGGGATATCAAGCCTTTCCAGCCAGCGATTTATTGCATCAGGATGAGCGTAAAAAAACCCAACGACAAGCTTTATGGCGACTCTTAGTTGCCGGATTTTGCATGATGCAAGTCATGATGTTCTCGGTGCCCACTTATATGGCTATTCCTGGCGAAATGACAAGCAACATGAAAGGGCTAATGGAGTGGGCCAGTTGGGTCATCACATTGCCCGTGATGTTATTTTCATGCGGACCTTTTTTCAAAAGCGCGCTTAATGATTTAAAAACAAAACAAATCAGCATGGATATGCCGGTATCACTCGGTATTTTGATTATGTTTGTTGTAAGTACAGCAGCAACTTTTGATTCCAATGGTTTACTTGGCAAAGAAGTTTATTTTGATTCACTCACAATGTTTGTATTTTTTCTTTTAACAGGGCGATGGATTGAATTAAAAATGCGTGATAAAACAGCAGGTGCTCTTGATGTATTGATGAGACGAATGCCTCGTATGGTAAATCGAGTCAATCCTGATGGCAGCATTGAAAAAATACCTGTCAATCTTCTTCAAGTTGGCGATATAGTTGAAGTGAAACCTGGAGAAGCTTTTCCTGCAGATGGACAAATTGTAATGGGTTCCACAAATGCTGATGAAGCATTATTAACAGGAGAGTCCGCCGCTATTAGAAAAACTCTTCACGCAAAAATTATTGCGGGCAGCTTTAATTTAACCAATCCTGTTCATATGCAAGTTGAACTTGTAGGGCAAGAAACGCGCTATGCCAAAATCGTACATTTGATGGAAAAAGCATCAACTGATAAACCACGTTTAGCTTTACTGGCGGATCGCATTGCTAAACATTTTTTATGGCTTGTTATTTTATTAGCCTTAATCGTAGGCATTTATTTTTGGCAGTTTGATCATGCGAGGGCTATTATTGCAGCAGTTGCTGTATTAATTGTGACGTGCCCATGTGCGTTGTCTCTTGCAACACCTGCAGCGATGTTAAGCACGTCAGGTTTTTTAGCAAGACAAGGTATCTTGGTACAAAAAATGCAAGCACTTGAAGCATTAACACAAATTAATACAGTAGTATTTGATAAGACAGGTACATTAACCAATGATCAAATTTTTATTGAAAAAATATTTACCAATAAAAAAATTACTGAAAAAGAAGCTTTAGTCATTGCGTCGACATTATCTGCTTCCTCCCTTCATCCGGTCTCTAGAGCTTTTATGAATGCCGCTGAGATTGATACATCATTAAAAATTGAAAAAATCGAAGAAGTTAGTGGAGGTGGATTATTGGCCAAAACATCTTTAGGCATTTTTAAATTGGGGTCGCTTACTTTTTGTGATTTAAAGGACAACGAGTTTGATCATTTAAAAGAAGAGCAATTACAAGTACATTTAATGCATGACGATTATTGGGTAGCAAGTTTCATGATGACTGAGTCGATTAAAGAAGATGCACTTCAGTCGATTGAGATACTTAAAAAACATCATTTAAATATTGAAATTTTATCAGGAGATAAATTGTCGTCTGTTAAAAGAGTGGCTGATCAATTATCTATACAAAACATCAAAGGCCAATGTTCGCCCGAAGATAAATTAAGACATATTCAATTACTTCAGTCACAACATTCGAAAGTACTTATGGTGGGGGATGGATTAAATGATGGGCCTGTATTAGCTTTTGCACATGCCTCCATTGCACTTGGCCAAGGCGCACCCCTATCTCAAGCACAATCAGACTTTATTATTTTAAAAGGTGAGCTTCGTCTTATTCCTCAATTGATAGAAGAGGCTAAACGCACGATGAAAATTATTAAGCAAAATCTAGTTTGGGCAGCTTTATATAACTTGATTTGTATTCCTTTAGCTGTGATGGGACTTTTACCGGCATGGTTAGCTGGATTAGGTATGGCATTGAGTTCGCTTTTTGTCATTTTGAATGCAGCACGATTAGCCTTTTAACTTGAATTAAAAGACTTATACTTAAAATTATGGATATTCTTTATTTATTAGTGCCTTTTTCCGTCATCTTAGTGCTTGTGATTCTTGTAGGTCTTTGGTGGGCAGTTCATAGCGGACAGTTTGAAGATACCGAAAAAGAAGGCGAACGTATTTTGCACGACGATTGATCTAAGTCAAATCCGTATTCCCCAAAGTTTGAGAAACTTCTTTTATGAATCAATGTGCTATTAAGCACAAAATCAGATTTTTTAAGTAAGTATTCGTTTTAGGGGAAGATATGAACGCGAAAGCAAATTTATCCACGATTTATGATGATGGTGTTATAAGACAATTTTCAATCATGGCAGTGGTTTGGGGTGTTGTGGGCATGCTGGTGGGTGTAGTGATTGCAGCACAACTTGTATGGCCAGAGCTTAACTTGGGGCTTCCTTGGACTTCATTTGGTCGCCTTCGTCCGCTTCATACCAATGCAGTCATTTTTGCTTTTGGTGGATCGGCTCTTTTTGCTTCTTCTTATTATGTCGTGCAAAGAACCTGTCAAACTCGTTTGTTTGCCGGCAAATTGGCTTCTTTTACTTTCTGGGGTTGGCAAGCCGTCATCTTAGCAGCGGCTATTTCTCTTCCTTTAGGGTATACATCTGGTAAAGAGTATGCAGAACTTGAATGGCCGATTGATATTTTGATCGCTATTGTTTGGGTATCTTATGCCATCGTATTTTTTGGCACGATTGCAAAAAGAAAAATCAAACATATTTACGTTGCAAATTGGTTCTATGGCGCATTCATTATTACTGTGGCATTACTTCATATTGTAAATAGTGCCGAAATTCCTGCAGACTTTATGAAATCTTATTCAGCTTATGCGGGCGTTCAAGATGCCATGGTGCAATGGTGGTATGGTCATAATGCAGTAGGCTTTTTCTTAACAGCTGGATTTTTAGGCATGATGTATTACTTTGTCCCAAAACAAGCCGAGCGTCCTGTGTATTCATATAGTTTATCGATCGTTCACTTTTGGGCACTTATTTTTACTTATATGTGGGCAGGTCCTCATCACCTTCATTACACAGCATTACCTGATTGGGTATCTTCATTAGGCATGGTGTTCTCACTTATTTTATTTGCACCAAGCTGGGGTGGCATGATCAACGGCATCATGACGCTTTCAGGTGCTTGGCATAAATTACGTACCGATCCAATTCTAAGATTCTTAATCGTATCTTTATCTTTTTACGGCATGAGTACTTTTGAAGGTCCGATGATGTCAATTAAAACAGTGAATGCCTTATCTCACTATACGGATTGGACTGTAGGCCATGTGCATTCAGGTGCACTTGGTTGGGTCGGCTTAGTATCTATGGGCACCCTTTATTTCTTAGTGCCTCGATTATTTGGTCAAAAACAAATGTATAGCATGAAAGCGATTGAGCTTCATTTCTGGATGGCCACTATAGGGATTGTGCTTTACATCACAGCGCTTTGGATCTCAGGTGTGATGGAGGGTCTCATGTGGAGAGCAATAAATCCAGATGGCACTTTAGCTTATACATTTATTGAGTCAGTAAAAGCAAAACATCCTTATTACATTATTCGATTATTAGGTGGACTTCTCTACCTCGGCGGTATGTTAGTGATGTTGTGGAATGTCATTAAGACGGCGACTCATGGTAAACCAATAAGTATTTTAATTCCTGCTGTTAAAGCACACTAAGGGAAAAGAAAATGGCAAAAGAAAATAAAAAATTAGATAAAGAAAATTTAGGATTTAGTCACGAGACGATTGAAACAAATAGTTTCCTCATGATTATTTTGATTTTAGTTACAGTGGCGTTTGGCGGTATTGTAGAAATCATTCCACTTTTTTATCAAAAGTCGACGACTGAACCCATTAAAGGTATACAGCCATACACAGCAGTGCAACTGATGGGTCGAGACGTTTACATTCGTGAAGGTTGTTATAACTGCCACTCACAAATGATTCGCCCATTTCGTGCCGAAACACTTCGTTACGGACATTATTCAGTAGCGGGTGAATCTGTATATGATCATCCGTTTCAATGGGGAAGTAAACGAACGGGCCCTGATTTAGCTCGCGTAGGTGGACGCTACAGTGACGAATGGCATCGTGTACATTTAAATAATCCAAGAGATGTGGTGCCTGAATCTATCATGCCAGCTTATCCATGGCTTGAAAAAACAGAAGTGGATTCAACAGTTGTAGCACAAAGAATGAAAGCATTAAGAATTGTAGGCGTACCTTATAGCGATGAAGATATTAAAGGCGCTTCTGATGCAGTAAAGGGTAAAACAGAACTTGATGCGTTGATCAGTTATTTACAAGTGCTCGGCACGAATCTTAAATAAGGATATTCATGGATATTAATGAATTAAGAACAATCGCTACAGTAGGAAGTTTTATTCTATTTGTAACGATTCTTATTTGGACTTGGGTTAAGCGCAATAGTCGAGATTTTAAAGAGGCTGCAAACTTGCCATTTGTTGAAGATGCAAAACCTGTAAGACATAAAAAAATAATTGCTAAAAAAGGTAAAAGAAAATGAATGATTTTATAAATGACTTTTGGCCCACATTGATTGTTGTTATATCACTCGGCGGTATTTTAGGTTGTGCATTATTGTTATGGAAAACAAGCAAAACTAAAGTCACAAAGAGCAAAGATGGCACGAGTGGTCATGTATGGGACGAAGATCTTAAAGAGATGAATAATCCTTTACCTTTATGGTGGGTGCGTTTATTTGTAATCACGATTGTATTCGGATTGGTTTATTTATCTTTATATCCAGGACTCGGTCGCTATGATGGTCAGCTTGGCTGGACTAAAAATAAACAATATGACAAAGAAATAGCCGAAGCTAATAAAGCACTTGAACCTATTTATGCAAAATATGCAGCGATGTCGATTGAAGATCTATCAAAGAATGAAGATGCTAAAGGTATTGGTCAGCGCTTATTTTTAAATAACTGCGCACAATGCCATGGTTCAGATGCGAGAGGTACAAGAGGGTTTCCAAACTTAACAGATCACGATTGGCTTTATGGTGGATCACCTGAAAAAATTAAAGAAACCTTAAATAAAGGCAGAATGGGTGTAATGCCTCCAATGGCTGCTGCTGTTGGCAATGAGGAAGAGATTAAAAATGTAGCAAATTATGTTTTAAGTTTATCTAATAGCCAGCATGATACAAAACGTGCTGAATTAGGAAAAACAAAATTCACAACAATTTGCGCCGCATGTCATGGAGCTGATGGTAAAGGTAATCAAATTGTAGGCGCACCTAATTTAACAGACAATATTTGGTTACATGGTGCAGGCGAAGCAAATATCATTAAACGTATTCATGAAGGCAAATCAAATCAAATGCCATCATGGCAAGCTAAATTTACGCCAGAACAAATTCATGTGCTTACGAGTTATATTTGGGGTATGTCAAATCATTAATTTATTAGCAGCACTCTAATGAGTTCATTTGAATCGAATCGACCTCTTCCAAAAGAAGAGGTCATTTCACTTTATAAGTCGCAAGGAAAAATTCAACCAAGAGGTGTCGAAGGTTATTTCTCAAAACTTCGCTGGCTCATGGTGTGGCTTACACAGATTTATTTTTATGGGATGCCTTGGATACAATGGGGTGGTCGCCAAGCAGTTCTGTTTGATTTAGACGGCAAGCGTTTTTATATTTATGGATTGGTTTTATATCCGCAAGATCTCATTTACCTCACTGCAATTCTAATTATCTCAGCATTATCTTTATTTCTTTTCACCGCAGTAGCGGGGAGATTATGGTGCGGGTTTGCATGCCCCCAAACTGTTTATACAGAAATCTTTATGTGGATTGAATCGAAGATCGAAGGTAATCACATGGCAAGAAAGAAATTAGATGATATGCCATGGACACCTAAAAAATTTGGTATTCGCTCGAGCAAACATTTCGTATGGTTACTTTTTGCATTCTGGACTGGATTTACTTTTGTAGGTTATTTCACGCCTATCAGAGATCTCTTTATTGAAGTGAGATATCTCTCAACAGGGCCGTGGGAAACTTTTTGGTTGTGTTTTTATACTTTTGCAACATATGGCAACGCAGGTTTTATGCGTGAACAAGTATGTAAATACATGTGTCCATACGCAAGATTTCAAAGTGCAATGTTTGATAAAGACACATTGATTGTTAGTTACGACAAAGAACGTGGGGAGCCTCGAGGAGGTAGATCATCACATGTTGATCATCAAGCACTTGGCGATTGTATTGATTGTCATATTTGTGTGCAGGTATGTCCGACAGGAATTGATATTCGTGAAGGCCTTCAATATGAATGCATTAGTTGTGGTGCTTGTGCCGATGCATGCAATTCAGTCATGCATAAAGTAGGTTACCCACAAGGACTTATAAAATTTACAACAGAAAATGCCTTAATCAATCGATGGTCTAAACAAGAAATGATTAGGCGCATTTTTAGAGTGCGTGTATTTATATATAGCTTCGTTTTGATTGCCATTATTGGTAGCGTTTTATGGAGCCTTACGTTTAGAAATTCTTTTAGAATTGATGTAGTGAGAGATCGCGGTGTCATGGCGCGATTGGCAGATGGCGGCATGCTTGAGAATGTATATCGATTAAATATTATGAATGCGCTCGAAGAGGGCCAGCATTATAAAATTTATGTAGAAGGCCTTAATAACATCGTTGTTGATTCGGATAATTTAGAGCCAAACAAAACAATTGCTATTAAAGCCACTGAATCAAGATGGGTGCCTGTAAGAGTTCAAATTCCAGATGGCATTGAAAAATCAGGTTCTCATAAAATTATGTTTAGAATAGAGTCAGAAGAAACGCATGAGATCGTAAAAGAACAATCGACATTTATTGTGCCGAGAAATTAAGGATAAAAATGGATAATCAAAAGAATACAATTTGGTGGAAAAATGGATATGTGTGGCTTATTTTAGGCGGACCATTTCTAGTTGTGATCGCTTCATTCGTTACTTATTATTTGGCTGTAACGAGACCCGATGCAGTGATTGATAATTATTATCAAAAAGGAATTGAAATCAATAAAACAATGAGTGAGAAAAGAGATCCTATGGCACCTGCAACCCAAGCTCGCAATAATGCACAAACAGGTATTAAACCGAAATCACATTAATAGCTGACAGTAGTTGTAATATCGAGATTACGTAATTCTTTTGCAATATCTTCAAGCACTTTTTCATCAATACGACCTAAGTTTTTAGCTTGAGGTTGTAAAGAAGGCCTTGCTAAGCCATAAAGATGAACACCTTGAATATTGCTTTTTACCTCGTTGATTAATTCTATATAAGCATTGATATCTTTTTCGCTCGGACCGTTCCCATTAATACTAAAAATACACGTTTGTACAAAAGTTGGACAAACGTTTGCACTGTTTTTGAGGCGCTCTAATATTTGATGGGGTTTTAGATTCACTTGATTAATTGTTTTAATGCTTTCTTCAGTTGCAGCATCTACTTTAAACCAAACTTCACCATTCATTTCTTTTAGCGTTTCAACGCTTTTAATTACAGATGCTTGATGCATCAAACTTCCATTGGTAATGAGTCGTATTTTAATTTTATGAAGTAAATTAAATTCTCCGAGTAATTTTTTAACGATTGAAATAACTTCTGGAAATTCTTCTGCGCTTGTAGGTTCACCGTTACCTGAAAAAGCAATGTCTTTTAAATGACGATCTTCAAAAGACACATTTTTTTCCATGTAATCACCATGAATAATTTCATTAAGGAAAAAACGTAACTCTTGTT
This sequence comes from Pseudomonadota bacterium, assembly GCA_041180025.1. GTDB lineage: Bacteria > Pseudomonadota > Gammaproteobacteria > Burkholderiales > Methylophilaceae > Methylopumilus. Next base: position 5,261 of record JBEGSH010000041.1, on the reverse strand, counting down.
CAAGTACATCTAATTCAATAGGTGGCGGTGTACCACGCGTGAGATTAGGTATCTCACAATATATACATTGCCAATTACATGCATTATTGACATTTAAGTTAACGCCAATCGACAAGCCACCTGCGCGCCTTGAAATGACTGAGTAAATATATTTGAGGCCGCTTAATTCTCGGCTGTGATCATGAATACTAAGATATTGTTTAGATACGCTCATGTATTGAGCTTTTTAATTACAGCTAGGTGATTTAACAAGTTGCTTTAATGCGTCTGGTTTTAAAATTTTAATATGACGTTGTTTAACTTCAATAATGCCTTCTTCACTATATTTTGAAAAAGTACGACTGACCGTTTCAAGTTTAAGACCTAAATAACTTCCAATTTCTTCACGTGACATTCTTAATATGAACTCAGATTGTGATTGCCCTCGGGCAAAAAGTCTTTGAATGAGATTTACTAAAAAATTAGCGAGCCTTTCTTCAGCCGACATATTTCCAAGAAGCATCATCATGCCGTTTTCGCGAACAATTTCACGACTCATAATTTTATGAACGTGTTTTTGCAGTACTGGAAATTCTCTGGATAAATCTTCAATGTGATCAAAAGGCATTACACAGACTTCAGCATCTTCTAGAGCAACAGCGTTGCATGTGTGATGATCATTCACAATGCCATCGAGACCTATAATTTCGCCAGCCATTTGAAAGCCTGTAACTTGTTCACGTCCATCTTCTGACGCTACAGAAGTTTTAAAAAAGCCTGTACGAATAGCATAAAGCGAAGTAAATGTTTCTCCATTTTCAAAGAGCAAGTCACCTTGTTTAATTTTTTTACGTGTTGTGACAACTTCATCAAGTTTATGCATGTCATTTTGATCAAAACCTACGGGCATACAAAGCTCGCGCAGATTACAACTTGAACAGGCAACTTTGAATGTTTCAGCTTTCATCGAAAAATTACTTATGTTTTAAAGCGTTTAGTGTAGCTTATTCATCAATCTATGAATAGATGAAGTCTTTTTGATGTACGTCAAAGATTGCAATTTAGGCTTATGGCACAGTAATGTCCTATGGACACTGCTGTCAAAAATAGAGACCAAAAATTAGGTTCAACACCTATTACGACTTCACTTTTGCAAAAATTTGACGTCAATGGTCCAAGATACACTTCATACCCAACAGCAGATCGCTTTGTAGAAGCTTTTACTGAAAACGCATATAAAGAAGCTCTAGAACAAAGACGATTACGTCCAATTAATCAACCTTTATCGATTTATGTTCATATTCCTTTTTGTGAGTCACTTTGTTTTTACTGTGCTTGCAATAAAATCGTTACTAAACATCATGAACGTTCTCGTGAATACTTAGATTATTTAAAAAAAGAAATTGATTTACATCTCGATTATTTAGGTCAAAAACAAGTTGTGAGTCAGCTTCATCTTGGTGGTGGCTCACCTACATTTTTTTCAGATGAAGAAATCAATGAGCTCTTTAATAAACTAAAAGAAGTTTTTATATTAAGCCCTCAAGGGGAATATTCGATTGAAGTAGATCCTAGGACGGTTGATGATAAGCGTTTAAAAAGGTTAAAAAAAATTGGTTTTAATCGCTTAAGTTTTGGCGTACAGGATTTTAATTATGATGTGCAAAAAGCCGTTCATCGTTTACAGCCATTTGATCAAGTAGCTTCTCTCATGAATGACGCTCATAAAGATGGTTATGAATCCATTAACATGGATTTAATTTATGGATTGCCACTTCAAACACCTGAAACATTTAATGAAACCTTAGATCAAGTGATTAGCTTAAAACCTGATCGAATTGCTTTATATGCTTATGCGCATCTACCTAAGCGCTTTAAGCCTCAGCGACGCATTCATGAAGACGATATTCCGCCTGCAAAAAATAAGATTGCTATGTTGTCGTTGGCTATCGAAAAATTTCTTGAAAGTGGTTATATCTATGTAGGTATGGACCATTTTGCTTTGCCAACAGATAGTTTAGCCATTGCAAAAAGACAAGGAAGATTGCATCGAAATTTCCAAGGCTATAGTACGCAACCTGATTGCGACATTATTGCATTAGGTGTTTCAGCGATTGGACGTGTTGGAGCTAATTACAATCAAAATGCAAAAGAACTTAAAGATTATTATGATCATCTTAATCATGGACGCTTTCCAATTATTAAAGGATTAGCACTTTCAAAAGATGATATCGTGCGACGTGCTGTCATTATGGAAATAATGTGTCAGGGTCGATTGGATTATGAATCAATTGAATTGGCTTATTTAATTAACTTTAAAGAATATTTTTCATCTGAAATGAATCTTCTTCGAAATTTTCAAGAAAAAGATTTTATCGAATTAGATGATTCAGGTATTCAAGTGACAGACACAGGCTGGTTTTTTGTACGTGCAATTGCTATGATTTTTGATCGATACTTACAATTGGATCAAAATCGTACGCGGTTTTCTAAAATTCTTTAATGCTTTTTCAATTCTCAGTTTTTTTCTCAACTTTTTTTATGGGGTTGATGGGCGGCCCACATTGTATCGCGATGTGCGGAGCGCCATGCGCTGCAATTAGCGCACAAGGCTCTCGACAGATTTTGCAATTTCACTTAGGTCGTATTTTAGGTTACGGCATCTTAGGTGGTATCGCAGCTTATTCTGTGAATAATCTCGCTTGGTTTTCAAATCAAACGATGTCGCTTCATCCTATCTGGACATTTTTTCATGGCATTATTTTTGTATGGGGTTTTGTGATGTTGCTTTATGCAAAGCAACCTCAATGGATTGATCATATGGGTGAATCTATTTGGAATAGGATTCAAATATTTTCTAAAACATTAAGGAGTAATTTTTTATTAGGCATGCTTTGGTCCTTTATGCCATGTGGACTTTTGTATTCCGCATTACTTGTTGCAGCCCTAACTTTAAATATTTTAAATGGAACGCTTTCCATGATATTTTTTGCTTTAGGTACAAGCATTTCATTAATTGTGAGCCCAATCATTTGGCTAAAGATAAAAAATGGAAAGTTGTGGCTTAGTGAAACGCAAGGAATGCGTATCGCAGGATTACTTCTTATGATTGCCGCATCTTGGGCAATTTGGATGGACTTAATTCATCCCATGAAATTATGGTGCCAATAAAAAACCCCTGCTTTTGAAGGCAGGGGTTTTAAGGGAAATGCTAGTGGACCTAGCATTATTTGCTACTAAAACTTCTTACCAACACCAAAGCTTACTACCCACGGGTCAACGTCAAGATTATCAATTTTTGAAGTTGTATTAACATCGGTGTTAAACCATATTTTTTTTACGTCAATGTTAACCAGCCACTTGTCTTGAAGATTGTAATCAACACCTGCCTGAAGTGCTGGACCAAACATATTTCTATCAACAGTAATGCCAGTAGCGCCTAGGTTTAAATTTCTGTCCATAGCTCTAATATAAGACACTCCAGCGCCGACATACGGATCAATAGTTTGATCTGGATTGAAGTGCCATTGAGCAGTTAAAGTCGGAGGTAAAAGGTTAATGCTACCTAGTTTTGCCCCTGCATTTGCTCCACCCTGGCCAATATTAACGTCATGTCTTGTGCCAACAGCGAGAATTAGCTCAGCAGCAATATTTTTTGTAATGTAGTAAGAAAAATCGACTTCGGGAATTGTATTACTATCAACCTCTAATCTAGAGCCCACTGATGAATCTAAGTGACTAGATTCGTCTGGTGAAATATGAGTGACCCTTGCTCGAACAACAACATCGCCTTTTTCAGCGAAGGATAAAGCTGGTGCCATGAGGCCAGCAACCAAAATGGCAATAAGTGATTTTTGCATAATATTTCCCTATTAATAACAGGGTAATTTTATGGCTTATAAGAGAAGAAAGACTTGATGCAGATCAATTCAAAGCTATTTAAGGGAATTGAGACGATCTCGTAACGGGGATAAGTCATAGCCAGCAATTTGAGCTTTGCTTAAAATTTCATCAATAGGCAATGTTTTTGCATGAGATAAAGCCCAAAGTGTTGAACATCGAGTGCCTGTTCTGCAATAAGCAAAAACAGGCTTTTGAGCTGCCTTAAAATAAGCATCAAATTGTGCAATATCATTATCTGAAATTTGTCCGCCAATCACTGGCTGATGAATTGTTTTTATGCCGAGATTTTGAGCTTCTTTTTCAATAACTGAAAAAGCTAGCTGACCCTCAGATTCATGATCAGGGCGATTACAAAACATAGTTTTGTAGCCTTGGGCTTTTATTTCTTTTAAGTCTTCGATCGTAATTTGATCAGAGACAGTGAGTTCGTTATTTATTTTTGCAAATTTCATAACTTCATTCTACTTTAAAAAAATGCCTAGTAGGTCATTTAAGAATCGCTGACCCAGAACCGTTGGCTTAATCATTTCGTGATTTATGCTAATCAGTTTTTTATCTAATGCAGTTTTAAGTTCTTTATCAATAGATGAAATAAATAACCCAGTTTTTTCTTCAAAACTTTGCATAGTAAAGCCATCAATCAGGCGTAAATGATTCATCATAAATTCAAAAGCCAAATCATTTTCATGAATAATGGTTTCTGATTCAATCATATTTTGTGAATTTACTTTCTCTATATATTGCTTTGGATTTTTGTAGCGACTCTCTCGCGTCATTTTGTCATGAAATGTAAGTTTGCTATGAGCGCCTGCACCAATACCTAAGTAATCACCAAATTGCCAATAATTCAAATTGTGTTGGCATTGTGATTTAGGCTTTGCAAAAGCAGATGTTTCATAATGCTCATAACCATTTTCACTTAGAATAGTTTCAATAGTTTCTTGCATCACTGCACTCTCATCATCTAGAGGTAATTGAGGAGGATGCTTAAAAAAGAAAGTATTTGGTTCAATGGTTAAATGATAAAAAGATAAATGCTGTGTATTAAAAGAAGTTGCCGTTTTAGCATCATCTATCGCTTCAGCTAATGTTTGATGAGGTAATGCGTACATTAAATCTAAATTCACCTCATCAAAATGATGCATCGCAATTTCAATGCCTTTTTTAGCGTCTAGACTATTATGAATGCGACCCAAAGATTTGAGATGCGTGTCATTAAATGATTGAATGCCAAGCGAGACTCTTGTCACACCTGCGTCTTTATAGCCTTCAAAGTGATTGGTATCAATCGTACCTGGATTTGCTTCAAGTGTAATTTCTGCATCATATAAGATGGGCGTGAGTGCACGCACTTGACTTAAAATTTTGTGGATAGCTTT
>JBEGSH010000040.1:0-12721 GCA_041180025.1 Pseudomonadota bacterium | reverse complement strand
CTCTTTTCGGAAGGGTGGATGAGCGGTTTAAGTCGCACGCCTGGAAAGCGTGTTTAGGTGAATAACCTAACGCGGGTTCGAATCCCGCCCCTTCCGCCATATTCTTTTGATTTATTTTTTTAAAGATGAATGTATTGGCTTTATACTAGAACTACTCACATAATTAATTTTTTAAGTCCGTTTACATACAATGATTGATGATTATAGAAAAGAAGCTGCTGATCGTTTAAAAGAGGGTCTGCCGCCTCTTCCTCTAACAGCTAAACAAACCGCAGAACTCGTCACCTCATTAAAGTCAGCCGATACAAAAGATACTAAGACGTTGATGGAATTATTCTGTCATCGCGTTCCATCAGGTGTTGATCAAGCTGCGTATATAAAAGCTGCTTACCTTACAGATATTGCAAAAGGTATAGAACAATCAGCAATCATTTCACCTAAGTACGCTATTGAATTATTAGGAACCATGGTGGGTGGTTATAACGTTCAATCACTTATTTCTCTTCTAGACTCAGATCTTGCTGATGATGCCGTTAGAGTTTTATCTCATATCATTTTAATTTTTGATGCGTTTCACGACGTAAGTGAAAAGGTAAAGTCAGGTAATAAAGCTGCAATAAATTTAATGGAGTCATGGGCGAATGGCGATTGGTTTTTAAAAAAATCCGCATTACCTAAAGAAATAAAAGCAATTGTTTTTAAAGTAGATGGCGAAACAAATACCGATGACCTTTCTCCAGCGCAAGAAGCTTGGTCGAGACCAGACATCCCATTGCATGCAAAAGCGATGTTAGTGAATAAAATGCCGAAAGGCATTAAAACAATTCAGGACTTAAAAACAAGACAATTACCCATAGTTTATGTGGGTGATGTTGTAGGAACAGGCTCATCCAGGAAATCAGCAATTAACTCTCTTCAATGGCACATGGGGAGTGATATTCCTTTTATTCCAAACAAAAGAACGGGTGGAATTATATTGGGAAGCAAAATTGCACCCATATTTTTTAATACAGCAGAAGATTCAGGCGCACTTCCTATTGAATGTGATGTGAGCCACATGAAAACTGGAGATGAAATTACTATTCAACCATTTGAAGGGAAAATTTTAAATAGTAACAATGAGCTCATCTCTTCATTTAATTTAACACCATTTACGCTTGCAGATGAATATCGTGCGGGTGGCAGAATACCTCTTATTATTGGTCGTGGACTAACTTCTAAGGCCAGAGAGTTTTTAAAATTAACCCCTAGTACTTTATTCTTAACTCCTGATTCAGCTCCAGATTCTAAAAAAGGATTTACGCTTGCGCAGAAAATGGTGGGACGCGCTTGTGGACTCCCTGAGGGCGTCGGTGTTAGACCGGGAACATATTGCGAACCTAAAGTCACATCAGTTGGCTCTCAAGATACAACGGGAGCTATGACAAGAGATGAGCTAAAAGAATTAGCTTGTCTCGGATTTAATGCTGATTTAGTGATGCAAAGTTTTTGCCACACAGCAGCTTATCCGAAACCTGTAGATCTTAAATTACAACACGAGCTTCCTGAGTTTATGTCGAGTAGAGGAGGGGTTACTTTAAGACCTGGCGATGGAATTATTCACTCTTGGCTGAATCGCCTTTTACTTCCAGATACGGTAGGTACAGGCGGTGATTCTCACACTCGCTTTCCTATAGGTATTTCGTTTCCAGCAGGCTCAGGACTTGTAGCCTTTGCAGCAGCCATGGGAGCCATGCCAATTGATATGCCTGAATCAGTCTTGGTGAGATTCAAAGGAAAGATGCAACCAGGTATTACATTAAGAGATCTTGTAAATGCAATACCTTATGCAGCTATTAAAAATGGTGATCTTACGGTAGCAAAACAAAATAAAAAAAATATTTTTAATGGACGTATTTTAGAAATTGAAGGGTTGCCTGATCTAAAAATTGAACAAGCATTTGAATTTGCTGATGCATCAGCTGAAAGATCTGCAAATGGATGTACGGTGAAACTTAATAAAGAACCGATCATTGAATATATCAAATCTAATATTGCACTTATTAAAAATTTAGTTGATAACAATTATGAAGATAAAAGAACATTATTGCGTCGCATGAAAGCGATGGAGGATTGGTTAAAAAATCCAGCATTATTAGAAGCTGATCATGATGCAGAGTACGCAAGTATTATTGAAATTAATCTTGATGAAATTAAAGAGCCACTAATTGCATGTCCAAATGATCCAGACAATATTAAGCCCTTGTCTGAGATTGCAGGTAATAAAATTGATGAGGTGTTCATTGGAAGTTGTATGACTAATATTGGACATTATCGAGCAGCAGCTAGAGTGCTTGAAGATACAGATAAAATCCCAACACGATTATGGATCGTACCTCCTACTCGAATGGATGAAACAGAGCTCAAGAAAGAGGGTGTATATGAAGTCTTCAACAAAGTAGGCGCTCGAACAGAGGTACCTGGATGCTCACTCTGCATGGGAAATCAGGCGAGAGTTGATGATGGAGCACATGTTTTTTCAACAAGTACGCGAAATTTTGATAATCGCATGGGAAAAGATGCACAAGTATATTTGGGTTCTGCAGAGCTCTCAGCAGTATGCGCTGCATTAGGAAAAATTCCAACACTTGATGAATATCTTGCTATTAGTAATCAAAAACTTTCGAAAGACTTAGATTCAATTTATCAATATTTAAATTTTGATCAGATGCCAGAATATAAGCCAAAAAAAGTGATCGAGATTACAGAAATTTAATTCATGAAGATATCTATAAAAAAAGAAGATTTTATCGAAAGCATCAGTGATGCTTTGCAATTTATTTCTTACTATCATTCAGAAGATTTTATTCTATCTATGCGTGAAGCATATGAAAAAGAAACATCTATTCCTGCTAAAGATGCCATGCTTCAGATTCTTACGAGCTCAAAAATGAGCGCCTTAGGTCATAGACCTATATGCCAAGACACAGGCATTGTCATTGCATTTGTTGAAGTTGGGATGAATGTAGAGTGGGAATCAGATCTTTCAATCGAAGATATGGTGAATGAAGGTGTTAAACGCGCTTATTCAAATCAAGACAATCCGCTTCGCCCATCTATGGTGTCAGATCCAGCTGGCAAGAGACAGAACACAAAAGACAATACACCTGCAATCACCCACGTGAAGTTAATCAAAGGTAACAAAGTAAGCATTTCTATTAGTGCAAAAGGTGGAGGCTCAGAAAATAAAGCTCAATTCATAACGCTTAACCCATCCGATAGTATTGTAGATTGGGTATTAAAAGTCATTCCTGAAATGGGAGCGGGCTGGTGTCCACCTGGCGTGATTGGTATTGGTATTGGTGGGTCTTCTGAAAAAGCAATGTTAATGGCGAAAGAGTCACTGATGTTGCCGATCGATATTCACTCGCTCGTTAAGCGCGGCGCAAAGAATAAAGTGGAGGAGTTGCGTATAGAACTTTATAATAAAATAAATCAGCTAGGTATAGGCGCACAAGGGTTTGGAGGTTTAACCACTGTACTTGACGTTAAAATTATTGATTACCCTTGCCATGCTTCCTCCTTGCCTGTTGCATTAATACCTAATTGTGCAGCAACAAGACATACGCACTTCACCTTAGATGGCTCAGGCCCAGCACATTTTAAAGTACCCGATTTAAGTTTATGGCCAAAAGATACTTGGGCTGCTCAAAAAGAAGCTAAAAGAATTAATCTTGACTCAATCGATAAAAAATCAATTGAAAAGTGGAAAGAAGGCGACTTACTTTTATTATCTGGAAAATTACTCACTGCAAGAGATGGTGCTCATAAAAAAATTGCTGATCTCTTTAAGCAGGGAGAAGCTTTACCTGTTGGGGTGAACTTAAAAAATAAATTTATTTATTATGTGGGGCCTGTTGATGCTGTTCGTAATGAAGTAATAGGTCCAGCAGGCCCTACAACTGCCTCACGTATGGATCAATTTATGGAAATGATGTTAGCCGAATTGGGTATTATGGGCACGATTGGAAAAGCAGAACGCGGTGAAAGCGCGGTGCAGACAATCAAAAAATATCAATCCGTTTACTTAAGCGCAGTAGGGGGTGCGGCTTATTTGGTTTCAAAAGCCATTATTTCATCTAAGGTCGTTGCATTTCCTGAATTAGGTATGGAAGCTATATATGAATTTGAAGTGAAAGATATGCCAGTTATGGTATCTATCGACACTCATGGCAAGTCTATTTATTCAGAAGCGCCATCTCGATGGAAAAATAAATCGATTCCCCTCAAGGCTTCCTTGTAAAAACTTAATTAAGCATTAAACAAAAAGTCCCCTCAATAGACCCATTCTTTTGCTTTAAATATAAATTAACTGCTTCATTAGAACTAATTTGATTTTGAAGTTTTGTTAAGATTTTTTTATAAAGCTGATCAATTAATTTTTCGTGCAATATGGTGAGATATCCTGGGACCTCATCTTCAGACTTTATCGTTGTAATTATTTTTCCGTTATATCCGTAAACTTTTGTTGTAATACCTCCATAGAGTATTTTCATCAGTGGATTATAAAAAAGATGCGGCTCTAGAGATAGAATCAGCCTCCCATAATGATCTTTTTCGCAAGAAGCGCTTGAAGTGAAAACTGATTTACTTGAATTTTTAAGGATAGATGCCTGAGGAATCCAATAGCCTATAGAGTACGATTTGAGATAAGTAGGATGCTTATCAAAACTGCTACTTACATATATAAGATAATCATTTTCAGGGTTTGCATGAGCACAAATGATATTAAAAGCGAAAATGAGAAAGACAAAAAATTTAATTTTTTTCATATGATTGAATTATTTAAAATGCCAATTGTCATAATGACATTAATTCAGGATAATTAGTTCATGAAAAGCCTTTTAAAATCTTTATTACTTTTTTGGATGATTCCTGTTATGTCCTATGCTGCCTGCCTTCCTCTATATGACCATCAATTTAATACACTTCAAGGTGAGAAAATTAACTTATGTGATTATCAATCAAAGCCCATATTAGTCGTAAATACAGCAAGCAAATGCGGATTTACGCCCCAGTTTAATGCGCTAGAAGCGCTATATAAAAAATATCACGATAAAGGCTTATTGATTATTGGCTTTCCTTCGAATGATTTTAATCAAGAGTTAAGTAGTGACAAAGAAGTCAGAGATTTTTGTAAGTTAACTTATGCCGTTGAATTTCCTATGACAATTAAATCTAGCGTGACAGGTAAGAATGCAAATCCTTTTTATCAAGAGCTAATCAAAACTTCAGGTCAGATGCCTCAGTGGAATTTTTTTAAATATTTAATATTGCCTCAAGGTAAAAAAGTATATGCTTTTACAAGTGATGTCACACCTGACTCACCGGAAATCTTGGATAAAATTAAAGCGGAATTAAAGTAATACGTTTTAAGTGTTAGGTTGACGAATTTTTTGTAAGATAATTGCTGAAAGCTCTTCAACTGAACGAGTAGTTGAATCGGCCCATGGAATGCCGGCTCTTTTCATAAGGTTTTCACAATCCGTAATTTCTTTTCTGCAGTTTTCAAGTGATGCATAAGTACTATTCGGTCTTCTTTCGCTTCGAAGGCTACTTAAACGATCTGCTTGTATGGTTAATCCGAAAATCTTATCGATATACCCTTCGAGAATAGGCGGCAATGCTTTTCTTTCAAAATCCTCAGGCGTTAAAGGATAGTTCGCAGCTTTAATACCAAACTGCATCGCAAGATAAATGCTTGTTGGTGTTTTACCTGATCGAGATACACCAACCAAAATCACGTTAGCTTGATTGAGACCGTTATGCGTCATGCCGTCATCATGACCCAATGCAAAATTAATCGCTTCCATTCGGTCTGAATAATTAGTACCAGACATGCTATGGGCAACGCCCGGACGCGTCAGAGGTTCTTCTTTTAATTCGACACCTAATGGATCAATAAATGAATCAAAAAGATCGATGTAATAGGCATCAACTTCTTTAAGTTCTGCACGAAGTTTAGGATTGCCAATTGACATAATGACAATCGGTCTTTCACCATTTTCCATTTTTGCATTGACGATACGTTTTTGAGCGTCATCCACTTTAGCGTCGGAATCGGTAAATGGAATTCTGATTTGTGTGAATTGTGTATCCGGAAAGTGAGCTAAAAGCTGACCTAATGCGCCAGCAGTAATACCTGTTCCGTCAGAGATAAAGAACGCTGTTCTTTTTTGTTGTGCCATTATTTTTGGCTAATACGTTTCCATGTGCTGATGACAGTATCAGGATTAAGTGACATTGATGAAATGCCTTCTTTCACTAACCATTCAGCAAAGTCAGGATGATCTGAGGGGCCTTGTCCACAAATGCCAATATATTTTTTTGTTTTCTTAGCTGCTGTAATTGCCATTTGGATAAGCGCTTTCACAGCATCATTTCTTTCATCAAAACCATCAGCCAAAATGCCTGAGTCACGATCAGTGCCTAATGTAAGTTGTGTTAAATCATTTGATCCAATGGAGAACCCATCGAAGTATTCAAGGAATGCTTCAGCTAAGATTGCGTTTGATGGTACTTCACACATCATAATTAAACGAAGCGCATGATCACCTCGTTTAAGACCGCTAGCCGCCATAATGGATGTTACTTCTTTTGCTTCTTCTAAAGTTCTTACAAATGGAATCATAATTTCTACATTTGTTAAACCAAAAGCTTCCCTTACTTTTTTCATGGCTTGGCATTCCATGATAAAACATTCTTTAAAATCTTCTGACATATAGCGCGCTGCACCTCTAAATCCGATCATTGGATTTTCTTCATCAGGCTCGTAAATATCTCCACCCACTAATTTTTTATATTCATTAGATTTAAAATCAGATGTCCTTACAATCACAGGTTTTGGATAAAATGCCGCAGCAATTGTTGCAACGCCTTCAGCTACTTTATCAATATAAAATTGTTTGGGATTCAGATAGCCGCGTGCACGATGTGTAATTTGTTTTTGAATATCTTGAGGCATCGCTGAATAATTTAATATGGCTTTTGGGTGAATGCCGATCATATTATTGATAACAAATTCTAAGCGCGCTAAACCCACACCATCATTCGGTGTTTGAGCGAATGTAAATGCCATATCAGGATTACCTACGTTCATCATGATTTTAACTGGCGGTGTTGGAAGGATAGTTTCTTTTTCCGTATTAACTTCGTATTCAAGTGCGCCCTGGAATACAAGACCAGTTTCACCCTCTGAACAACAGACGGTTACCATATCTCCATCTTGTAAAAGTTCAGTTGCATTTACACTACCTACAATCGCTGGAATACCAAGTTCGCGAGCAATGATGGCAGCATGACATGTTCGACCGCCTCGGTTTGTAACAAGCGCGGATGCTCTTTTCATCACTGGTTCCCAGTTAGGGTCAGTCATATCTGCAACTAAGACATCACCGGGTTGAACCGCATGCATTTCGGAAGGATCTTTTACAATACGAACTGGACCTACGCCTATTTTTTGTGTCACTGCCCGTCCTGCTACAATCGCTTTACCACTTCCTTTTAATTTAAAAATTTCAACTGCATTTTTTGATTGAGATTTAACAGTCTCAGGTCTTGCTTGAAGAATGTAAATTTTTCCGTCTAAACCATTTTTACCCCATTCAATATCCATAGGACATCCATAGTGTGATTCAATAGTCACAGCATATTGAGCAAGTTCTAAAATGTCTTCATCGTTGAGGCTAAACGAATCGCTTTCTTTAGAATCAACATCAATGGTGTGCGTACTTTTTCCAGCTTGTGTAGCATCACTAAAGACCATTTTAATTTTTTTTGATCCAATCGACCTTCTAACGATCGCAGGCTTTCCTTCTTTTAAAAGGGGCTTAAAAACGTAGAACTCATCTGGGTTTACAGCGCCTTGAACCACCGTCTCACCTAAGCCATAAGAAGCTGTGATAAATACTACATCTTTAAATCCTGATTCGGTGTCGATCGTAAACATCACGCCGGAACAGCCAATATCACTTCTTACCATTTGTTGAACGCCTGCTGAAATAGCAACATCAGCATGAACAAAACCTTTGTGCACGCGATAAGAAATAGCGCGGTCATTATAAAGCGACGCAAACACTTCTTTGATTGCATGTTTAATATTTTCAACGCCATGAATATTTAAAAAGCTTTCTTGCTGACCTGCAAAAGAAGCATCAGGTAAGTCTTCTGCAGTAGCAGAAGATCTAACCGCAAAAGTAGTACCTTCAGCAGAGTTCTTTGTGAGTCGCGTGTAATTTTCTTCAATAGCTTTTTCTAAAGAAGAAGGGAAGGGGGTATCAATAATCCATTGTCTAATTTTTTTACCGCTGACAGCGAGGGCGTCTGTATCATCTGTATTTAAAGTTTTTAGTTCATCAGCAATCTTATCGTCGAGTTTGTTGTGAGCTAAAAATTCTCTAAATGCCAATGCTGTGGTTGCAAAGCCTGTAGGTACTCTGACACCTTTTGCATTAAGTTGTGAAATCATTTCACCTAATGATGCATTCTTTCCTCCTACAGAACCGACATCTGTATTTCGAAGATTTTCTAATGGAATGACATGTGATGACATAAAGGCCCTTAGGTTAATAACTTGAAGAACTTAAGAAGTTAATTTTTAGTAATGCTGTTTTTTAAGTTTAATTGGTTTTCACGACAAAGACGGCTAAAAAAATCTTTAAATGTGAGATGCCATAAAAAGACGTCATTTTGCCAAATTAACCTCTTATTGTCATCTGAATCCTTAGCCTAAAGATTTAGTGAAACAGGTTGAGAGTGAAGGGATTTCCTCCTGTGACACTAAAAATAAATGAGATTAAATAAAATGATCTTAATTGTAGCTAAAATGTAGTTAAAATTAATTAAAATCTGTTAAATATAGATAATTTTTAATTTTACTCATTATTTTAATAAGAGCTCGCTGAAATACGCCCAAAAATTAATATTTACCCATAAAACATCAGTTGAATCTGCTAGATTGCTAGTCAATTCATATATAATTTCAGATCCGATTTCAAAGACATCATTTTTTGGAGATTTAAAGCAATGGCAACATTATTAGAGCAATTAAAAGACATGACAACAATCGTTGCAGATACAGGTGACGTGGAAGCAATTAAAACAGTAAAACCTTATGACGCAACAACAAATCCATCTTTACTCTTAAAGGCAAGTACACTTCCTCAATGTGAGCCTATGATTAAAGAAGCTATTGCTTATGCAAAATCAAAAAGCAGCAACAAAGCTCAGCAAATTGAAGATGCAGCTGATAAGTTGGCTGTGCTTGTGGGTCTTGAGATTCTAAAACATATTCCTGGTCGCATTTCAACTGAAGTGGACGCTCGCTTATCTTTCAATATTGATGCGATGGTTAAAAAGGGACGTAAACTAATTGGCCTTTATGAAGAAGCTGGCGTTAAAAAAGATCGCGTACTTATTAAATTAGCTTCAACATGGGAAGGCATTAAAGCAGGTGAAATTTTAGAAAAAGAAGGTATTAACTGTAACTTAACCCTTCTTTTTGGTTTTGGCCAAGCGCGCGCTTGTGCTGAAGCAGGCGTATTCCTTATTTCACCATTCGTAGGCCGTATTCTCGACTGGTATAAAGCTAAAACAGGAAATACCTATTCATCAGAAGAAGATCCGGGTGTGATATCTGTTCGTAAGATTTATGCTTACTATAAAGAGCATGGATACAAAACAGTTGTGATGGGTGCTTCGTTCAGAAATATTGGAGAAATTACAGCCCTAGCAGGTTGTGATCGCCTCACAATCGCTCCAAATCTTCTTCAAGAGCTTGAAGCAACGCAAGGTGACTTACCTCGCGTTCTTAAAGATGGCGGAGCTACAAAAGCTGCACCAGCTAAAATGACTGAAGATGAATTCCGTTTCTCATTGAATGAAGATGCGATGGCAACTGAAAAACTTTCAGAAGGTATTCGTGGTTTTGTAGTGGATCAAAACAAACTCGAAACAGCACTCAACGAGAAGCTGTAAATCATTTCTTGTCATAAAAATGACAAGAAATGGCTATAAAATCAGTAGGGCTAATCATTGACACAAGACGATTAGCCCTATATGATCGATTTCCTGCTTCATGAAGTTCAAACTTCCTTTTAGCAACGAACTATTTTAGAAAACTTGTAATAAATACGGAGAAAAAAACCATGGCTTTAACACAAATGGCATTAGATTCATTAGATTTTGACGCAACAGTTGCATTAGCAACTAAGGTTGCTCCACACGTGGACATTCTTGAAATTGGTACACCATGCATTAAGCATAACGGTATCAAGCTTCTTGAAACACTTCGCGCTAAATTCCCAAAGAACCAAATCCTTGTTGACTTAAAGACTATGGACGCTGGTGAATACGAAGCTGAGCCTTTCTACAAAGCGGGTGCTGACATTTGTACAGTTCTCGGTGCTTCTGGTATTGCTACAATCAAAGGTGTGATTGCTGCTGCTAAGAAATACGGCAAAGAAGTTCAAGTTGACATGATCAACGTTCCAAACAAAGAAGCTTTAGCTAAAGAAGCTGTTGCTGCAGGTGCTCACATCATCGGTGTTCACACTGGTCTTGATGCACAAGCTGCTGGCCATACACCATTTGCTGACTTAGCTGCAATCGCTGCACTTAAAACAGGTGCTAAGATTTCAGTAGCTGGTGGTGTTAAAGCTGCTACTACACAGCAAGTTAAAGATGCTGGCGCTGCAATTATTGTTGCTGGTGCTGCAATCTACGGCGCTGCTGATCCAGCTGCTGCTGCTGCAGAAATCACAAAAATTGCTCATGGATAATTGTTAAGAAACAATTATTAATGAACTGAATCAAATCCCGACTTAGCAATGAGTCGGGATTTTTTTTATAGATTTTTATTTTTAAATAAAAGGGTTCAATATGCATCAAAAATTAATATTAGATAAAATCTCAAGTGTTTTAGCAGTGACTGAGCAAAGCAATGCAGCCAAACTTCTTAAACTTGTAGATGAAGCAGGCCGTATTTTTGTTGGCGGCGCTGGACGATCAGGACTTGTTTCACGCTTTTTTGCAATGCGTCTCGTACACAGCGGCTATCAAGTCAATATGGTAGGTGAAATCGTGACCCCAGCTATTAAAGCTGGAGATTTATTTGTAGTGATTTCAGGTTCAGGTGGTACAAAAACACTTCTGCCACTTCTTGAAACAGCCAAATCAAAAGGCGCAAAAATTGTTGTAATTTCCATGAAAAATAAATCACCTATGTCTGATATGGCTGACTTAACTATTCAGATTGGTAATGATGATTCTTTCGGTCTTACTAAAGGCATGCCTATGGGTACTACATTTGAATTATCTACTTTAATCTATTTAGAAGCAGTGATTTCTGAATTGATTCATGCTAAAGGATTAACAGAAGAGGGTATGCGTGCTATTCACGCAAATCTTGAATAAGGCTAATTAGATGACAAAGTTAGAGCTCGAAAATGCTGTTGCGATGATGAATGCTGATGAATATAAACAGTTTTGTATTCAACATCCTAAAGAATGTAAATGTGAGTATCAGGTAAATCAATGCGCTTACGAACATTACGCTTTATTTGCCGGCATACTAATTTTTACAATAGTTTTAACTTTGTGGCTCCTTTTTGGACATCGAAAAAATAAATAGTCATTCATAGTTTTAGTTAATAATTAAGGGCGCTTTAGGCGCCCTTAATTATTTAATCAGCATATAATTTAAAATTATATGCTTAGGTATCAACAGCCGTTGAATAACATACACCTCATTCCCTTGCCCTACGTCTCAGATAGCTCAATTTATTTTGAGGCTATTGCTAATGACCCATGGTCTTTTTATTTAGATAGTGGAATCCAAGATGACTTAGATAAAAATATTTCTGAGAAATCTAGATACGACATTATAGTAAGCCAGCCATTTATTAAAATAATTGCAGATGAGTGTAACGTTAGCATTGAGGAAAATAATCTCAAAAAAATTACAAAAGATAACCCTTTTGATATTTTAGAAGAAATTCTTTCAAGTTTTGATATTCAAGAAACATCCTTGCCATTTACAGGTGGAGCTTTAGGATATTTTTCGTATGAATTAGGTCAGTCAACTATTCAAAATAACAAAGATCATGTTGGCATGCCTTTAATGATGATTGGCATTTATGACTGGGCTTTGATTGTGGACCATCAAGATAAAAAAGCATGCATTGCATCTCACCACATAAATAAAGATACAAAAGACTATTTAACTACACTTAGTAAAAAACTAAAAAACGTAAAATTAAATAATCAATCATTTAAAATTAATTCAACAATTAAATCACTATTAAATTTTGAGACCTATGACCTCATTGTTAATAAGATTTTATCTTTCATTAAAGAAGGGGATGTCTATCAAATAAACATCTCCAATAAATACATTGTCTCTTGTGAAGGTGACAGTTGGACTGGATATAAAAAATTAAGAGAGATTAATCGCGCTCCTTTCATGGCTTATTTTCATTTTGAAGATTTTGATATTTTATGTGGATCACCGGAAAGATTTATTCAGTCTCATAAGAATCGTGTAGAAACTAGGCCAATTAAAGGAACTGAGCCAAGAGATAGCAACCCTCAGAAAGATAAGGAAAATGCTGAAAAATTACTTGCTAGTGAAAAAGATCGTGCAGAAAATTTAATGATTGTTGATTTACTTCGCAATGATTTAAGT
>JBEGSH010000039.1:0-3062 GCA_041180025.1 Pseudomonadota bacterium | reverse complement strand
CCAAATTTTTCTGAGAAAATTTCTGCGATTAAACTTGTCTCTTTAAAGGGATAAGTGTGCAGGATATATACACGCTGATTTTCTTGACGATGACTTGGAGTTGCCATTTAAGAAATTAAAGGCCTAATGATTTTAAAACACGCTGATCTGTGGACCAGCCACTTTTGACTTTCACCCAAGTTTCAAGCCATACTTTTCCACCAAAAAGTTCTTCCATATCTTGTCTTGATTCGGTTGAAATCTGTTTTAACTTTTCACCGTCTTTTCCTATCAGCATCGGTTTCTGACTTTCTTTATCAACAATGATGGCAGCAAAGATGCGACGCAAATGTCCTTCCACTTCACATTTTTCAATTTCGACCGCAATGGAATAAGGTACTTCTTGTCCCGTTAAGCGAAATATTTTTTCACGAATAATCTCAGATGCTAAAAAGCGCTCACTCTTATCAGTAATTTCATCTTCACCATAAATAAAAGGTTGTTCAGGTAAAAAATCTCGGACCGTCGACAATAAATGATCGAGATGTTTATTTTTTTTGGCAGACACAGGGACCATCGCTTTAAAACTATAAGACTCACTCATCGTTTTAATCTCTTTTAAAAGCGCATTCTTATCTTTCATTAAGTCTACTTTATTCATGACTAGAATCGTAGGACGATCTTTTGGAATAAGTTTCATCACCGCTTGATCTTCTTCAGTCATCCCGCGAGACTCAATCACAAAAAGAACTACATCTACATCACTTAACACTTGATTGACTGTTTTATTTAAACCTTTATTCATGAGGTTTAAATGTTTTAATTGAAATCCGGGTGTATCAATAAAAAGAAATTGGGTGTCATCAATCGTTTGAATGCCTAACAATTGATAGCGCGTGGTCTGTGCTTTTTTGGAAGTAATACTGATTTTACTTCCCACCAAATAATTAAGGAGTGTTGATTTACCGACATTAGGTCGCCCCACAATCGCAATGGTGCCGCAGCGTGTGACTTTATGTTCACTCACTTAAATAGTCTCCAACATTAATTGGTAAGCTTTCGATGCTGCCTCTTGCTCGGCAATGCGACGGCTGTTACCGACACCTTGCGTTTTAATATTTGATTTCTTGATATGGCATTCGATCGTAAAGGTTTGGCTATGCGCTTCACCTTCAATCGAGACTACCGTATAGATCGGTAAATCACTCTTCTTACTTTGTAATAATTCTTGCAATAATGTTTTGGGGTCTTTGTGAATTAATTTAGGATCGATTTCATTCAATTGTGTTTCAAAGAAACGTAAAACAAATTGATGGGTGGGTTCAATACCGCCATCCAAATAAATAGCACCGATCATCGATTCGAAAGTATCTGCCAGAATCGATGGGCGTCGCCAGCCTGCACTTTTGAGTTCACCCTCACCTAATCGAATAAAGTCGCCTAAGCCCATGGATGTTGCAATGGTACTCAATGAACTTTCTTTAACGAGTTGTGCACGTAAACGACTCAAATCTCCCTCATCGATACGAGGAAATCTTTTGTAGAGTTCGTTTGCAATGAGAAAGCTTAATACGCTATCACCTAAGAATTCGAGACGTTCATTATGCTGGGCTGAGAAGCTGCGATGCGTGAGTGCCATGATCATAAAAGAAGGATCATTAAATGTGTAATGAATAATCCGACTTAATGAGGCTTGGCGTTCTTTATCCATTAATGAATGATGGACCCAATACGTTTAAATTCACTGAAGTTAAACCAAATAAAAAAAGCGCGACCCACTAAATGATGTTCAGGCACAAATCCCCAAACACGACTATCAGCACTATTATCTCGGTTATCACCAAACGCTAAGTAATGACCTTTAGGGACTTCAAATTTAAAATCGTCACCCGGTAAATCATGAATCAGAATGGAATGATTCACATCACCTAAA
Organism: Pseudomonadota bacterium; assembly: GCA_041180025.1. Taxonomy (GTDB): domain Bacteria; phylum Pseudomonadota; class Gammaproteobacteria; order Burkholderiales; family Methylophilaceae; genus Methylopumilus. The sequence goes on along the minus strand of JBEGSH010000039.1, from coordinate 1,150 downwards.
GCCTCTTTAAATTCTTTGGCTTCAATATGATGAATTTCATTCATCGTGTATGGATATTTATCGATAAATGTTTGTTCTATTTTTTTACCATTAATAAAAAGCGTTTTACTTTTGTATTCAATCACATCCCCTGGAAGTCCGACCACGCGCTTAATATAATCAATAGAAGGTTTTGGTGGATAGTGAAACACAAAGACGTCTCCACGTTTAGGTAAACCTACTTCTATCATCGTGTAATTTAAAATAGGTACACGAATACCATACGTAAATTTATTCACGAGAATAAAATCGCCCGCCAAAAGGGTTGGCATCATCGAACCTGAAGGAATCTTAAAAGGCTCTACAATAAATGAGCGGATAAAAAATACTAAAAAGATAACTGGAAAAAAACTTTTTGAATATTCAATGAGTATCGGCTCTTTTGCATTGGCCGCTCTTTTTTTGCTGAAGACAAAAATATCGGATAGCCAAATGAGTCCTGTGATTGTTAAAACAATAACCATGATCAATGCAAAAATCATTTTTCTTCCACCCTTAAAATAGCTAAGAACGCTTCTTGAGGAATTTCAACATTGCCTACTTGCTTCATGCGTTTCTTACCCTCTTTTTGTTTTTCTAATAATTTCTTCTTACGTGTAATATCGCCACCATAACATTTAGCGAGCACGTTTTTGCGCATCGCTTTGACTGTTTCGCGTGCAATGATATTAGCTCCAATGGAGGCTTGAATCGCCACATCAAACATTTGACGTGGAATCAATTCACGCATCTTGGCAGCGACCTCACGTCCACGATAGACGCTATTCGAACGATGCACAATTAAAGAAAGCGCATCGACGCGATCGCCATTCACCATGATATCAAGCTTCACTAAATCAGCCGCTCTAAATTCTAAAAATTCATAATCCATCGAAGCATAACCTTTTGAGATCGATTTCAATCGATCAAAAAAATCAAGCACCACTTCATTCAATGGCATCTCATAAGTGAGCATGACTTGACGACCTAAGTACTGCATATTTTTTTGAATACCACGCTTACCATTACATAAGGTCATGACGGGACCTACATAATCTTGCGGCATCAATAAATTAATCAGAATAATGGGCTCTCTTATTTCTTCGATGCGAGAGGTGTCAGGTAATTTAGA
>JBEGSH010000038.1:0-12427 GCA_041180025.1 Pseudomonadota bacterium | reverse complement strand
AAAAAAATAAATCAAAAGAATATGGCGGAAGGGGCGGGATTCGAACCCGCGTTAGGTTATTCACCTAAACACGCTTTCCAGGCGTGCGACTTAAACCGCTCATCCACCCTTCCGAAAAGAGTCGAAATTATAACTTAAGGGTCAGCGACGTTAAGAATCATCTTTTGTCACTTGATTAAAGTTGATAGTCGTATTAAGGTTGATCTATTGAATTTATTTATCGTACGTCTATCGCAGTACATCCGTTTTAATAATTTCATAACTTATTGATTTACATAATATTTTTTATTAATTAATTATTAACTTAGGGGTAGTTTATGGGCTTAGAAACATTAAATAATCTTGGGGTGAAACATCCATTCAAGGCTAAATATGACAATTACATCGGTGGAAAATTTGTGCCTCCAGTAGATGGTAAATATTTTGAAAACATATCACCTGTTACAGGTAAAGTATTTTGTGAAGTTGCAAGATCAAATGAAAAAGATATAAATCTTGCATTAGATGCAGCACATGCTGCTAAAGATGGATGGGCTAAAAAGAGCCCTACTGAGCGCGCTAATCTCCTCATGCAAATTGCTGACATTATGGAAAAAAATCTTTCAACGATTGCAATCGCTGAAACGATTGATAATGGCAAGCCACTTCGTGAAACTACCTATGCAGATATTCCTTTAGCGATTGATCACTTTAGATATTTTGCAAGCTGCGTCAGAGCGCAAGAAGGCAGCATCGGTGAAATTGATCACGACACAATGGCCTATCACTTCCATGAGCCCCTCGGTGTTGTCGGACAAATTATTCCATGGAACTTCCCTATACTTATGGCAGCTTGGAAGTTAGCACCTGCAATTGCAGCTGGTAATTGTGTGGTGATTAAACCTGCAGAACAGACACCTGTGTCATTGCTAGTCGTTGTTGAGCTTGTAGGTCACCTCCTCCCTCCTGGTGTATTAAACATTGTGAATGGTTTTGGTTTAGAAGCTGGTAAACCGCTTGCAAGCTCACCTCGTATTGCAAAAATTGCATTTACAGGTGAAACATCAACAGGTCGCTTAATCATGCAATACGCTTCTCAAAATCTTATTCCTGTCACACTGGAACTTGGTGGTAAATCACCTAACATTTTCTTTGAAGATGTAATGGATAAAGATGACAACTTCTTTGATAAGGCGCTAGAAGGTTTCACATTATTTGCACTCAACCAAGGTGAAGTCTGTACCTGCCCTTCACGTGCTTTAATTCAAGAATCGATTTACGATAAATTCATGGAGCGCGCACTCAAACGTGTAGCGGCTATCAAACAGGATAATCCTCTTGATATGAATACTATGATTGGCGCTCAAGCATCAAGTGAGCAAGTAGAAAAAATTATGTCTTATATCAAGATTGGTCAAGAAGAAGGTGCTGAGCTTCTCATTGGTGGTAATCGCAAAAAATTAAGTGGTGACTTAGCTGATGGCTATTACATTGAGCCTACTGTATTTAAGGGTCATAACAAAATGCGAATTTTCCAAGAAGAAATTTTTGGGCCTGTGGTTTCTGTCACCACTTTTAAAGATGAAGCTGAAGCACTTGAAATCGCAAACGATACACTTTACGGTTTAGGTTCAGGCGTATGGTCACGTAATGGCAACCGAGCATTTAGAATGGGTAAAGGCATTCAAGCAGGTCGTGTTTGGACTAATTGCTACCATGCTTACCCTGCACATGCAGCATTCGGCGGCTACAAACAATCAGGTATTGGTCGGGAAACGCATAAGATGATGCTTGATCATTACCAACAAACGAAGAATCTTTTAGTGAGCTACAGTGAAAATAAACTTGGCTTCTTTTAAGATTGAATTTAACTAGAACTAAAGGCAAGGCTTAAAGCCTTGCCTTTCTTTTTTTATGGAAAAAACTTTTACACGCATAGATACCACTGAAGCTGCAAACAAGCTCATTGACTCTCTAAAAGAAAAATATGGTGAAATCATATTTCATCAATCAGGAGGTTGTTGTGATGGAAGTGCGCCTATGTGTTACCCCAAAGGCGAATTTTATCTGGGCGGGTCAGACGTTGAAGTCGGCATCACGCATGGTGTCCATTTTTATATGGGAGCTAGTCAATTCTCCTACTGGGAACATACACATCTGACACTTGATGCCATTCCAGGTAATGGCGGTCAATTTTCACTAGAAAATGGAACAGGCATGCGCTTTATTATTCGATCACGTTTATATAGTGATGAAGAATGGGCTTATTTAACTCAACATCCCGTGAAACAGTGTGGGTAAAAGCTCGTCCCTTAGGTTAAAATAATCACTGGCGGGCCTCCCCGCATTGTAATTTAGCCAACCTGGTCAGGTGCGGAAGCAAGCAGCCACAACTAAAGAAACAAGTGCCGGGGGTCTGGCTCGCCTCTTAATTAACTTGGATTGGTTAAATATTATTCATGAGTTATCAAGTTCTTGCTCGCAAATATCGCCCTCGTTCATTTGATACGCTCGTTGGTCAAGCACATGTCGTGCAAGCACTTAAAAATGCACTCGATCAAAAAAGACTTCATCATGCTTATCTTTTTACAGGCACACGTGGTGTTGGTAAAACTACATTAGCGCGTATTCTTGCAAAATCTCTTAATTGCGAAAAAGGCATCAGTTCATCGTCCTGCGGTATTTGTACGGCTTGTACTGAAATAGATCAGGGTCGCTATGTCGACTTAATTGAGGTGGATGCAGCATCCAATACCCAAGTAGATAATATGCGAGATCTTTTAGATAATGCGCAATACGCTCCCACACAAGGACAATTTAAGATTTACATCATTGATGAAGTGCATATGCTTTCAAAAAGTGCATTTAATGCGATGTTAAAAACATTAGAAGAGCCGCCAGAACACGTCAAATTTATCTTAGCAACGACTGATCCGCAAAAAGTGCCTGTCACTGTTTTATCGAGATGCTTGCAATTTAATTTAAAACAAATGCCTTCTCAATCTATTTCAGAATATTTGGAAAAGATACTAAAAGAAGAAGGTCTTGCTTATGAAATTAATGCGCTTTATCTCATCGCAAAAGCAGCCAATGGAAGTATGCGTGATGCATTATCAATTCTCGATCAAGGCATTGCTTATTGTGGCGGCACTATCGAAGAAGCTACGATTAAGAGAATGCTAGGTGCTATTGATCAATCATACTTATTTAATTTAATGCATGCAGTCATAGAACAAGATGGTCTTAAAGCGATTGAGATTGCAAAACAAATGAATGAAAGAAATCTTTCGTTTGATGCAGCACTTCTTGATCTTGCTAATCTCATTCAAACCATTAGCGTGGCTCAAGCTATCCCAGATAGTTTAGAAGCCTCATATCTTGATCGCGATCTAGTGATCGCATTAACAAAAAAAATAAGCGCAGAACAATTACAGCTTTTATATCAAATTGCTATATTAGGTCGACGAGATCTCTATCTAGCACCTGAAGAATTTGCTGGATTTACCATGACACTTTTAAGAATGCTTTCTTTTGCACCTCAGGATGTCATTGCATCTAAACCTATAGTACCTGTAAAAACAGAGATTCCAACTCATATAGCGAAGCCAGAAGTGATTTCAAAACCTGATGAAACCTCTTCTGAAGCGTTTGAGATTAAAAAAAAAATTGATGTTATAGATGAAATTAAAGATAAAGCAATAAAAGAGACATTGTCCTTCAATGGAAACTGGCGTGAGCTTGTAGATCAATTGAAGTTGGGCTTAGTGAAAGCCCTGGCACAACAATCAGAGCTTGTCAGCTTTAAAGATAATGAGATGATTTTATCTATTGCAGATGAGCATAAACATCTCCTTAATGAAACTTACCAAAAGAAATTAGAGTTAAGTTTATCTGAGCATTTTAATCAGCGCATCAAACTTGTAATCTTACAAAAAGGTGCCAATAATTCACCGCTTAAACAAAAACAAGAAGAACGCTCAACACTCATGAAAGACACGGAAGAAGCTATGTTACAAGATCAGTTCGTACAATCATTACTTACAGAATTTAATGCTGAAATTATTCCATCGAGCATTAAACCTAATCAATCTTTATAAGGAGTCATCATATGATGAAAGGTGGTATGGGCAATTTAATGAAGCAAGCTCAAATGATGCAAGCTAATATGCAAAAAGCACAAGATGAACTTGGGCAGATTGACGTCGAGGGTTTAGCGAGTAACGGACTTGTTAAAATCGCCATTTCTTGCAAGCATCAAATTAAAAAGATCTCTATTGATCCTACTGTAATGAGTGATCACGAGATGCTAGAAGATCTTTTAATCGTGGCTTTTAAAGATGCATTACAAAAAATTGAACAAACGACGAATGCCAAAATGGGCAATATGCTCCCACCTGGTATGAAATTACCCTTCTAATTCGATTAGATGAAAAATACTGAAGCCCTTGAACAGCTCGTCGACGCCTTAAGGTGCTTACCTGGTATCGGTCCTAAATCAGCTTTACGCATGGCTTATCATCTCTTACAGCACGACAGAAAAGGTGCATCGCAACTTGCAAGTTCAATTGCCAATGCTATCGAACTTGTAGGGCATTGCTCACATTGCAATAATTTTTCTGAAGAAGTAATCTGCTCACTTTGCTCATCCAAAGAGCGAGACCCTGCTCTTCTTTGTGTCATTGAAATGCCAAGTGATCTTATGATGCTAGAACAAACACATTCTTATAACGGTATGTATTTTATATTAATGGGTAAACTTTCACCTTTGGATGGTATTGGACCTAAAGATATTCATTTGGATAGGCTTTTGAAACGACTGGATGCAGGTATCGTCAAAGAAGTCATTTTAGCTAATAATTTTACAGTGAGTGGTGATGCTACAGCTCATTACGTTACTGAACTTCTTAAATCTCGTGGTATTAAATTAAGTCGTATTGCAAGAGGTTTACCTATGGGTGGAGAGATTGAATATGTCGATAGCGGCACACTCGCTCAAGCTATGATTGAAAGAAAAACGATTAAGGACTAAAGATAATTTAAAAGATGTATTGGCTTATCAATGATATGGTGAGCATTCCAATTTTTACCATCATCACCCGCTTCTAAATAACCATAACGTGCAATCATACTTATCATGCCAGCATCATTGGCTGCTATGACATCTCGTCTATCATCTCCTAAATAAATCACTTCAGATGGTTGAATAGAAAGCATCGATGCAGCTTTCATAAGACCTTCAGGGGAAGGTTTTGGAGTATGAACGTCATCACCCGAAATAAGACATAGCGCATGCTTTAAAAGAGGATGATCCGTTACAATCGGTAATGAAAACTTGCTTGCTTTATTGGTCACGATACCCCAAGGGATTTTTTTACGATTTAAATGTTGAATTAATGCTTCTACACCATCCATGCATTGCACATCTTGATTGAATATTTCTTCATAAATTTCTAAAAATTCTTCAATACGTGAATCAAATAGAGGATCATTTTTATCCATATCAAACCCAGCCTTAAGAAGTCCTGCAGCGCCATGAGAGGCAAAGGGTCGGCCTTTTAAAAAGGGAATGGGGGCTAAATCATATTTGAGTCTTAATTGATTAAGGGCTCCTACAAGTTGCGGCGCACTATCAATCAAAGTGCCATCTAGGTCGAAAAGAATTGCTTTCATGATTAGTCTTTGGTGACTTCAATCAGGTAATTGACTGATACATCATCACCTAATTTGTAGATATCTGTGATGGGGTTATAAGTCATACCCGTTAGTGTTTTTATATTTAAATTTTCTTGTCTGCACCATGCAATCAACTCGGAAGGTTTAATAAATTTTTCATAATCGTGTGTGCCACGTGGCAATAACTTCAGAATATATTCGGCACCAATCACAGCAAATAAGTAGGCCTTAACATTACGGTTAATCGTTGACATAAAAAGTGTGCCGCCCGGTTTTAAAATTTTTGCGCATAAAGACACAATGCTTGATGGTTCTGGCACATGCTCTAGCATCTCCATACATGTGATGACATCAAATAACGGGCCATCTTGTGAAGCTAAGACTTCCAATGAAGTACATTGATAATCAATATCGAGTTTAGATTGAAGTGCGTGAAGCTTTGCAATGTTAATCACTTTTTCACCCATATCAATACCTGTCACATCCGCACCCAGTTTTGCCATGGACTCGGACAAAATGCCTCCTCCACAGCCGACATCGAGTACTTTTTTGTTTTTTAAATTCACTTTTTCGTGAATAAAATTAAGACGAAGTGGGTTGATCTGATGAAGAGGTTTAAATTCACTTCCCTCATCCCACCATTTATGAGCGAGCTCATTAAATTTATCGACTTCTTCTTGTGAAACGTTTATATGTTTTGTTTTAGCTTGAGTTGCCATCTTAGCGCTATATCCTTACATGCTTGAATATCCATGGATGTGAAGTGCCCTTCCTCATATTGCAATATGCCATTTACCCAAACATGACTGACTTCTTCCCGTGATGCTGCATAAATTAAATGGCTCATCGGATCATACATGGGCAATGTGGATACATGGTCCATATTAAATACAGTCAAATCGGCATATTTACCTTTTTCGATAGATCCGATGCGATCATCTAAGCCTAATGCTTTTGCAGCATTAATGGTCATCATCTCTAAAGATGTTTTGGCATTAAGTGTCGCAGGATTTTTTGTGAGCCCTTTAGCAAGTAAAGACGCTAATTGCATATCATGCAATAAATCTTGCTTATTGTTACTCGCACTGCCATCGGTGCCTATACATATATTAATGCCATGTTTTTGTAATGTGCTTATATCAGCCATACCACTGCCTAATTTTAAATTTGAAACTGGACAATGAATGACTGATGCAGATTCTTTTGAGAGTGTGGTTAAGTCTTCTTCGTTCAAATAAACAGAATGAACCGCCATAAATTGCGGGCTCAGAATGCCAAGACGATTTAGTCTTTCAATGGGCCTTAATTGGTATTGTTTTAAACTTTCTTGAATCTCATCTTCTGTTTCATGCACATGCATATGCATAGTGAGATTAAGCTGATTGGCATAGGTTAATACTTGAGAAAGTGTTTTATCTGAAACTGAATATGGTGCATGCGGTGCTAAACTTGAAGTAATTAGTGCTTCATCTCGCCAGCCATCTCGAGCCTCAAGCCCTTTCATCAAGTAATCCTCCCCATCATTCGCGTAATTCGATGGATAATCCATCACAAAAAGCCCAATGTTCGCTCTCATACCGCTTTGTTTAATTGCGCGCGATGCTGCTTCAGGATAAAAATACATTTCATTGAATGTCGTTACACCACTCTTTAACATTTCAGCGCATGCAATTAATGTGCCGTCATATACAAAATCAGGGGTCACCCATTTTTTTTCAAGCGGCCAAATAGATTCGTTCAGCCATGTATGAAGTGGTTGATCATCTGCAAAACCTCTAAATAAATTCATTGCAGCATGTGTATGCGCATTGATAAGACCGGGAGTCACGATATGATGGTGAAACTGAAAGTGCTCTTGAGTTTGATAAAGTGAAGCAACTTTTTTTGTCTCAATAATATCAATGATTCGATCCTGATCAATAACGATCGAATGATCTTCTAGTGTTATATTATGCGGCCTAACGGGACAGATCCATTTAGCAGAAATAATCGTACTGACATGCTGAACTTGAGGATCTGCCATCAGGTATTAATCGAAAGGATGTTTAAGAACAATCGTTTCATCACGCTCAGGGCCTGTGGATACAACGTGAATTGGCACTTCACATAATTTTTCTAATGTTTTGAGATAATGCTGCGCATTTTTAGGTAAGGCATCCCATGATTTAATACCGAATGTATTTTCACTCCAGCCATCAACTTCAATCAGGATTGGCTTACAACGCTCAACTTGATCGGCACCTAAAGGTAGTAGATCAATTTTTTTACCATCTAATTCGTAGCCTACGCATATCCGAATTTTTTTAATACCATCTAATACATCTAACTTTGTAATGCATAAACCTGTAAGACTATTAATCATCGCAGAGCGTTTTAATGCTGCAGCATCAAACCAACCACAACGTCTTTTACGTTTAGTGACTGTGCCAATTTCCCTACCCTTTGTTGACATTTGATATCCAGGTGTATTTTCAGTTTCAATATCCAGTTCACTTGGAAAAGGGCCGCCACCTACGCGCGTGGTATATGCTTTTGTAATGCCTAAAATATAATGCAACATATGAGGACCCACACCAGCGCCTGCTGCTGCCTGGCCTGATACGCAATTTGATGAAGTTACATAAGGATAAGTGCCATGATCTATATCTAAAAGCGAGCCTTGCGCACCTTCAAACAATAGATTTTTATTCTTGGCGTTCGCCTCATAAAGTTTTTGTGATACATCGGCAAGATACGGTTTAATTTTTTCCGCATGCGTCATTGAAAGATCGAATTGTTCATTGACATCAATCGGATCTTTTTTCAAATAATGCTGCAAGACAAAATTATGGTAATCCATGACCTCGATGAGTTTCTTTTTAAATGAGTCTGGATTAAGTAAGTCATAGACGCGCAGTGAACGACGCGCAACTTTATCTTCGTAGGCTGGGCCAATACCCTTACCCGTCGTACCGATCTTCGATTCACGCATCGCTTCCCGAGCTTGGTCGAGTGCAACATGGTGTTTTAAAATCAACGGACAGCCCGGACTTACAAACAGACGATTACTGACCTCAATACCATCTTGTTCCAGTGTTTTAATTTCATGAAGTAAATGTTCAATATCTAGGACAACACCATTACCAATGAAACAATCGACATTACTGCGGATGATACCTGAGGGTACTAAATTTAATTTATATTCTTTTTGGTTTGAGCCTTGGCCAATGACCAAAGTATGTCCAGCATTGTGTCCACCTTGAAAACGAACCACCCCTTCAGCATGATCAGTTAACCAATCAACAATCTTTCCTTTACCTTCATCGCCCCATTGCGTGCCAATGACTACTAAATTTTTTGCCATCTTTAATTAAACCGTTTTCACTTTCCACGCTTGAGACGCGTCTTGAATCAATATGCGATCACAATTATTTTCGACTGCTTTCATATTTCCAAATAAATCGATCGCAACAATTTCACCTTTTTGACGTAAAGACTCAATCGCTTTTTGTAATTCAGGATCATTATTTTGAGGCGCTAAAATAGCTTTCGCTTTTTTTCCATTAGGAAATAAAGTGACTATATTTTTTAAATCCATGGTGAACCCTGTTGCAGGACGATTACGACCAAAAGAGGCACCAATATTGTCGTAGCGACCGCCAAGTGCAATTGGTGAATAGCAATTGTCTGCATAGACTGAAAACACCAAACCATTATGATATTGATAACCACGAATATCACTCAAATCATATGAAATTTTAATTGCATTATTTTTTAGGGCATTATCAATTTGTTTTAGGAATTGCAGTGCATTGTTAATCACATTATCTTGTGGCAAAACTTTCTCGGCTTCTTTTAAGATATTCGCATCACCATAAAGATTGACTAATGCGATTATTGCATCTCGATTTTTTTTATCCATTGATTTCGTCAAATCAACCACTTCCGATTTATCTTTTTTCTGCATGGCCTGATATAAACGATCGAGTTGATCGCGCTCCATATCCGATGAAGCAATTAAAGTGGTAAAAATATCAAGATGATTAAAATCAAATACGGCATGTTTGACTCCAATCGTATTAAGCGTCTTAATTAAAAGTGTTTGAATTTCAAGATCAGCTTCAATACCTTTAAATCCGTAGAGCTCGGCTCCAATCTGGAAAGGCTCTCTTGATTGAAGAAAGCTTGCGGGCTTTGTTCTTAAGACTGAACCTGCGTAAGATAGTCTTGTTACTTCGTCATTTTGAATAAGATGCGCATCGATGCGAGCCACTTGAGGGGTGATATCAGCTCGAACCCCCATGAGTCTGCCTGATAATTGATCCACAACCTTAAATGTATCAAGATCCATATCCTGACCGTTACTATTTAAAGATTCAATGTATTCCAACATAGGGGGAATCACATAGAAATAACCATGCGCTTGATAGAGATCAAGAATAGAACGTCTTAAAGACTCGAGATAGACGGCTTCATCAGGAAGCATGTCTTCAACATAATCTGGGAGTGTCCACTGATTCATCGATTAACGGCCTAAGAATATGAAAATTAATCCTAACAAAAAAGACACCAGACCCATAAAACGGATCTGACCACTTTTCATTGTAATGAGTTTTTTAAAAGTATCACGCCAGCCTTCAGTAAAAAGGAAAGGCATAAGACCTTCTATGACTAACATCAATCCTAAAGACGAAAAAAGCCAATTTTTCATCTTTTACTCTTTTTTCTTCTTTGAGCTTCGCAAGTATTTTAAAAAGTCAGATGTTGGGTCAAGAACCATAACGTCACTTTTGTCTTTAAAGCTATTTTTATAAGCTTCGACACTTCGGTAAAAAGCATAAAACTCAGGATTCTTACCATAGGCATTGGCATATATTTCTGCAGCCTTTGCGTCACCATCACCTTTTAACTTTTGAGCTTCTTTATAAGCTTCAGCAATAATAATATCGCGCTGTTTTTCAGCATCCGCACGAATTTTTTCTGAAGCTGCAAAGCCTTGAGAGCGTAATTCATTAGCAACCGACTTACGTTCTGCATCCATACGTTGATAGACTGATTCACTCACTTCTTTAGGAAGGTCAACGCGTCTTAAACGTACATCTAGAATTTGAATACCAAGAGAGCGTAAATCACGATCAGCGCGTTCAGTTAAAATTTGCATAATCTCAGTTCGCTCTCCTGAAACTACATCATGAATTGTTCTTTTACCAAACTCAGCGCGCAAGCCATCATTCACTGTTTGTGAAATTCTTCTCTCTGCCTGAACCTCATCTCCTTTGACTGATACATAATATTTCGCAGGGTCAATGATTTTCCATTTGATAAATGAATCCACCAAGACATTTTTCTTCTCACTGGTAATAAAACGATCAGCTTCCTGAACATTGAGCGTCAAAATACGATTATCAAAAAAACGTACGTTTTCAATCAGAGGTGTTTTGAAATAAAGTCCCGGTTCTTTCTTAATCGAAACAATTTCGCCCAACCTAAAAACAATGGCATGTTCTCTTTGATCTACTGTAAAAGTCGATGCCGCAAGCATCATGATTGCGATAAAAAAGCCAACTGCTACGTACGTTATTTTTTTCATAATGATTACCTTACTTCACGCTCTCTCGATTTAAATGCATCTCTCGATCTTTCTAGATTTTGAAGAGATGTTTGATTCATATCCACCTGAGGTGAGACATTAATTGTGGAAGATATGTTTTCTTTAGAACTTGGTGACGTTTGCTGAATCAATTTATCTAAAGGTAGGTACAAAAGACTATTTGAATTTTTTTGATCCACAATCACCTTAGAAATATTCGATAAGATTTGCTCCTGGGCTTCGATATAGATACGGTCTCGCATCACTTCAGGTGCGCGATTGTATTGCGTCAATATTTGTTCAAAACGACTCGCATTACCTTTGGCTTCACTTTCTACTTTCACACGATAACCCTGTGCTTCAGACGTTAATCTTGATGCGGCACCCTTCGCTTTTGGAATAATATCGTTAGCATAGGCTTGGCCTTCGTTTTTTTGACGCTCTAAATCTTGTTTTGCCTTCACTGCATCATCAAATGAAGCTTGAACTTGTTCTGGTGGTTGCGCATTTTGCATGGTCACGCTCGTCACATTAATACCCGTGTCATAGCGATCCAATATTTCTTGCATTAATTTTTTAGCCTTCACAGCAATCTCTTCGCGACCTTCATACAAAGCAAAATCCATTTTACTTTTGCCCACGATTTCGCGAATTGCACTTTCAGCAGCTCCCCTTACTGAAGCATCTGCGGAACGATTATTGAATAGAAAATTTTCAGCTGACTTTAAGTTATATTGCACGGCGAATTGAAGATCAATAATATTCTCATCATCGGTGAGCATCAATGATTCTCTCAACTCTTTAGATCTTGCGACACTATTGCCGGACGAACGATAACCCACCTCAAGCGTTCGCACTTGTTCTAGATTAACGACTTCCACTGATTCAACAGGAAAAGGAATGTGCCATCTCGGCCCTGGCATCGTTACTTCTGTATTCTTTCCAAATCGAAGCACTACACCGCGAGAGCCCTGATCCACAATATAGAATCCGGTTGCAGCCCAAATTAAGGCAATAATAAGCACAATCGTTGTCACCGGTAATTGATCTTGAGGCACTTCGGATTGCGAACCTCCATTATTCAGCTTGGAATTTTTTTGTGTACTTTCTTTTCTGCCAAAAAGTCGGCCTATTTTTTTACCCAAATCATTCAGAAGCTCATCTAAATCAGGAGGTCCTTGATCTTGGTTATTATTTTGTTCAGGA
>JBEGSH010000037.1:0-4161 GCA_041180025.1 Pseudomonadota bacterium | reverse complement strand
AATGTAGAATTTTTTTTAAAAATTGCTAGGTGTTTTTTATTGTGACTCGCGAACTTCAAATCACTGAATGGTTAAATAATATACTTAAAAATCAAGAGTATACGATAAAACCTGCTTCATCAGACGCTAGTTTTCGTCGTTATTTCCGCATCATGTCGAATAACCAACCCTTTATTTTGATGGACGCCCCTCCTGAAAAAGAAAATTCAAAACCCTTTGTTGATATAGCGAATATTCTTCTTAAAGCAGGGCTAAATGTCCCCAAAGTTCATGAGGTAGATCTTAAAGAAGGATTTTTATTATTGTCAGATTTGGGCAATAAAACTTATCTTGATGAGCTTAATCATCAAAATGCATCATCGCTCTACAGAGATGCCTATTTAGCACTAATTAAAATTCAAAAAAATGCTGATACTCAGTCACTCAAACTCTATGATGATTCATTATTGATGGAAGAGCTTAGATTATTTCCTGATTGGTATCTTAAATTCCATAAATCTTATGAAATGAATGATTCGGAAAAAAATGCACTTGATTCAACTTTTGATTTGCTAGTTAAAAATATTAAATCTCACACTCAAGTTTTTGTGCATAGAGATTTCCATTCTAGAAATTTAATGTTTTGTAATGGCGATCTGGGTGAAAATCCCGGCATTTTAGATTTTCAAGATGCGGTCAAAGGGTCTATCGTCTATGACCTTGTGTCCTTATTTAAAGATGCATACATTGTTTGGAGCGAGGAAGAGGTTATAGACTGGCTTATTCGATATTGGGAGCATGCCAAACAAAACAAACTTAAAGTTCAAGATGACTTCGCTGAGTTTTACAGAGATTTTGAATGGATGGGTGTCCAAAGACATTTAAAAGTTTTAGGTATTTTTGCCCGCTTAAATTACAGAGATCATAAAGCAAATTATTTGAATGATTTGCCAGCTGTTGAAAATTACATGATCAAAGCTTGTGAGCGCTATAAGGATTTACATCCTTTATTAAAGCTGATGAATAGATTAACCTCGACATAAATATATGAAGGCCATGATTCTAGCCGCTGGAAGAGGGGAAAGAATGCGTCCTCTTACAGATCACATACCAAAACCACTTTTAGAGGTTGCAGGAAAGCCATTGATTATTTGGCATTTAGAAAAATTAGCTAAAGCTAATTTTGAAGAAGTGATTATTAATCATGCACATTTAGGCGGGATGATTGAAGCATATGTTGGCGATGGTTCAAGATGGAATCTTAAAGTTACTTATTCTAGAGAAGGCTCACCGCTAGAAACAGCAGGCGGCATTAAAAAAGCATTGCCTCTCATTGGTGACCAACCATTTTTGGTAGTTAATGCAGATATATATACTGATTTTAATTTTGCCACTATAAAAAATAGGAACTTAAATGACTATAAAGGTCACTTAGTAATGGTTAGAAATCCAAAGCAACATCCTGATGGCGATTTTTTTTTACAAAATAATCAAATTGAGCGAGAGGGAAAAGAAAGGCTCACATTTTCAGGGATTGCTGTTTATCAGCCGAAAATCTTTGAAGATATCAATTTAGAGCCCGTTGCAAAATTAGCACCCATACTTAAAAAATTAATTGATGCGGAATGTATTAGCGGGGAAGCATATCAAGGGCTTTGGTTTGATATAGGAACGCCAGAGAGATTAAATGAAGTTAATCTTTTTCTAAAAGAAGAATTGAAAAGTTAACCAAAAATGAACCATAAAAATTATCAAGAATTTAAAAAAAGAAGAAGCGCGTTAATCGAAAAAATTGGCGATGGTGTAGCAGTCATTTTTAATGCTCACGAGACAATTAGAAATCGAGACAGTCACTACCCTTATCGCTCAGATAGTTATTTTCACTATTTTTCAGGATTTACTGAGCCTCAGTCAGTATTGTTTGTCCTAGGTGGAGAGTCTCCAAAGACAATACTATTTTGTCGCAATAAAAATTTAGAAATGGAAATATGGAATGGTTTTATATATGGCCCTAAGGAAGCAAAAGAAGTTTTCTTGTTTGACGAGGCTTACGATATAAATTTGTTGGATGAGATTGCTTTGAAAGAAATTTCAGGACGTGAAAAAATATATTATCGAATAGGGCAAGACGCACTTAATGATCAAAAAATTAATGATTGGATTAAAGCATTACGAGATAAGGCTAGAGCTGGAGCTCAAGCTCCTCATGCGATAGAAGACATCAGTCATATAGCTGATGAAATGAGACTTATAAAAAGTGATTTTGAAATTGATATAATGAAGCGGTCAGCAAAAATTGCATCTCTTGCTCATAATCGTGCAATGAAATTTGTAAAGCCTCATACGTATGAATATGAACTTGAAGCTGAAATTTTGCATGAATTTATGAGTCATGGAATTCGCTCGCCAGCTTATCAGTCTATTGTTGCTGCCGGAAAGAATGCATGCACATTACATTACGTTGATAATAATTCTAAAATTCAAGATGGCGATTTAATTCTTATAGATGCTGGATGTGAATTAGAGGGCTATGCATCTGATATATCAAGGACATTTCCTGCAAATGGTAAATTTTCAAAAATACAAAAAGATTTTTACCAATTGGTATTAGAGGCTCAAAGTGCAGCGTTAAGTAAAGTCTCATCTAATCATCATTGGAATGAGCCGCATGAAGCAGCATTATCAGTTTTGATTGACGGATTCAAAGACTTTGGTTTATGCCAAGGAAGCCATCAAGAAATTTATGAAACCGGTGCATATAAAGAATTTTATATGCATAGAACAGGCCATTGGCTAGGCCTTGATGTTCATGATGCAGGCGACTATAAAACGATTGCGAAAGAATGGAAGCAATTACAGCCAGGCATGACTTTAACGGTGGAGCCAGGATGTTATATTAGACCATCCGCGAATATTCCAAAAGAATTTTGGAATATTGGAATAAGAATCGAAGATGATGTACTAGTCACTCAAAATGGATATGAAGTGCTTTCAAAAGACAGCCCAAAAACTATAGAGTCGATTGAAGCTCTGATGGCAAAATGAAAAATCCAGGGTATGTCATAGTAGGTGCCGGCCCAGTTGGACTAGTGTTCTCACTTCTGCTTGCAAAGCAAAATCAAGATTCACATCTTTTGGAATCAAGAAGAAAAAATGATTCACATTCGGATAACCGTGCATTAGCTCTTTCTTATGGCACAAAACTCATTCTTGAAAATCTTGGTATTTGGGAATCTTTAGAAAATAAAGTTAGTGAAATAAAAGATATTCATACAAGTCAAAAGAATAGTTTTGGACGTACTTTATTATCGGCTAGTCAATATAATTTGCCAGCACTAGGCTATGTTGTCTCTTATGGTCATTTATCAAAGGCGCTCGAAGAAGCAGTCAATCAATCTTCAAATATAAAGATCACTTATGAATTTGAAGTATCAGCCATTAAAAATGAAAAAGACACATCAATTTTATATGGAAGCAATCAAGATTTGCCCATTGAGGCGCCACTTTTAGTATTGGCTGATGGTGGAAAAAATACTACAGGTTTAATCAAAGGCCTCAAGAAAAAAGAAACCAGTTATAACCATACGGCACTTGTAACTAAAGTCACTCCTGAGATCCCCCCTAATAAAATTGCGTACGAAAGATTTACTTCCATGGGGCCTATTGCACTTTTGCCCAATGGACCCGAAGAATTTTCTCTGGTTTGGACTGGCAAAGATGGAGATATTCAGGAGTTAGCTAAAACACCAAAAAATTTATTTTTGGAAAAATTACATGAGCATTTTGGAGACAGAGTCGGAAGGTTTCTTGATTCTGATAAATTTATTACATTCCCGCTCAAAAAAATTACTCTTGAAGACTTTCCAAAAACGCGCATGGTTGTTATTGGGAATTCTGCACAAACAATGCACCCAGTTGCAGGGCAGGGTTTTAATACTGGTATTAGAGATGCTTATGAATTATCAAAATTCATAAATGAATCAGAACCCTTCCAGGTAGGATCTGATCAGTTCATCAATCAATATTATGCATTAAGAAAATCAGAAACAAAAAAGACACTATTTTTTACAGATTCTTTAGTGAATATTTTTTCGAATGATTTGGTTGGCCTTTCCTTAACAAGAGGTATTAGCTTATCCCTCTTAGATAATTTAAAGCCCTTTAAAAATTTTCTAGTAGATA
>JBEGSH010000036.1:0-4005 GCA_041180025.1 Pseudomonadota bacterium | reverse complement strand
ACCGTACCTTGTGTTCTCGCCTCAGCGGTTGTCGAGAAATTCTCTAATCGACTTTTAATGAGTTCACTAATTTCTGATGTTGATAACTGCATTACTATCTCCTGATAATGATTAGCTTACGACTTCAACGCGTAGGCTAAATTTTGTAATTGCTCACGAACTGAAGCATCAATCACGGTGTCACCCACAATCACTTTAGTGCCACCAATGATTGCTTCATCAATCGTTACTTTTGCATCAATTTTTTTATTAAATTTCTTTTCTAAACTTTTCACTAATGTATCGACTTCTTTATCTGTCGGTTTTGATGCGACAATAATTTCTGCATCTAGCGTACCTTCATCTGTCGCTTTTAATGTTTCAAAAAGCTGACTGATTTCTGGTAATACATTTAGTCTTTTATATTCGATCAAAAGCTTAATCAGGTTTTCACCATATTGATTAAGTTTTTTTCCTGCGATTTTTACAAGCGCTTTTTCGCGATCGTCATCAGACACTTTCGAATCATTAATGAATGCATGCATGCGTTCATCTAAAGACACTTTTGCTAAAAATTCCAACATCTCAGACCATTCAGTAAGAGATTTTTTTTCTTTAGCAAGATTAAATGCTGCAACAGCATAAGGTCTTGCGATAGTTGAAATTTCTGCCATGGTGTGATCCTAAAGTTCTTTCGCTAATTTACTTAACATATCGCTATGTGCTTTCTTATCAATTTCTTTTGATAAGATTTTTTCAGCGCCTGCAATTGCAAGTGTTGACACTTGTTCGCGAAGAGATTCTTTTGCGCGATTCACTTCTTGGTCAATCTCTGCTTTCGCACCTAAGATAATACGATCGCCTTCAGTTTTTGCTTGCTGCTTTGCTTCTTCTAAAATTTCTGACGCTCTTTTTTCAGCTTGAGAAATAATTTCAGATGCTTTCTGTTTGGCTTCGTTAAGTTGTTGTGTTGTTTTCTTTGCAGCGACTTCTAAAGAAGCTTTACCTTCTTGAGCTGCAGCTAAACCGTCGGCAATTTCTTTTTGACGCGTTTCAATTGCGCTTAAAAGAGGCGGCCACACATACTTCACGGTAAACCAAATGAGAATCGCAAAAGCAATCGCTTGGGCAATTAACGTAAAATTAATATTCATTTTTGCTCCTGTCTAAGTTCGGTTAAAAGAACCTAAACAATTATTTTGCGATTGCACTTAATAATGGATTTGCAAATGCAAACATCATCACGATACCAACGCTGATAATGAAAGAAGCGTCAATCAAACCTAAAAGTAAGAATACTTTACCTTGTAATTGAGGAATCATTTCAGGTTGTCTTGCTGCACCTTCTAAGAAGCTCGCACACATAATACCGATACCGATACATGCGCCTAAAGCTGCTAAACCAATCATCAAACCTAGACCAATTGCTGTATAAGATTGAATCATTGCTAAATATTGTAAGTGTTCCATGTTTACTTCCCTTTCAGTTAAAAATACTTAAATAAAAAAACTAATGGCCTTCATGCGCCATCGATAAATACACCACCGTTAACATCATGAAGACAAATGCTTGTAGCCCCACAATTAGAATATGGAATATGGACCAACCTGCGCCCAATAATGCTCCAAAAAATACGCCTGTCACACTCGTTGATGCGAGTAAACCAAGTAGCAAGAAAATCACTTCGCCTGCGTACATGTTTCCGAAAAGTCGGAGTGAGTGAGATAAAGGTTTAGAAATGTATTCGATAATATTAAATAGAAAGTTTGCGGGCCATACCCAAATTTTGCTGCCGAAGGGCGCTGTGAATAGTTCGTGAATCCAACCGCCAAAGCCTTTTACCTTAATGCCAAAATAAATCATAAGAATCCATACTGCAATCGCAAGTGCAAATGTGGTATTGATGTCTGAAGTAGGGACGCTGCGCCATTCATGAATGCCTAAAGGTGCGTAAATAAAATGTGCCATCACATCAATTGGTAAAAAGTCCATAGAGTTCATGACAAGCACCCAGATAAAAACAGTAAGCGCGGCAGGTGCAATGAAAGCATGGCGATCACCATGGAATATATTTTTAACTTGATCATCGATGAAACTAAACATGAGTTCCACAAATGCTTGGCCTTTTGAAGGAACGCCGGCTGTCGCTTTACGAGCTACCATCCAGATTAACGCCATTGAAATAATGCCTAGCAACACACCCATGACGAGTGAGTCAATATTTAAGCTCCAAAATGCACCTTCACCAATCGCCTTTGTATTAAAGGTTAAATGGTGGGTGATATATTCACTTGGTGTTAATGCGCCTTCAGTTGCCATATCTTTCAATATTTCCTAATGACTTTTATTAATCTTCATTTAATTTTGTAATCGATGCACCTGAAATAATGGCTGACAATACAAGCCCTGCAATCAGTGCAAATGGTACAAGCGCTGTATAAAACTTAAACGCTGACCAAAGCGATACAAGTACTACAAAAATTTTTACGGCTTCAGCTTTTAATACATTAATAATGATAGCTGCGGGCTCTTTACTCAAAGCCGTTTTGTGAGCAATTTTTGAGGCGAGAAGTACACCGAATATGACGGAGACACTACCGATCAACGCAGAAATACCTGCATGCTTTCCAAAGACTACTGCAACTAAAACCGTTAATATGCCAGCGGCTTTAACCTGCAAACTCAACATTTTTTGAATGATTTGAGGGAATCGCTTCATTCTTTCAGTGATTTCATCAATATCGGACATTTATGCTCACTGAATGCAAAATCTTTGAGTTACAAAGGCATGAATTTTCGCTGGAATTGGCCGTTCCGTCAAGGGTAAAGCTTACTTTATCCTTTGATTTTTTTAAGAATCTCATCCAATTGCTCCAAATTACGATAATGCACCTTCAAAACGCCTGAACCATTCTTTTTAGCATCGATCGTAACCGATGCACCTAGGGTTTCAGCTAAAGATTCTTCAAGTTGACGGACATCCGCATTCGTCTTTTTGGGGGATGATGTCGGCTTATCTGTTTTGTAACTATTTTGTAAGTTTTTAACCAGCGCCTCGACTTCGCGCACAGATAGATTTTTTTGAATCACCTCTTCGCACAACATAATTTGTTGGCTACCTTCCAAACCAATCAAGGCTCTTGCATGACCCATATCAATTTTGCCGCTTAATAACCGGTCTTGAACGGGCTTTGTTAAAGTTAAAAGTCTTAATAAATTAGAAACCGTGACACGTGATTTACCCACGGCATCGGCTGCCTCTTCGTGCGTCATATTAAATTCATCAATTAAACGTTTAATGCCAATGGCTTCTTCTAATGGATTTAAATCTTCGCGTTGAATATTTTCAATGAGCGCCATCGCGAGTGCAGACTCGTCGGGAATATTTTTGATGATGACGGGTACTTCATTTAAGTTTGCTAATTTTGCTGCACGCCAGCGTCTCTCCCCTGCAATAATTTCATATTGATTATTACCAATCGGTCTCACAATAATAGGCTGCATGACGCCTTGTTTTAAAATGGACTGTGAAAGCGCATGCAAAGCTTCTTCTTGCATGATGCTTCGCGGCTGATATTTACCAGGCTTTAACTCACTAATCGATAAAGTTTGTAAAGAGCCTTCGTTCTTAGGTGTATCCTCATCGGCGTTCGACAATAATGCATCGAGTCCTCGACCGAGTCCTTTAGGTTTAGCCATGTGACTTCCTCATTTCTTTTTGTATGATTTCTTCGGCAAGTTTTAAATAAGCAACCGCACCTCGAGATGAGCGGTCATACATTAAGACAGGCATCCCGTGACTTGGAGCTTCTGCCAATCTTACATTTCTTGGAATAATCGTTTCATAAACTTTGTCGCCAAAATGCGCAGTCAATTGATCTGATACTTGCTGTGCCAACATATTGCGACTATCAAAAAGCGTTTTTAATAATCCTTCAATTTCAATATGAGGATTTAAATGACTTCTCACTTTTTTAATCGTACCTACTAAATCTGATAAACCTTCTAACGCATAATATTCACAC
>JBEGSH010000035.1:0-15761 GCA_041180025.1 Pseudomonadota bacterium | reverse complement strand
TCAGCAGCAGGAGCAGCTTCTTCTTTTTTGCCGCAAGCAGTTAAACCAATAGCTAATAATAAAGCGATAAGTAGTGAACGTGTCATTTTTAATCCTTAAAATTAATGTTGAATTCGGGGCTATGAACAGCTCCCTGACAATTATTCTACAACAAAACAAGCTGGATAGTTAAATATTATTGAATAAAATCAATAAATCCTGAGAGGTACAAAGGGAGTAAGGTTATCCCCAAAGCGTTTAAATCTTTTTTGTCTAAACTGGGTTTAAATGCGATTTTTTTGTTATTTGCAAGTTGTCTTAGATATGCAGCATATTTCTTATCAACTTCGATGAGCTCACCATTAATATAAAAATTATTTTTTATAAAAAGCATTCTTGTTTTCGGGTTAAGTTCTAGAATCTTTTTTGAGAGATTTTTTTTAAAGATTTCAAGTGAAATCGGCTTAGGGCGCTGAAAAATAGCAGTTTCAACTGGCTCAGTAAGTAATTGACCAATAAAAGTATTGATCAAATTTTTATTCCAACGCAATTGATTAACTGTCTGTTGAATTTTCTTAATCATATTTGCATTAATTTCAGCTGGATCTTTTTGAAGATTTAAATTCGGATCTTTATACAAATAATTTTTATTTGTGTTCAAGCTATCTTGAATAAAATCTAAAAATTTAGATTGGATTTCAAATGTACTAGGTGCTCTGAAGCCAATCGAATAAGTGAGACAATCATCACTTTGCGAAATGCCCCAGTGCCCTATATTAGGAGGCAAATAGAGCATATCACCCGGTTTGAGTACCCAAGAATTTTTACTTCTAAAATTGGTAATAATCTTAATAGCTGATTTTTTATCTAGAGAAAATTCTTTTTGGTCGCTAATCTTCCATTCTCTTTCACCGCTTGCCTGAAATAAAAATACATCGTAGGAGTCAAAATGAGGGCCAACACTTCCATTCTTCGTGGCATAACTCACCATTAAATCATCAAGCCGTGCATATGGAATAAACTTAAAAAGATTTAGAAAAGAATTGGCAAAAGAAAAATGATGATTAATATTTTGTACAAGTACCGTCCAAGGCGCATTCTTTTTTTTAGGGAAGTCTGATTTTTCGAAGGGACCATATTTCACTTGCCACAAGCCTTGCTTATATTCTATAAGACGGGATATAGCTTCTTCATCTTGTGCAATATTAAAAAGATCTTTTTCTGTGATGGGGGATTGAAAGTTTTCAATTGCATTTCGAATTAGGAGCGGTTTTTTTTGCCAATATTTTTTTAAGAAGGTATCAACCGATATTTTTCCTAAAATGTGATTTTTACGATTTAATCGCATAATATTTATTAAGCCTTATAACTTCCTAAGTTAAAATAACGGTGTTATGAGCCACCAATTAATTCGTTCATTGTTATTTAAGTTTGATGCAGAATTTTCGCATGACTTAACCCTTAAGGCACTATCTCTTTCTAATAAAATCGGACTTTTAAGTTTTTTAAAATCCCCTAACCCTTGCAAGCTCAGAACTGTAATGGGTATTCCCTTTCAAAATCCAGTGGGATTAGCTGCAGGACTGGATAAAAATGCAAATCACATAGATGCTTTAGGTAAATTGGGGTTTGGCTTTATTGAAGTTGGGACGATTACCCCAAGACCTCAATTAGGCAATCCAAAGCCGAGATTATTTAGATTGCCAGAGGTTCAGGGCATTATTAACCGATTTGGATTCAACAATGTAGGTCTTGAGGCTGCAGTAGAAAATATAAGATTAAGTAAATATAAAGGTGTGCTTGGAATTAATATTGGTAAGAATTTTGATACACCTCTAGAACGGGCTGGGGAAGATTATCTTTTATGTATGAAAAAGGTTTATCAATATGCAAATTATATTGCAGTCAATATTTCTTCACCCAATACCAAAAACTTAAGAGACCTTCAGGAAACTAAAGCTTTAAATATTCTGTTGGCCCAACTTAAAGATGAGCAAACTAGATTAGCTGATTACTATGGACGCTATGTCCCTATTGCATTAAAAATTTCACCTGATTTAACAAATAAACATTTAGATGCAATATCAAAAAGCATTATCAAAAATAGAATTGATGGCGTAATAGCAACTAATACAACAGTTAGCAGAGAGTTGGTGAGTGATCTTTTTAATGGAAAAGAAGCTGGAGGAATGTCAGGCAAACCTCTATTTAAATTATCAAATTCAATTATTCGCGAACTTCATGCAAGACTTCAAGGCGAGGTTCCCATTATTGGCGTCGGAGGTATATTTTCTGGAGAAGATGCCTTAGAAAAAATAAATGCTGGTGCAGAGCTTGTCCAAATTTATTCAGGTCTCGTTTACCAAGGAAGAAAGCTCGTTCTCGATGCTTGCCAGTCCATTGGTTAATAATGTTAATTAGACCAAGACTATACACATATAGACGCTGTCCTTACGCTATTCGATCACGGCTAGCTTTATATCAAGCTAAAATAGATTATGAATCTATAGAAATTTCACTCAAAGATAAACCTATTGATTTTTTAGCACTCAGCCCTAAAGGCACAGTTCCAGTGTTAGTTGATAATAATGGAAAGGTTATCGAAGAAAGCTTGGAAATCATGATATGGGCACTCAATAAATCTGATCCAGACAATTGGATCTTAAATGATAATAATCTTAGCCAGGAGCTTATTTATGAAAATGATTTTAGTTTTAAGAAAAATCTAGATAGATACAAATATGCCGATCGTTTTCCTGAGCACTCCAAAGAATATTATCGTGCTCAATGTGAACTATTTATAAATGTATTGAATGAAAAATTAAAATCAAAAAATTATTTGATGACAGAAAAAATAAGCCTTGCTGATGTAGCAATATTTCCTTTTATAAGACAGTTTTCTTTGGTGGATGAAGATTGGTTTTTAAATTCTAAATATCGAGAATTAAAAAAATGGCTTCAGAATTTCATAGAAAGCCAAATGTTTAAAGATGTAATGAAAAAGAATTAAGACTCTTGAAGGATGGCTTTATTTTCCTCTTCAAAAATTAATTTCACTTTATCATTACTATCAATATCAATGATTACATTGCCACCATTGGTTAACTTTCCGAAAAGTAGCTCATCCGCAAGCGCTTTTCTGATTGTATCTTGAATGAGGCGTGACATCGGTCTTGCGCCCATACTCGGATCAAAACCATTTTTAGCTAAATATGATTTAAGTGAATCTGTGAAAGTTGCATCCACTTTTTTCTCATGGAGTTGATCTTCGAGCTGCATTAGGAATTTGTCGACAACTTTTAAAATGACGTCATGACTGAGTGGCGCAAATGATACCGTTGCATCAAGTCTATTTCTAAACTCAGGGGTAAATAATCGTTTGATTTCCGCTTGTTCATCGCCCATTTTTTTAGATTGCGTAAATCCCATAGAAGTTTTTGAGAGAGACTCTGCTCCAGCATTTGTTGTCATAATAAGCGTGACATTTCTAAAATCCGTTTTTCTACCGTTACTATCTGTTAAAGAACCGTGATCCATCACTTGAAGAAGGATATTAAAAATATCTGGATGCGCTTTTTCAATTTCATCAAGAAGAAGCACACAATAAGGCTGTTTGTTGACAGATTCAGTCAAGAGCCCGCCTTGGTCAAATCCCACATACCCTGGAGGAGCGCCGATGAGTCTTGATACAGCATGTCTTTCCATATATTCGCTCATATCAATACGAACGAGTTCAATACCTAATATATAAGCAAGTTGGCGGGCCACTTCTGTTTTTCCAACGCCTGTTGGGCCGCTGAAGAGGAAATTGCCAATCGGTTTATTTGGCATACCTAATCCACTTCTTGTCATCTTGATAGCGCTTGCTAGATTTTCGATTGCTTTATCTTGCCCGAAAATTACTGCTTTAAGATCTCGTTCAAGATTTTTAAGGGCGTTTTTGTCGTCATTAGAAATATTTTTTGGAGGTATCTTTGCGATCTTTGCCACGATATCTTCAATTTCTTTATTAGTAATAACTTTTTTTTGTTTATTTTTCGGGAGTATTCTTTGTGCTGCCCCAGCTTCATCAATTAC
Organism: Pseudomonadota bacterium; assembly: GCA_041180025.1. Classification (GTDB taxonomy): domain Bacteria; phylum Pseudomonadota; class Gammaproteobacteria; order Burkholderiales; family Methylophilaceae; genus Methylopumilus. The sequence goes on along the minus strand of JBEGSH010000035.1, from coordinate 11,705 downwards.
ATCAATAGCTTTGTCAGGGAGATGTCTATCATTGATATATTTTGCAGAAAGTTCCGCAGCACTATTAATCGCTGTAACAGAATATTTTACATTATGATGTTTTTCAAATCTTGATTTAAGACCCTTAAGGATATTGATCGTATCAAGAATACTAGGCTCGTTAACATCAATTTTCTGAAATCTTCTTGTGAGCGCATGATCTTTCTCAAAGACTGTTCTGTATTCCTGGTAAGTCGTTGCGCCGATACATTTAATAGATCCATTTGATAGCGCGGGCTTAAGAAGATTAGATGCATCAAGTGTTCCACCACTTGCAGAACCTGCCCCTATAAGGGTATGAATTTCATCAATAAACAAAATAGCATCTTTTTGTTCGTTCAGTTGCTTCATGACAGATTTAAGTCTTTGTTCAAAATCTCCACGATATTTTGTGCCTGCAAGTAAGGAGCCCATATCGAGAGAGAATATGGTGGTATTTTCTAAAATACTAGGAACTTCTTTGTCGACAATTCTTTTTGCGAGTCCTTCGGCAATAGCAGTTTTACCAACCCCGGCTTCACCTACCAAGAGCGGATTATTTTTTCTTCTTCTACATAATGTTTGAATGACACGTTCAATTTCTGAATCTCGACCAATAAGCGGGTCAATTTTTCCAGCCAATACCATCTTATTTAGATTGATCGTATATGTTTCTAGAGCTTTAGAAGAAGGGGATTCTTGATCATTTTCTTGTTCGGGAGATGTTTTCTGTGTATCACCTTCATTTAATTTAGAAACGCCATGCGCAATAAAATTAACAACATCAAGTCGAGTCACGCCTTGTTGATGAAGAAAATAAACAGCGTGTGAATCTTTTTCACCATAAATTGCGACTAAAACATTTGCGCCATTTACTTCTTTTTTGCCAGAAGATTGCACATGAAGCATCGCTCTTTGAATAACTCTTTGAAATCCGAGTGTGGGTTGGGTGTCTACTTCATCTTCACCAGATATGGTTGGCGTATGATCATCGATATATTGTGTTAATTCATTTCTAAGCGTATCAATGTTCGAGCCACACGCTTTTAGTACTTCGGCTGCTGAGGGATTGTCAAGCATAGCGAGAAGTAAATGTTCAACCGTAATAAGCTCATGACGCTTTTGTCTAGCGTCCATAAATGCCATATGTAGGCTTACTTCGAGTTCTTGAGCAATCATAATTTAAGTTTAATCAATTCTTTCAATAATACATTGCAAAGGATGCTGATGTTCTTTCGCATAGTTTAGCACTTGATTCATTTTTGTTTCGGCAATATCTACAGGGAAAATTCCACATACACCTAATCCCTCTGTATGTATTTTTAACATTATACGAGTGGCCTCATCAACACTTTTATTAAAAAAACGTTGAATCGTATTTACTACGAATTCCATGGGCGTAAAGTCATCATTTAGTATGATCACTTTGTACATACTAGGAAGTTTAGTCTTAGCTTTTTTTGGACTAAGCTTTATGTCTTCAGTTGCATTTATTTTTGGCATTAGCTAAACCCTAATGATTATTGTGATTAAAAAAAATAAAAACTCAAGCAATTCTTTTTGAGAATTTAAAAAAAATTACGATATTGGGTAGATTTTTATGCTCTTCACAATGCGATCGTGAGATTGAAGAACTTCTAAGGTGTGATTAGCAATTTTGAAGCTTGTGTTCGGTTCAGGGATATCCTCAAAATATTCTAATACTAAGCCATTCAGTGTTTTAGGTCCGTCAATTGGAAATTGAAGATTCAATTTTTTATTCAGTGTACGAATGGTGACACTTCCATCTACAATCCATCCGCCATCTTGATCTTGACTAAATTTAGATGATTTTGATAGAAAATCTAGGTTAAATTCACCGACAATTTCTTCTAAGATATCTTCAAGGCTTAATAGCCCAATAAATTCACCATGCTCATTTACAATTAAACCCACTCTTTCTTGCTTATCTTGAAAGTGTTGCATTTGGGTATATAAAGGTGTGCCCGAAGGAATAAAGTATGGTTCTGAAATAAGTGTTTTTAAATCATCTTTTGTAATTTTATTTAAGGCATCATGCAAATTAAGTTGTTTGATAATTTTTTGTGTATTAAGTAAGCCTAGAATACTTTCAGGTGAATTTTTTTTGACTAAAATTCTACTGTGTTGGAAGGTAAGCAGTTTTTGAATAACCTCTTCATCAGTTAAATCAAAATCGATAGACTCAACAGAAGTATGAGGAATCATAATGTCATCAACAGTTATCCGTTCGAGCTCAAATAAATTAAGTAAAATTTTGCGATGTTGATTGGGAATGAATTGACCAGCTTCAGAAATAATACTTCTTAATTCATCCATGGATATTGCATGAAGATTATTATTGAAATCTATTTTCACATTAAATATTTTTACAAATGTTAATACAAAAAAGTTAACTAAGATAACTATGGGATAGAGAATTTTTAAAAGCGGGTAGAGCACGTAGCTACTAAAGAAAGCAAAACGTTCAGGCTTGGAAGCTGCAATAACTTTAGGTGATATCTCGCCAAAAATAAGAATCAAAAATGTAGTTACTAAAGTTCCGACCATGAGCGCTATTTGACCTTCTCCATAAAGCCTAACTGTAATCACCGTCACAAACATTGCAGAGGCTGCATTCGCGAATTCTTTACATAGCAATATGACGCCTAAAAGTTTATCTGTTGAAGAGAGAAGTTTGTGAGTAAGTTTTGCTGCATGATTACCCTGGGATACTAGATGTTTTAATCTATAACGATTGAGTGTCATTAAGCTTGTTTCAGCAAGCGAGAAAAATGCTGATATAGCAACTAAAGCTATAAGAATGACAAATTGATAACTAATGGAAAGGGTGTTCAAAGTTTAAAAAAACTTAAGGATTAATTTCTTGTGACTGATTTTCTTTAGGTTGATCTTGATTGAGATTGCGCTGAGATACACCAAGCCACATTGCAACCGGACATGCGACAAGTACTGACGAATAAATGCCAAATAAAATACCAATCGTTAAAGCAAGTGAGAAGTTATGAAGGGTTTCTCCACCAAAGAATAGCATTGAGCACACCATAGTTTGTGTCATAAGATGGGTAATCACAGTGCGTGACATTGTTCTTGTGATCGCGTTATCAATGACTTCAACCACACTTGCTTTTCTCATTTTTTTAAAATTTTCTCTGACGCGATCAAAAACAACAACGGATTCATTTACAGAATAGCCTAATACAGCAAGGATGGCCGCAAGAACGGTGAGGTTAAATTCCCATTGAAAAAATGCAAAAAAGCCCAAAATAATAATGACATCATGCATATTAGCAATGATGGCTGCAACCGCAAAACGCCATTCAAATCTTAATGCAAGATAAGCGATAATTCCAAAGCATACAAGGAGCAAAGCGAGCGCACCATTTGCATAAAGTTCTTCACCAACTTGCGAGCCCACAGATTCTACTCTTTGTATTTTTGTATCTTTGTCACTTTCAATAAGAGCCGTTGATACTTTTTCTGATAATTGAGCAATCGATAAATCCTGTCGAATAGGTAAGCGAATCAAAACATCTTTACTTGTGCCAAAGTTTTGCACCGTTGCATCTTTAAGATCAATTTTATCCATTACTTGACGAATTTTATCGATATCTGCCGGATGGCTATAACTGACTTCCATAAGTGTGCCGCCAGTAAAATCAACACCAAGATTAAGACCTCTCAGACCTAAGAAGATAATCGCAATAATGAAAGTGATGAGAGAAATGGTCGTGGTTAAGCGACCATAACTCATGAAAGGGATATCTTTTTTTATTCTAAATAATTCCATAATTAGTCTTGATGGGGCCTATAGATTTGACCGATAGATAATTTATCAATTTTACGTCGATACCCGTAAAGAATATTTACAAGCGCTCTTGACACCAAGATAGCGCTAAACATGGAAGTTAAAATGCCTAATACATGAACGACAGCAAACCCCTTAATGGGACCTGTACCAAACATAAATAAGGCGAGGCCTGCAATTAATGTCGTGACATTGGAATCTAGAATTGTGTCAAATGCGCGATCATAACCCGCATGAATACTTGCTTGCGGGGTATTGCCGTTTCTAAGCTCCTCTCTAATTCTTTCGTTAATTAGCACGTTTGCATCAATTGCCATACCTAATGCTAAGGCAATCGCTGCCAATCCAGGAAGTGTTAGGGTAGCTTGGAGAATAGATAATAAAGCGACTAATAATAATAAATTTACACCAAGAGCAAAAATAGAAACGCCTCCAAAGACCATGTAGTAAAAGATCATCATCACGGAAATAGCGGCAAATCCCCACAACGTAGAGTGAATACCTCGTTTAATATTTTCTTCACCCATGCTTGGACCTACGGTGCGCTCTTCAATTATTTGCATAGGAGCTGCAAGAGCACCAGCTCTTAATAAAAGAGATATATCGGTAGCTTCTTGTGGGCTATTCATCCCAGAAATTTGTACACGACCACCACCAATTTCTTGTTGAATGACCGGTGCTGTTACAACTTCCGTTTGTCCTTTTTCTATAAGAAGAATCGCTAAACGTTTACCTACATTTTCACGAGTTACTTGTTTAAATATATTTGAACCTCTTCCATCCAGCGTCACATGAACAACAGATCTACCTGATTGTTGATCCACACCTGGACCAGCGTCAGTAATTCTGTCGCCTGTAAGTAATACATTTTTCTTTACGAGAATGGCCCTACCGTCCCTATCTTTGAATAAATCATCTCCGAAAGGGGTATTGCCTTTTTGAGCGCTTTCCAAAGTAGCAATATCTGTTTTATCTTCATCGACTAATCTTATTTCGAGCGTCGCTGTTCGTCCGAGAATTTCTTTAGCTTTGGCTGTGTCTTGAACGCCTGGAAGTTGGACAACAATCCGATCTAAACCTTGTTGCTGGATAATAGGCTCAGCAACGCCTAGTTCGTTGATACGGTTATGAAGTGTTTGTAAATTTTGTTTGAGCGCGAATTCTTGAATTTTTTTCTTGCCCATTTCGCTCATTCCAATATCGAGTGCTTTATCTTTTCCAGATGAGGATTCATTAACCATTAAATCTGGGTAATTTACTTTGATAAGTTTTTTAGCTTTTTCTAACTCTTCTTGGCTGTCAAACTGAAGTTTTACAATTTCATTTAATCTTGAAGCGCCAGTATATGAGATACGCTCTTTTCTAAGCGTCATACGGAAATCATTTAAGTAGCTTTCAGCCGCTTTTTCAGCTGCAGCTTTCATGTCTACTTGAAGAAGAAAGTGGACGCCACCTCTTAAATCCAAGCCGAGATACATGGGAATAGCACCAATTTTAGATAGCCATGTAGGCGACTTAGAGACAAGGTTTAGAGCAATTACATAATTACCGCCCAGCGCATTTTGAAGTGCATCTTTTGCTTTAACTTGACCGTCAGGATTTGAAAATTTAACTTTGATGCCATTAGGCTCTTGAATGATTCCATCAAAAGGAAGGCTCGCTTCTTTTAAAGTGCTTTCAATCGTAGCTAAAATAGATAAATCTAATTTATCTGAGGCTTTAGTTGGCATGATTTGCACAGCAGGAGATTCACCAAAGAAATTAGGAACAGAGTAAATCAGGCCAATAAAAATTGCGATTAAAACAAGGCCATACTTCCATTTAGGATATTGATTCATTATTAACTTAAGCCGTCAATTCAGAAATTAGATGGATTTTATGGTGCCTTTAGGCAGAAGAGTTTGTATAGATTGCTTCTGGATATGCATTTGAGTTCCAGTCGTAATTTCTAATGTAACAAATTGATCTTTGATTTTAACGACTTTGCCAAGCACACCTCCGTTAGTCACAACTTCATCATCTTTTTTAAGTGACTCAATCATAAGTTTGTGGGCTTTTGCTTGTTTCATTTGAGGGCGAATTAACATAAAGTAAAAAAGCACAAAAATGATAATAAATGGCAGAAAGCTCATCAAATCCGTGGGCGGGGTATCAGCGGCATATGCGTGATTTATAAACATTTATATTTCCTACAGGTAATTAATTTTAAAGGTTAATTTTAGCACAGCAGGCGTTTATTGAATGCCGCGTTGCCTGTTTTGATGGAATATTTTTCTATAAGTTTCAAATGCACCGGTTTCGATGGCTAGTCTAGCCTCTTGAACTATTTTTTGATAATAGAACAAATTATGGATGGTATTGAGGCGAGAGCCTAACATTTCTCCTAATCTAAAAAGATGATGAAGGTAGGCGCGAGAAAAGTTTTGACAGGTATAACAGTCGCAATCGCTATCGATTGGATTTGTATCATTTTTATACTGTGTATTTTTAAGCTTTAAATCTCCATACCGAGTAAATAGCCAGCCATTCCTTGCATTCCTTGTTGGCATCACGCAGTCAAACATATCAATACCATGAGCAATTGCCTCAACTATATCTTCTGGGGTGCCAACGCCCATCAAATAGCGCGGTTTATCTTCGGGCATTTTAGGCGCAATAAAAGCAATAACTTTTTGCATTTCTTCTTTGGGTTCGCCGACCGATAATCCGCCAATTGCATAACCATCAAAATTAATTTTTTTTAATTCATCAAGCGAGTGCTCTCTAAGGTCTTCAAACATGCCTCCTTGAATGATGCCAAATAAAGCGTTCTGATTTGATTCATGCGCTACTTTGCTTCTATAAGCCCATTTTAAACTGAGCTGCATAGAGGTTTTTGCCTCCTCATAGGAGGCTGGATATGGCGTACATTCATCAAAAATCATCACAATATCTGAGTTAAGTGCTTTTTGAATTCGCATGGATTCTTCAGGGCTTAGAAAACAAGAATCACCATTAATGGGGGATTTAAATTCAACACCTTCCTCAGTAATTTTTCTCATTTTGCCAAGGCTCCATACCTGAAAGCCACCAGAATCAGTAAGGATAGATCGACGCCATTGGATAAAGTCATGCAGCCCTTTGAAAGTTGAAATAGTTTCAAGACCAGGACGGAGCCATAGATGAAAAGTATTTCCAAGAATAATTTCAAAACCTATAGATTCCAAATCTTGAGGGCTTAAAGATTTGACTGCACCATAAGTGCCTACAGGCATAAATACCGGTGTTTGCACGGTGCCATGTTGGAGTTTTAATTCACCACGTCTGGCTTCACCATCTTTTTGAATGAGATTGAATTGCATGTTTATATTGTGAGTTCGTTCTGCAGTAAGTCAATGAGTATAAATTAGAATTAATGAAATCGTTAAAGCTTTGTTATACTAAAAGATTAAGTTTTCACTTGAAAATGAGACATGAAAAAGTTTAAAAGTATCGGAAAAAATAAAGAAAATTTATTGAGAAATAAAATAGGGAAGCATACTTTTTATTTGCTACCTAATTTTATTACAACGGCTTCTTTATTCTCTGGATTCTATTCTATTGTACAAGCGATGAATGGTAAGTATGAGCTCGCAGCCATTGCTATTTTTATTGCCATTATTATGGATGGATTAGATGGTCGTATTGCAAGACTGACTCATACTGAAAGTGCATTTGGTGCTGAGTACGATAGTCTTTCTGATATGGTTTCATTTGGCGTAGCACCCGCTCTAATTCTGTATGTTTGGGCATTAAAGCCTTTGGGGAAATTAGGTTGGATTGCAGCCTTTGTTTATTGTTGTTGTGCAGCGTTTCGACTTGCTCGCTTTAATGTGAAATTAGATCAAGATGAAAAAAAATATTTTTTTGGATTACCAAGCCCAGCTGCAGCTGCATTGCTTGTGAGTTTTGTTTGGGTGTCCAATGAAAACGGTTTTAGTGGAAGCGAGATTTTTTTTAACATGATCAAAATGAAATGGGTCTCATGGTCATTGACGATGTTAATCGCACTCTCAATGGTAAGCGAGATTAGATTCTACAGCGGCAAAGATATTAATCTTAGAAACAGCGTTCCATTCGTCGCTATTTTATTAGTCATTTTGGCGTTTGTATTAGTTTCTTATAGTCCGCCTGAAGCTATCTTCATAATAGTGGGGTGCTACTTTTTATCAGGCTATTTCAATTTAATAAGACAGTTTAAATTTAAAAAATAAGGTGCAGTAGATGCAACAAGAAATTCAAAATAACAAACTCATTATTTTTGATACCACATTAAGAGATGGGGAACAAAGTCCTGGCGCTTCTATGACTCAGGAAGAGAAGTTACGTATTGCAAGGCAGCTTGAAAAGTTAGGCGTTGACGTGATTGAAGCAGGATTTGCGGCAGCAAGTCCAGGAGACTTTGAGTCCGTGAGTGCTGTTGCAAAGAATATTAAAGAGTCAACTATATGTTCATTAGCGCGCGCCGTTGAAAATGATATTCGCAAAGCTGGTGAAGCGATTAAATATGCAAAAAAAGGACGTATCCATACATTCATTGCAACTAGCAAAATTCATATGGAAAATAAACTTCGCATGTCAGAAGATGAGGTATTAGATCGAGCTGTTCAAGCGGTGAAATGGTCTTTGGAATATACCGATGATGTAGAGTTTTCTGCTGAAGATGCAGTGCGGTCCGAAATTAATTTTCTTGTAAAAGTTTTTAATGCTGTAATCAAAGCGGGCGCTAAAACTATTAACGTGCCAGATACTGTTGGTTATTCAATCCCAGGAGTTTGGGGCGAGCGAATGAAAACATTAATTAATCAAGTTGAAAATGCTTCAAAAGTTATATGGTCTACACACTGTCATAATGATCTTGGCATGGCTGTTGCAAATTCACTTGCTGCTGTCATGAATGGCGCAAGGCAAGTTGAATGCACTATTAATGGTTTGGGTGAAAGAGCAGGCAATGCAAGTTTAGAAGAAATTGTCATGGCAGTTAGAACAAGAAAAGATTTATTTAATTTAACGACGGGTATTGATACCACACAAATTGTGCCGACTTCAAAGTTGGTTTCAACAATTACAGGTTATCCTGTTCAACCTAACAAAGCGATAGTCGGAGCAAATGCTTTTGCTCATGAATCTGGTATTCATCAAGATGGTGTTTTAAAACACAGAGAAACTTATGAAATTATGCGCGCTCAAGATGTGGGTTGGGGCGCAAATAAGATTTCGCTTGGAAAATTATCAGGTCGTAATGCGTTTAAAACAAGACTTCAAGAGCTAGGCATTGATATTCAATCCGAAGATATTGTTAATGCAGCATTTGCAAGATTTAAAGATTTGGCTGATAAGAAATCAGAAATTTTTGATGAAGACCTCCATGCCCTTATGAGTGAAGAATATACCTCAGAAGCGATAGAGCATTTCAAATTGATCCATTTAAAAACAATGTCAGAGACAGGCACAACACCTCATGCGGAAATTAAAATTTCTGAGAATGGAAAAGAAGTTATTGCTGAGTCTGCTGGGGGTGGTCCTGTAGATGCGACATTTAAAGCAATAGAAAAAATTGCAAACTCAGGTTCTGAACTGCAACTTTATTCTGTGAATAACATTACAAGCGGCACAGATGCTCAAGGTGAAGTGACTGTGAGATTAGCAAAGGGTGGTCGAATAGTGAATGGTCAGGGCGCTGATACAGATATTGTGATTGCATCTGCTAAAGCTTATATCAATGGATTAAACAAACTCCATTCCAAATTAGAACGCGCTCACCCTCAGGTTTAGGGGTTAATTTGAATTTAGCACTTTTCGATTTAGATAATACTATTTTAGCTGGTGATAGCGACTACAACTGGAGTCGATTTTTGATTCAAGAAGGTTATCTAGACGGTAAAATTCATGCTGAAAAAAATGAAAAATTTTATGCTGACTATAAAGCAGGCACACTCGATATCTATGCGTTTGTGGAATTCCAATTTAAACCTCTTGCTAGAAATCCAAGAAGCGTCCTTAATCAACTTTTAAAAAAGTATGTAGACGAAATTATTAAGCCAATGATTACCGAAAAGGCAATCGCCTTAGTCAAAAAGCACCATGAAGAAGGCGATTTACTTATCGTCATTACAGCTACTAATAGCTTTATTACTAAACCGATTGCTGCATTATTTGGCATTGAAAATTTAATTGGCACTGATCCAGAAGAAAAAGAAGGTGAATTTACAGGTAAAATTGCGGGGTTACCTTCTTTTAAAGAAGGTAAAGTGACGCGCTTAGAGGCTTGGCTCAAAAGCAAGCATCTATCATTTGCTGATTTTCAAAAATCATACTTTTATAGTGATTCGCATAATGATTTACCATTAATGCAGAGAGTGACGCATCCTGTCGCCGTTGATTCTGATGATATTTTAACGGAATACGCTAAATCTAAGGGGTGGCCTCAGATTTCTTTAAGATAATGCATTATCTATGAAGAATAATTTCTAGAACAAATTTGCTGCCAAGATAAGACAATAATAGAAATAAAAAGGCAGTAAGTGAAATGTAAATAAATTTCCTTCCTCGCCAACCATTGAGTTTTTTGCCCGCTAGAAGAAGCCCATAAATTAACCAAGCTAAAATTGAGAAAATGGTTTTATGGTTTAACTGGAGGGGCGTTCCAAAAACTTGCTCTGAAAATAAAATACCGCTGCCAAGTGTAATGGTTAGTAAAATGAAGCCAAATTTATTAATGTTAAAAAGGAAATTTTCCATTTCAATTAAAGGCTGCGAACCACTCAAGAGCTGATCTATTTTCTTTTTTTCATGTAATTTTTTCTCAAAAATTAAAATAAATATGGACAAGTAAGCTGAGAAAGTAAATAGACTATATGCTAATAAAGCGATGGCGATATGTGTTACAAATAATGGGGATAAGTCAGTCGTTAGAAAATGATTTGATAGAAAAAAGGGATGTATGATCAGCAAAATCACTGATGGAATAAGTAAAAATGGCTGCAGATAGCTAAAATTTTTATTAAAATTAAGCAGCCAGAAAATCAAAATGCTGAAGAAAGAAGTTCCAATAAGCGCATTAGTAAAGCCGAGATTTATGGGGTTGAAAGAAATGCTAGCCTTAAGAATCGTAAAATGAGCTAGTAAGCCAATACCAATAAGTAGCGCATTAAAATTAATTAGTTTTTTATTTGGCGCTGGATTTTTAAATAGCAATAAACTTGGTGTGAGGTAACAAAAACAAGCTATCAAGATAGGCAGCCAAATTTCCATAATTTTTTCATTGGTAATTAAAAGTTTAATATACCATGTACATAAAGAAGAGTTAACTTAAAACAGGATGCATATATGTTAGAAAATCTAACAGACCGATTACAAAGCGTAATTAAAACAATCCGCGGACAGGCAAGGTTTACTGAACAAAACATCAGTGATGCTATGCGAGAAGTCAGAATTGCTTTAATTGAAGCGGATGTTGCTTTGGTTGTTGTAAAAGATTTTATTGATCGCGTTAAAACTAAAGCGCTTGGTGCAGAGGTATTGCAAAGCTTATCTCCAGGACAAGCCATTATTAAAATTGTTCAAGATGAGCTTACTGTTCTCATGGGTGATCAGAATGTCTCCCTGGAGCTTAATGTTTCTCCACCTGCTATCATTTTAATGGCTGGTCTTCAAGGTTCTGGTAAAACAACGACTTCTGCCAAACTTGCCAAATTACTTATTGAAAAAAAGAAAAAAGTGCTACTTGCGAGCGCTGACGTATATCGTCCTGCGGCGATTGATCAACTTAAAACACTCGCTAAAAGTTTAAATATTGAATGTTTTGATTCAAATCCTAGCCAGAAACCATTAAAGATTGCAT
>JBEGSH010000034.1:0-5400 GCA_041180025.1 Pseudomonadota bacterium | reverse complement strand
TTTCAAAATTCAGTTGATATAAATAGCTAATTAAATCTTGTGTTTTATTTTCTATATTTTCTTTTGTTTCTGTACCTTTGTAGCGAGTGATTAGTATTTGATTTTCCCAATCAAAATCTACGATTGCATCTTTACTTGGATTATTTCCTTGATGAACTTCAAAGTGTTTTGGCTTCAAGCCTTCCTGCGAAATATTTCCTTCGCTCATCAATATGCGATCTCCAAATAAAGCATAAAAACCAATGCCTTTTGTCACGCTCTCAATCTGATATTTTCCTGTTTCATCAGTTACAAATTTTTCAACGACAGTACCCAGCAATTCTCCATTTTGGGTTAGCTCATATTTCAGCTCTAAAATATTTGGAAGTTCTTTTGAAAAAACTAATGTATTAAATATAAATAAAAAAAATGCTAGCCACATTTTAAATGGCAATAATTTTTTCATATTTATATTAAATCACCATAGTAGGATGCTCATTAGCTTGTCGTTCTCTAATGATGCCTATTTCATAAACCGTTTCATTGGATTCTTGTAAGATTTGCTTTGCTTTTACAACATCATTTTTATCAATGACTATAGCCATACCTATTCCACAATTAAATGTTCGATAAAGCTCTGTATTTGAAATATTTCCTTTATCTTGTAGCCATTGAAAAAGTTTTGGTAATGGCCAGCTTGATGACTGAATTTCTGCCATTAAATCTTCCCCTAAAATACGTGGGATATTTTCAGTAATACCACCCCCCGTAATATGAGCCATACCTTTAATTTGAATTGTCTCTCTAAGTCTAAGGATAGACTTTACATAAAGCTTAGTAGGCTCCATTACAACATCTCTTAATGTCTTTCCATCAAAAGGGCCTGAGAAATCAGACTTTTCATTACTGATAATTTTTCTAATTAAAGAATATCCGTTTGAATGGGCTCCGCTAGATGCAAGGCCAATGACCGCATCACCGGATTGTATTTTTTTGCCATTAATAATTTCACTTTTTTCTACAACGCCTACTGCGAATCCAGCTAAATCGTATTCACCTTCAGGGTACATACCAGGCATTTCTGCTGTTTCCCCGCCTACAAGAGCGCATCCAGACTGTGCACAACCTTCAGCAATACCTTTAATAACCTGCGATGCTATTTCTACATCAAGCTTCCCGCATGCAAAATAATCAAGAAAGAATAAAGGTTCAGCGCCTTGCACTAATATATCGTTGACACTCATAGCAACTAAATCAATTCCAACGGTGTCATGTTTATTTAACTCAAATGCTAATTTAAGTTTTGTACCTACTCCGTCAGTGCCTGAAACTAGAATAGGCTCTTTGTATTTTTTAGGAACTTCAAACAATGACCCAAAACCTCCTATGCCACCTAAAACCTCGGCTCGCATGGTTTTTTTTGCAAAAGGCTTAATTCTTTCAACAAGCTGATCCCCCGCCTCAATATCCACCCCTGCATCTCGGTATGTGATGGATTGGATATCTTTTTTTGTGTCATCTTTATTCAAAAGATCAACTCTCTTTCATTAAACATTTGGGTTAGTCGTTATAATTGAAATTTTAACCGAAATATATTTTAAAGATGTGCATAATTACGGCTATCTTTATCTAAATAAGCTTCCCATAGATATGAAACAAATGCTATTAGCTCTATCTCCAATACCAAAACAATCTTTTGAAAATTTTGTAGTTGGTCAAAATGTCGAAGTAGTTCATACCTTAAAGCAAATTATCTCCAATCAATTGCCCATTCAATTTATATATCTCTGGGGCAATGAAGGGTCGGGCAAATCTCATTTAGCTCATATTGCATCAGATCATGGATTTGTTATTCATGATGATGTTCATTTACTTGATGAGCTAGGTCAAATCGAATTGTTTAACACTTACAATCAATGCAAAGATTCCAATCAAAATATGTTGGTAACAGGACTTCACTCTCCTCTCCAGATGAAATTAAGAGATGATTTAGCAACAAGACTTGCTTGGGGTGTTACTTACGAAGTTATAGGTCTGTCTGATGAAGAAAAAAAACTAGCCCTTTTAAAACATGCGGATGAAAGAGGGATGAAACTGGGTATGGATATTATTGATTATTGCCTAAAATATCTAAAACGGGATATGCCAAATTTATTTTCTATATTAGAGGCTTTAGATCAATGGTCTTTAACTTATAAAAGACCAATCACATTGCCATTACTGAAAGAAATTATAGAAGCTAATAAAATTTAAGTTATTGGCGAATAAGGTAATCAAAGGCACCAAGAGAAGCTTTGGCCCCTTCTCCCATCGCAATAATAATTTGCTTATAAGGTACGGTTGTTACATCACCTGCAGCAAACAACCCTGGCAATGAAGACTGGTTGTGATTATCAACCGTAATTTCACCAAATTTTGAAAGATCTACAGTGTTTTTAACAAAGTCCGTATTTGGTAATAATCCAATCTGAATAAAAATACCCTCAATCTCAATAGTTTTCTTCTCATTTGTTTTTCGATCTAGATAAGTCATGCCGCTCACCTTATCTTTGCCGATCACTTCGGTAGTCTGCGCATTTAATATGACATCTACATTTGATAAACTATAAAGTCTTTTCTGTAGGATATCGTCGGCTTTTAGTTCCGATGCAAACTCAAAAAGAGTGACATGTCCTACGATATTCGCAAGATCGATTGCAGCCTCAACACCGGAGTTTCCTCCCCCTATCACTGCAACGTGTTTTCCTTTGAATAAAGGGCCATCACAGTGAGGGCAATATGCGACACCCTTACCTTTAAATTCTTTTTCTCCAGGAATGTTTAATTCCCGCCATCTTGCTCCAGTTGCAACAATCACTGATTTGCTTTTAAGTTTCCCGCCGTTTTCAAGTTCTATTTCAAATAATGAATTCAAATCATTTTTTTGAACGCTTTTTGCGCGTTGCAAATTCATAATATCAACTTCATATTCTTTTACATGCTCTTCAAGAGCCGCAACTAATTTTGGGCCTTCTGTGGCTTTTACAGATATGAAATTTTCTATGCCTAAAGTGTCCATCACTTGTCCGCCGAAACGCTCAGCAATAATACCTGTGCGAATACCTTTTCGCGCACTGTAAATTGCAGCTGATGCGCCTGCTGGACCTCCCCCAATGATTAAAACATCATAAGTTTCTTTTTTAGATAATTTTTCAGCTTCTTTTAGGCTTGCGCTTGAGTCAATCTTATTTACGATCTCATCGAGCTCCATTCTTCCTTGACCGAAAGGTTTTCCATTAAGGTAAATAGTTGGCACAGCCATAATCTGTTTATCTTCAACTTCTTTTTGGAATAATGCGCCATCAATCATCACATGAGAAATATTTGGATTAATGATAGACATTGCATTTAATGCCTGAACTACATCAGGACAATTGTGGCAACTTAATGAAATATAAGTTTCAAAATGAAACTTGCCTTCAATATTTTTAATTTGTTCTATTTTTTCAGCCTCTATTTTTAGAGGATACCCGCTGGCTTGAAGAAGCGCTAAAACGAAAGATGTAAATTCATGCCCCGATGGAATGCCTGCGAAAGTAATGCCTGAGACTTCCTTTTCCCTATTTACTTCAAAAGAAGGAATTCTTTTTGAAGTATCTACTTCTTTGCTTAAAGTAATTTTTTCTGACAAAGACCCAACCTCTTCTAACATCTCTATCATTTCTTTAGATGCTGGATTTTCGTCAGCATAAACAACAAGCTTAATAGGATTAATAAGCCTAGTCATATATTCTTGAAGTTGATTTTTTATTGCTGAGTCTAGAGCCATTATATTTCCTTAAACATTAATCTAATTATGAAATGCCCAGACCAATGTATGGCCTGGGATTCATTTGTCTATTTAGATCTTACCTACAAGGTCTAATGATGGAGCAATTGTTTTAGCTCCTTCTTGCCATTTTGCTGGACATACTTGACCTGGATTATTAGCTACATATTGTGCAGCTTTTAATTTACGCAATGTTTCTTTGACATCGCGCGCAATTGCATTGTCATGTACTTCCATTGTTTTAATTTCACCTTTTGGATTAATGATAAAAGTGCCACGCAATGCTAAGCCTTCTTCTTCGATATGCACTTCAAATGCACGCGTTAGTTGATGCGTAGGATCTCCAATTAATGGAAATTTTGCTTTACTAACAGCAGGTGAAGTCTCGTGCCAAACTTTATGCGAAAAATGTGTATCAGTTGTCACTATGTAAACTTCAGCGCCTGCTTTTTGAAATTCTGCATAATGATCAGCTGCATCTTCAACTTCTGTTGGGCAGTTAAATGTAAATGCGGCTGGCATAAAAATAACAACTGACCATTTTCCTTTAAGATTTGCTTCTGTAACGTCAACGAACTTGCCATTGTGAAATGCTGTTGCTTTAAACGGTTTTACTTCAGTATTAACTAATGAAGACATCGTTTTCTCCTTCTTTGGTTGGTTTAAAAATGATCATTATAGGTAAGTCATGTTGATATGCATAATCAATTGTTATTATATTTATGATATATTTTACTTATCATTTAATATAACAGAGGTAAATTGAATAAAAATAGGGTCTTATTTTTTCTCTTTGATGTCTTCGAGACTATTCTCAAATTTCAATTGTTTCAAACGAGACTCCACAATTGATTTTTGATAAAAATTGCCATCTCTAGATTTCGCAGCAAATTCCATTTGCTCTATTGCTCTGGGCAAATTAAATTTACGATAATAAGCTTCAGACTGCGCTTGGTATTGAAGCAATTCTTTACCTTCTTTTGAATAAGCTCTAGAAAGCAATTCATAGAAATAACTATCATCTGGGTAAATATTCAACTTATCATTAATTAGCTTTATAGTTTTTTCTGGCTCATTTGTCATTAAATAGTGTTCTGCTAATCCATAAATTAGGGCTCGATAATTAGGGTATATATTTAGAGCCTTTAAATATAGGTTTAACGCTTGGGCTGGTTGATTTGTTAAGACTTCTAATTTACATGCGAGCGTTTCAATAAGTACATCCTTTTTAGCATTTGTCTTTAACCACTCAACCTCTTGTCTGGCTTTAACAAAATCATTTTTCCTCATATAAGCTGTCGCCAAGCCATATCGTTCGGCGGCTTCATTCATATAACGTTTATCTTTAATGCTTCCTTCAAACTCGTCAACTGCAGATTGTGGAGTGCCGTTTGTAGCTCTCAATTTTGCTTTGATGTACACAAAATCTGGGTTATCCGGTATTTGTCTATAACGAGTATCTTTAACTCTGTTTGAAATATCACTTATACGTTCAGTTGTAATCGGGTGTGTTCTTAAGAAGCTGGGTGCAGCGCCTTCTGAAAAACGAGATCCTCTTTGAAGAGTGCTGAAGAACGAAACCATTGCTCGACCATCAAAACCCGAATCAGTTA
>JBEGSH010000033.1:0-3107 GCA_041180025.1 Pseudomonadota bacterium | reverse complement strand
CCAAAGACTGATTTGATTTCCTCTATAGCCTGATGGTTTGTTTCTGTAATTTCTTTTGAAATTTTATCGAGATCAATGACTTTAATATTTAAAGATTCGAATATTTTTAGCGCTTCACTTTTACCTGATCCGATGCCGCCAGTCATCCCAATAATAAACATTATTTACCTTAAAATTTTTTAAATATTATGAATAAATTTACTTGAAATTATAGAATTAATCACCATTAATAGATCATGAATGATTTAAACTATGACCTATGAGTGAATTACAAAATACATTAAACAACTTAACTTCCGCTGAAGATCAGTCCGCTTGGGGCGATTTAGTGATTTGTCGAGTAGAAGTTGATTTGCCTAATTGGCTTTCGCAGCTCGCGGGCGGTAACAATTGGCAAGTTTACTCTGAATCCGAATATGACCACTCTATTAGTTTCTTGTTGCGACAAGGCAAAAAGGAAGCTGAAGTGACTTTGTTTAACAATGGCTATGCGCAAGTGGATCTTAACGGTAAATCAATTTTTGATGGATCCATCACTTCAGGCACAAATAAATGTGCGCATTTAACTTATTACCGTGCCGACAATGGCGATCCTATCGTGCTAAATTAATAATCCCTTGTTGTCACAAATTGAGTGAGCGCCAAGAGCGCATCTTTATAAACTGAAGATGTAATGTGTTGAATTAGTTTTTCGCCTTTTTCTATCTCTTCTTTTGCAAGCTCTCTTACATATTCTAATGCTTTGGTTTCTTTGACAGCATTTAAAACACTTTCTAGCTCTGTTAAGCCGCCATTTTCAATGGCCGCCCTGATAATGTTTTTTTGCTCATCACTACCTTTCTTCATGGCATATAAAAGAGGTAGTGTAGGTTTGCCTTCGGCTAAATCATCGCCTAGATTTTTCCCTATTTCTTCAGGATTGCCTGATAGATCAAGAACATCATCAATCAATTGAAAAGCAATACCCATATGCTTCCCAAACTGAGCAAGAACTTTAATATCATTATCATCAGCGCCACCGATAATGGCACCGAGTTCGGCCGCAGATTCAAATAATTTAGCTGTTTTGTAGTAAACAACTTTTAAATAATCTTCATCCTCGATAGAAGCGTTATGAATATTTAGGAGTTGCAAGACCTCACCTTCTGCAATTGTGTTTGTTGTATTTGCCAAAACCTCCATAACCTTCATGTGATTAATTTTCACCATCATCTGAAATGCTCTAGAGTAGATAAAATCACCCACTAAAACGCTCGCAGCATTTCCAAAAATAGTATTCGCTGTTTTGTGGTTTCTTCGTTTTGTGGATTGGTCTACCACATCATCGTGAAGAAGGGTTGCGGTATGAATAAACTCAATGACAGCAGCCAATTCATGGTGCTCTTTTCGAACAGGTCCAAAGAGTCCGCCAACCAAGAGAAGGGTGCTGGGTCTTAAACGCTTGCCGCCACCCTGAATAATATGGCCTGCGACTTGGTTTACCAGAGGCACTTCGGAATGAAGTGAGGCGCGAATAACCTCGTTTACGGCCAGTAAATCGCTTTTAATTGGGGATAAGATGGTGCTAAGGGTCACAAAAACAAGGCTTCAAGGGTTTTTAAAGGCTTATTTTAACATAGCCCTCTCCACTGCTTTTGTAGGCAAAAAACCTTCATCTTTAGCCTTGAAGAGTTTGCTTAACAAGCCTAATTTAAGTATAATTCGCGATTCTTTTAAAGTTGTTAAAGTTTGAGGTTTTATCATGTACGCAGTAATCAAAACAGGTGGTAAGCAATATCGCGTAAATCAAGGCGATAAGCTTAAGATTGAAAAAATAGCAGGCGATGTGGGCGCGAATGTCGTTCTAGATCAAATTTTGACAGTCGTTGATGGTGATAATGTGACGATAGGCTCTCCTATTGTAAGAGGTGCAAGCGTTACAGCAACCGTAGTAAGCCACGGACGCCATGATAAAGTGCGAATTTTTAAAATGCGTCGTAGAAAACACTACCGCAAATCTCAGGGCCACAGACAAAGCTTTACTGAGATTCAAATCGATAAAATATCAGCTAAATAATTTAAGGATTAATCATGGCACATAAAAAAGCAGGCGGAAGTTCAAGAAACGGTCGTGACTCCCAAGCCAAACGTTTAGGGGTAAAGGCTTTCGGTGAGCAAGTAGTTTCAGCTGGTAGCATTATTGTTCGTCAACGCGGCACTAAAATGCACCCGGGTGTGAATGTAGGTATGGGCAAAGATCATACTCTTTTTGCAAAGGCTGACGGTAAGGTAACCTTTACCATCAAAGGTGCATTAAAACGTAAAACCGTTAATATTGTTCCAGTCTAAGCGACTCTAAGATTCTTCAAAGCCCTGTCAGTCGATAGGGCTTTTTTATTTGGTAAATTGATATTATGAAATTTATAGACGAAGCAACCATTAAGATTTACGCAGGCGATGGCGGTAATGGCGTTGCAACATTTCGTCGTGAAAAATATGAGCCTATGGGAGGTCCAAGCGGAGGAGATGGCGGTCGGGGAGGTTCTGTATTTTTTGAAGCCGATCAAAATTTAAATACACTCGTCGATTATCGTTATACGCGAACCTTAAAAGCGCAAAGAGGTGAAAACGGAAGAAGTGCTGAATGTTATGGCGCTAAAGGTGAAGATTTAATATTAAAAGTACCAGTAGGCACAGTTATTTCAGATAAAGCGACCGGAGAGTCTTATGCTGATTTAAGTCAACATGGAGATAGGGCGCTTTTAGCTAAAGGCGGTAAAGGCGGGTTGGGCAATATTCATTTTAAGTCGAGTATTAATCGAGCCCCACGACAATGCACTAAAGGTGAGCCCGGGGAAGAATTTGAACTTTACCTTGAGCTTAAAGTATTAGCTGATGTTGGACTTTTAGGTATGCCAAATGCAGGCAAATCTACTTTTATAAGATCTGTATCAGCTGCAAAACCAAAAGTAGCAGACTACCCTTTTACGACATTACATCCTAATTTAGGCGTGGTAAGAGTTGGAGAGAATCAGAGTTTTGTGATTGCTGATATTCCAGGCTTGATTGAAGGCGCATCAGAAGGAGCTGGATTAGGACATCAATTTTTAAGACATCTTGCGAGAACT
>JBEGSH010000032.1:0-2777 GCA_041180025.1 Pseudomonadota bacterium | reverse complement strand
ACGGCAAAAATAGCCATTCTTTTCAAGTGACACTATATTTTGGTATCTTTACGCCTCCTAAACATTCAACTATGGGTTTTTATAATATCATCATTAAGTACAGATTTTGGTTAAGCCTTTTAGCAGTTGCTATTGGCCTAGGATTGGAATTAACAGGAGTGGCAGGATTTTGGCCTGTATTCCCATTGTATTTCCTTGGATTGATTGGTATTTTAAGTCATTTCTTTATCGGTCCACTTCGTTTGGTACAAGCGCCAATGGAAGCAGGAGATATGGATGAAGTAGAACGCATCTTGGCAACAATCTGGTGGCCTCAATTATTATATAAGCCTGTTAGAAGTACTTACTATACTATCAAGGGTAACTTGGCGATGGTGAAGCAAGATTTTGATACTGCTGAAAAGCATTTGAAAAAAAGTAGTGATTTAGGATCTGCAATGCCCGAAGCTGAAGGTGCTAATAAATTACAATTAGGTATGATGGCCATGCAAAAAGGTGACATCAAACAAGGTGAAGCCTATATCCGCGCTGCTATTCGTGCTGGTATTCCAGATAAAGAATCTGAAGCAGTTGCTTTTTTAAGTATGTGTCAGATTTTTATGAACAAGCGCGAGTTCCGTGCTGCTAAAGATTATTTCAGAAAAGCTAAAGCATGTAAACCAACTACTAAACAAGTAGTGGATCAAATTAAAGAAATCGAGAAATACATTTCTCGCATGCCAGGATAATTTTTGTTGTTGCGACAATTGATGTCGCGAATTAAAATATTCACATTCTATAAGGAGTCTCGCACAGCGGACTCCTTTTTCTTTCAAACAAGAGTCTCGCAATGCGGACTCCTTATTTTATTTTGCCAATTCACTTATAAGTGAAAACTAATTGCGAGATAATCTTCCCACAACCTCACTTATGCACATTAGAAAATATACTAAAGTACAAATACGCAAATAATGAATGGCAATGTCTTTTACATTGCCAGATGCAAAAAAGACTTTATTTAGATACTTCAGTTTTTGGTGGTTATTTTGATATTGAGTTTGATTTTTGGACTAAAATTCTCTTTGATCAAATTTATAATGAACAATATTTTGTACTCTACTCTTATTTAACTGATAATGAATTATTAAATGCACCACTAAAGGTGCAAGAACTTGTAAAAACAATACCAATTGATAAAATACAATTTATTGAAATTTCAGATAAAGCGCTTGAATTAGCTGAATTATATATTAATGAAAATGTTGTTGGCTCAACTAGCATATCTGATTGTATTCATATTGCCCTTGCTACTTTGTATGATGCTGATATTTTAGTTAGCTGGAATTTCAAGCATATCGTTAATGAAAAAAGAATTCATGGATATAATTCTGTAAATTTGAGTAAAGGGTTCAAGATTTTAGAAATTATGTCACCTAAACAAATCTTAACTTATGAAGAATAATACTAAGGAAAAATCAAATAATTCAATGATATCTCAATTACGAGCTATTCGTGATAAAATAAGTCTCGAGATTAAAGACATGAATAAAAATGAAATGAAAAATTATTTCAAAAGGAAGAAATCTTTATTTCCTGAA
This sequence comes from Pseudomonadota bacterium, assembly GCA_041180025.1. Lineage (GTDB taxonomy): Bacteria > Pseudomonadota > Gammaproteobacteria > Burkholderiales > Methylophilaceae > Methylopumilus. The sequence goes on along the minus strand of JBEGSH010000032.1, from coordinate 1,200 downwards.
AGTAAATGGAAAGAAGCTTCTGCAAAATAATTTCCAGAAAAATAACTATCCCAAAAGAGTTACAAGATATTTAAAAAGGAGTCTCGCACAGCGGACTCCTTTTTTACTTTTCACTTATAAGTGAAATCATGTCAGGGAGAGATTCTTTACCCTCTCAATAATTTTTCTATCACTGGAGCAAAGTGTTGATGCTCTAATGCATGTATTTTTTGTGCAAGCACTTCTGGTGTGTCGCCGGATGAAATGGTGCATTCTGCTTGGAAGATAATATCTCCTTCATCATAATTTGCATCCACCCAATGTATGGTGATGCCTGATTTGGATTCGCCTGCTGCAATTACTGCTTCATGAACTCTTGCTCCGTACATTCCCTTTCCGCCATAATTTGGTAACAATGCTGGATGTATATTCACAATCGCTTTTGGAAAAGCATTCACTAATACCTCTGGAACCTTCCATAAAAATCCTGCTAATACTATAAAGTCTATGTCTGCATTTTTTAAACTCTCTACATATCCACCAGATGAAAACTCTGTTTTATTGATTAAAAGGGTAGGGATGCCTTTTTCTTTGGCAATATCCAACACCCCAGCAGTAGCAACATTACAAACTATTAAAGATACTTTAATAGGTCGTGCTGATTTTGCAGAAAACTCACTAACATATTGATTTTCAAAGTATTCAATAATTTTTCGAGCATTTGAACCCGCGCCTGATGCGAAAATAGCCACATGAATAGGTGCCTTGCCGCTCGCAGTTGCAGTCACGCCGCATGATGAGCCTACTCCGGCTCCAAGCCCGCCCACTAATTTAGCTCCAACTCTCCCCAAATACCCTTTAAAAAAGCGAAATTGGCCTGTAAGCAAACTCACAAAAAGTACCGAAAAAGGCCATAAAATGGTCAAAACTATGGGATAAACGAGCCAAAATGCCCAATTTTTCTCCGAAAATGCCATTTTTAGCAAAAAGCTACAAAGTCTTCCGCTGAGGCTTCCGCCCAAGGCAAAAGTGAGGATCACTAGCCAAAACTGCACCGGAGCCAAGCCCCATTTTTCTCTTAATTTTTGAATCCCCCCCATATTTTGCTTAGAATTTGATCTAAAATTTAGTTCTTTTGGCTTTTGGCGCGTTACGCGCGCCGCAACACAGCAAAGATGCCCTTTTTTCCTAAATCCCCCACCTCAAAACCACAATTTATTC
>JBEGSH010000031.1:0-3870 GCA_041180025.1 Pseudomonadota bacterium | reverse complement strand
TACGAAGAATGGTTAATTGTTGGGATAAGGTTGGTTGTTTAATCTGTGTAGATGCCTCCAATTCTTGCACACACTTTTCTTCCTGAATTAATTGGCACAAAAGAGCCAACCTATCTGCATTAGAAAATACTTTTAGGTATTTTTCTGCCTCTAAGGCGTTTTTCTGCATCTTTTTATAATTAATAGTCTTTGTAGTCATTTAAAATGCTTTTATTATATTTTTATATATAATATAATAAATTTAATTAAATTAAAACAGTTAAAAAATAACAAATGATATTTAGACAATTATTTGAGCCGCTATCAAGCACATATACCTATCTTATTGGATGTGAGGAAACGGGAAAAGCTATCTTAATTGATCCTGTAATTGCATCTATGGATCGTGATATTGAAGAGCTTAAAAAGCTTAACTTGACACTTGAATACTCAATTGACACTCATATTCATGCAGATCACATCACTAGTTCTTTATACTTAAAAGAAAAACTTAAAAGTAAAATTGCAAATCCCATAGTAGATAAATTGCCATGCGCTGATCTATATTTAGAAGAAGGGAAACCCTTGCAGATAGGTAGCATAAAATTAGAATCTCTTCATACGCCAGGACATACGCCAGGACATTTTGCTTACATCATTAATAATGCTGTTTTAACAGGAGATTCACTTCTTATTGATGCATGCGGAAGAACTGATTTTCAAGGTGGCAGCTCAGAGCAACTTTACATAAGTATTCATAAAAAGCTTTTTACCTTGCCAGATGATTATCTTGTGTATCCAGGACATGATTATCAGCAACGGTTTGTTTCAACTATAAAACAAGAGAAAACCAGGAATTCAAGGTTAGGCAATAACAAAACATCGGAGGAGTTTATGGAGATTATGAAAAATCTAAATTTACCTTACCCTAAATTTATTGATTATGCTGTAAAAGGTAATCAGCTTTGCGGGGTTTGTCCTGATGATTTGCCTGAGAATTTGCAAAATTATTGCAAACAAATGACCGAGAGTTACCAAGGTTAAACTACTAAATCAAAATGGTCATTCAATCACTTATTGGTGGATCAATTATTGGCATAGCTGTTTCATTGCTATTGCTTTTTAATGGAAAAGTTTTAGGTGTAAGTGGCATTCTAGGTGAGCTTTTCAATAATCCACTTAGTAAAAACTATTGGAGGTTAGCTTTTATATTTGGTCTTCTCATATCGCCCCATATTTACAATATCCTTAATCCAATAGCATATGTTGAAATAACCTCTAGTAATCTTGTGATTGTCATGGCTGGTTTATTAGTAGGATTTGGAAGTCGCTTAGGATCAGGCTGCTCCAGTGGTCATGGTGTATGTGGTTTAGCTAGATTGTCTGTGAGATCTTTAATCGCAACAATGACATTTATATTATTCGGATTTATAACAGTTTACCTTATGCAAAAGGTGTTGGTATGAGTGTGATCATCTCTTTATTAGTGGGTATGATTTTTGGGGTAGGATTAATCCTCGCCCAAATGACTAATCCTTCAAAAATTATCGGTTTTTTAACTTTCGGTGAAAATTGGGATCCATCATTATTATTTGTGATGGCGTCCGCAGTATTCATTAGCTTTTTTGCGTTTAGTCTTGCTAAGAAAAAAAATAAAACATTACTTAATTTAGATTTTGAAATACCTAAGCGCACTGATATTGATTCATTTTTGATAGTAGGATCAGCTTTATTTGGTATAGGCTGGGGCATGGTAGGTTTTTGTCCTGCACCTGCAATTGTATCTTTAGCATTTGGTAACTTACAAACGCTATTATTTATAGTGACAATGTTAATAGGCATGTACTTAGTGAAGATTATTAAAAAATAATTTATAAGCGTCAAAACTTTTGATAGTTAAATAATAGAAATGATTGACACCTCTATTAATAAAGAACTTTTAGAGTCTTACAAGTCGGCTTACTAACATGTAGATGCTTCGCTTAGTTTTAATTAAAGATAAGCCAATATAGTACTGACCTATATAGTATGATTGAAACTTCTTGGAATTGAAAAGCAAGAAGCCATTCGAATTGTTAGAGAGTTTGGTCAGAATGCCATTTTCTAAATTGCTGAAAATAGAATTCCAGAATTACTACTTCTTAAATAAATTCTTATTGGTATCTTAATGCTTCGATTGGATGGAGCTTAGCAGCTTTACTTGCAGGGTAATATCCAAAGAAGACGCCCACACTCGCAGCAACAGAAAAAGCTAATATAATCGATTGCATTGAAATAAGAATTTCAGCGCCGAATGTTTTTTTAACAAGCATCGCACCACCTAATCCGAGAGCGACACCAATAACACATCCTACAATCGAAATTACACAAGCCTCTAATAAAAATTGAAGGAGAATATCTTTTTCACGGGCACCGATTGCCATGCGAATGCCAATTTCACGCGTGCGCTCTGTGACCGAGACCAACATGATATTCATAATGCCAATACCGCCTACCAGAAGCGAAATGGATGCAATGGCACCTAATAACATAGACATCGTTTTTGTGGTCTCACTCGCTGTTTTTGCCATCGCTGTTAGATTTCTTATAGAAAAATCACTTTCTGCATTTTCACGAATATTATGTCGTTGGCGAATAAGCACATTAATTGTATCTTCAGCCACTCCCATATATTTTTCTGATTTCGCTTGCGCCATGATCATCCGCACACTGCCCGGGATTTGATTGCCAAATAATTTTCTTTGTGCTGTCGTGATAGGCACAATAATGGTGTCATCTTGATCACGACCATCAAAACTTTGACCCTTACCTTCTAATACGCCCACTATAGTAAATGGACTTTTCTTAATGCGAATGGTTTTACCGATGGGATCTATTTCGTCACCAAATAAATTTTCAACTACTGTTTTCCCAACTAATGCGACACGATTTGCGGAACGGATATCTGCATCAGAAAATAACTCACCAGACTCCACATCCCATCTTCGAATAGAAAAGTAAGAAGGCGTGGTACCTACAATCGCTGTATTCGAATTATTTCCCGCATAAATAATTTGTGCATTACCGACACTGATTGGAGCAAAGGCACCAATATCCTCGAGGTCTCCAATCGCAGTGGCATCATTCATATTAAGTGTTGAGGAGCTTCCTGAGGCACTTCGAGAACCTGAAGAACTTGAAGAGCCAGATAATATAACGAATAAATTACTTCCCATGGAGTCAATGGATCGTTTAATAGATTGCTGAGCGCCTTCACCAATTGCCATCATAAGCACCACAGCACCCACACCAATTACCATGCCTAGCATCGTTAAGAATGTGCGAAGACGATTCGCACTCATCCCATGCCATGCTTCACTTAGCATCGAGAAAAACATTTAGGTTTTCTCCTTTTGTTTTTTATTGCGGCGATCCTCGACAATTTTTCCATCTAAAAAACGTACCTGTCGACTCGCATGATCCGCAATATCATTTTCATGTGTGACGATAATAATTGTAATACCTTCTTTATTTAAACTATCAAATAAAGCCATAATTTCTTCGCTGGTTTTACTATCTAAATTTCCTGTCGGCTCATCGGCTAAAATAATGCGAGGTTGATTGACAAGGGCACGCGCAATCGCGACACGTTGTTGTTGACCTCCTGAGATTTGATTCGGTTTTGAATGAAGGTATTTGCCTAAACCTACTTTTTCTAATAATTTTTTTGATTTGTCATCGCGAGTTGATTTACTGTCATTCGCATAAACCAGAGGTAGTGACACATTATCTAAAAGTGAGGATCGAGCGAGTAAATTAAATCCTTGGAAAACAAAACCAATCGTTTTATTGCGAAGCTTTGCTAGATCATTTCGATCAAGAGACTTCACTGATTGATTATCTAATTTATAT
>JBEGSH010000030.1:0-3557 GCA_041180025.1 Pseudomonadota bacterium | reverse complement strand
GAATAATGCATGATGTTTATCTGCAAATAATTTTGCCCACTCTTTAATTTGGGGCTCTAAATTAAGTGCTTGTTGAATGCTGCCTGGCAATTGTCTTAAATTTTCTAGAAAACCTTTTTCTTGCTTTTTATTAATCAATTTTTTAAAGCTCGCAATAGTGACAGCTAAACTAAATAAAGATACCAATTGTGTCGTGAAAGCTTTAGTCGATGCCACACCAATTTCAGCACCCGCTCTTGTATATAAAACAAGTTTTGATGCACGTGCAATCGCACTTTCTTGAACGTTACAGATGGCTAAACTTAAATCTTGGCCTAAAGATTGAGCATGTTTTAGCGCTTCCATCGTATCAAGTGTTTCACCAGATTGCGAAATAGTTAAAATTAATTGATTTAGATTAGGTACTGAATCTCGATAACGGTATTCACTTGAGATTTCAACAGTCGTTGATATTTTTGCAATACTCTCTAGCCAATATTTGGCCGTAACTCCTGCGTAATAACTTGTACCTGCGGCTAAAATTAAAATACTATCGATCTTCGAGAAAACTTCATTGGCATTTTTTCCAAATAGATTTACATCAAAATGACCTGCATCAATAATAGCTTCAATCGTATCTGTTAAAGCGCGGGGCTGTTCATAAATTTCTTTTTGCATGAAGTGGTCATAAGGACCTAACTCCATCGAAGATAAAGTCACATCACTGATATGTGTTTTACGTGTAATCGCTTTTTTATCTTTATCAAAAATTTGAATGCTATCTTTTTTTATTTTTACGACATCACCGTCTTCAAGATAGATGACTTTTTTGGTGACGGCTAAAAGAGCTGAAATATCTGATGCAATGAAATTTTGTGTGTCACCTAAGCCAATGATGAGTGGACAACCTAAACGCGCGCAAATCATTTCGTCAGGATTTTTAAGCGAAATCACAGCAATGGCAAACGCGCCTCTTAATTCTTCACCCAACATTTGGGTGGCTACTAAAAGGGTTTTGTTTTTATGTTTTACAAAGTAATGGATGAGGTGGGCTATGACTTCGGTATCTGTTTGTGATTCAAATTCATAGCCTAGTTTTTTAAGACGTTCGCGCTCTTCTTCATAATTTTCAATAATGCCGTTATGTACCACGGCAATTTCACCTTCCGAAATATGAGGATGCGCATTCAGTTCTGTGACGCCCCCATGTGTTGCCCATCGTGTATGGCCAATACCTAAGAAGCCTTCGAGCTTTTGCTCTTTCACCATCGTTTCAATCTCAGCCACACGACCTACTGAGCGCACACGTTCAATACCGTTTCGAAGAATTGCAATACCGGATGAATCATAACCTCGATATTCGAGACGACTTAATCCTTCGATTAAATGTGGAACGATGTTTTGATTTGAAATTGCACCTACAATGCCGCACATAATTAAAGTCTCTTTATTTTTTTGTAGGTTTAGTCCAGCCAGAAATGCTGGTTTGTTTAGAGCGAGATACCGTGAGGTCTCCCGGCGGTGCGTCTTTAGTGATCGTAGATCCTGCAGCGATGGTAGCCCCCTTGCCAATTTTAATAGGAGCCACTAATGCTGTATTTGATCCGATAAACACATCATCTTCGATTGTAGTCGGATGTTTATTAGCGCCATCATAATTACAAGTAATTGTGCCAGCACCAATATTGACTGATTTACCGACTAAACTATCGCCGACATAACTTAAGTGATTAATATTCGTTTCATTATTCACTTCACTATTTTTAATTTCAACAAAATTACCAATATGTACTTGGTTTTGAAGTTTTGTACCAGGTCTTAATCTGGCAAATGGACCAATGCGACAATGTGCGCCGACGCTACTTTCAACAATGTGTGAATAAGGCTCGATCGAGGTGTGATCACCTATCGTGCTATCTTTAATATGTGAGTAAGCAGCAATTTTCACGTGATTGCCTAAATGAACTTTACCTTCAAAAATACAACCGACGTCAATCGTGACATCTTTACCTGCCGTAACCTCGCCTCGAATATCAATACGGCTTGGATCTATAATAGTGACGCCTTCTTCCATCAATTTTTTTGCTGTCATATGTTGATAGCTTCTTTCCATGGTTGCTAATTCAGACTTTGAATTAATGCCAGTAATAGATACTTCATTATCCGCAGATTCACTTAATACTTCAATGTTATCTTCAATCGATAACCCGACAATATCTGTCAAATAATATTCTTTTTGTGCATTTTGATTATTGAGTCGTCCCAGCCAATTTTTTAAAAGATGATTAGGAGCACACATGATGCCGGTATTAATTTCTTTAATATTTTTTTGTGAAGCGTCACAGTCTTTTTCTTCTACAATTTTTTGTATGCGTTCATCTTTTCTTACGATCCTGCCATAGCCTTTCGGATCTTCTTTTGAATAAGTTAAAACAGCTAAATTTTTTTGGCCTTTTTTAATTAAACGTTGAATCGTTTCTTGATCAATCAAAGGGACATCGCCATAAAGAATAAGCGTGCTACCCTCATCTTTGATTAAAGAGATTGCTTGTTGAACGGCATGGCCTGTTCCTAATTGTTCTTTTTGTTCTGCCCATTGAATATGGGTTGATGGAAATGTTTTCTTAACAAGATCACCTCCATAGCCGTAAACCACGACAAGTTGGTTTGGATTAAATGACATGGAAGCATCAATGACATAACCTAAAAGCGGTTTATGAGCGAGTGGTTGCAAAACTTTGGGAAAATCAGAACGCATTCGCGTTCCTTTGCCCGCAGCTAAAATCACAATAGATAAAGACATTTTCGCTATTTTATCGCCTATTTGTCGTCACATGACATAAAAAAAGCAGCTTAAAAGCTGCTTTTAATAATTTTGTAAGTTTTGAATCTTAGTGTTTTTGACGTAGTTTTTGAATCGCTTGAATTTGTGCAATCGCTTCCGCTAATTCAGCCTGGGCTTTTGCATAGTCAATGTCAGATGAACGATTCTTCATCGCTTCTTCAGCCGCTTTCTTGGCAGCGTTAGCTTGTGCTTCATCAAGATCATGGCCGCGAATCGCTGTATCTGCAAGGACGGTCACAACACCCGGTTGGACTTCTAAAATACCGCCTGAAATATAAATGAGTTGTTCTTCATTTTTATCCGCTAATTTAATACGAAGCGCACCAGGTTTAATCGAAGTAATCATCGGTGCATGGTGAGGATAAATACCTACTTCACCCATTTGCGCAGGTGCTGCGACGAACTCAGCTTCACCTGAAAAAATAGATTCTTCAGCACTTACTACATCAATATGAACTGTGGCCACCATGTCGTTTTTACCTAATCAATTAAGATAATGTTTTTGCTTTTGCTACAGCTTCTTCGATGCTACCTACCATGTAGAACGCTTGTTCTGGTAGGTGATCATATTCACCACTCACAATCGCTTTAAAGCCTTTGATCGTATCTTTAAGTGTCACATATTTACCAGGAGCGCCTGTGAATACTTCAGCGACGTGGAAAGGTTGTGATAAGAAACGTTGAATTTTACGTGCACGACTTACCGCTAATTTATCTTCTGGAGATAATTCGT
>JBEGSH010000029.1:0-4268 GCA_041180025.1 Pseudomonadota bacterium | reverse complement strand
CCGCCATTTCGAGCTCGCGTTTTGTGGGTGCACCAAAAGACAAACTATCAAATGAAGCTTCTTGAACCGCTTTAAGCACCTGAGGGTGCGCATGACCCAAAATCATCGGGCCCCAGGAATTGATGTAGTCGATATATTCACGACCATCTTCATCCCATAACTTACTGCCTAAGCCTTTTTTGAAAAAAATCGGTGTACCGCCAACAGACTTAAATGCGCGGACAGGAGAATTTACGCCGCCTGGAATGACTTTTTGTGAGCGTTCAAATAGCGTTTTATTTTGACTCATATTGATTTAATGAAACATTGAAGATAATGTTTCTGCGGTTTCCTTAATAGAATTAGATTCATAAAGACTGTTAATGACAGCGATCGCATCGATCCCTGTCTCAATCACATCATGAGCATTATTCATGGTGATGCCGCCAATTGCAACGATGGGAATTTGAATTTGAGATTTAGCCTCTCTTAAAAGTTCTAAAGTAGCTCTCGGTGCATTGGGTTTTGTAGAGGTTTCGAACATAGCACCAAAAGCTACGTAGCTTGCACCCTCTTTTTGAGCCAGTTTTGCGCGATTCAGTTGGTCATAACATGAGCTTCCAATGATGGCATCTTCGCCTAAAATGCTCCTAACTTCTGCGATATTGTCGTCTTTTTTACCTAAATGAACACCATCTGCCTCCAAAACACGGCACATGTCCACATCGTCGTTCACAATGCAAGGTATCTTATATTCACGACAAAGACGTAAAATAGCAGCACATTGCTGTATTTTAACGTCACGATCCTGTATTTTGCTGCGATATTGCACCATAAAAGCACCGCCTTCAATGGCTAACTGAGTCTTTAGAAGAAGGCTATTTGAGTCCGCCATATCGGGGGTGATGGCGTATAAACCCTTAATGATGAATGAATCGCGCATATTCCAATTCGTCATCATGGGCCCAAAAAAGTCGATCTGGAATAAATTGGCCCATCCCTGGCTTAAATCCATGTTTTAAAGACTGCCAAGTAAAGCGTTGCCCTTCTTGAATCGCTTCTTCTAAGGTAGATCCTAATGCCATGCAACCTGCAATCGCTGACGCTAAAGTGCAGCCTGATCCATGATAGCTTCCTGCCAATCTTTCCCAGTTGTAACTCTTTACTTTGCCATGCTCGTTATACAAGGTATTGATGACTTCGGTCGTTACTTCATGGGTACCGGTAATTAAAGCCAATTGGCAACCCGTATTAAGAAGTCGCTCTGCACATTCATCTAAACTGGCTTCACCAAAATCGTCATGATCTCTAAACGCTAAACGTCTCGCTTCAATACTATTCGGTGTAATAAGTGTTGCTTGAGATAAAAGTAAATCTGACATCGCATTAATCATTTCATTGGTGACGAGAGCATCACCTCGACCGGAAGCCAATACAGGATCAATAATGAGTGGGATAGTTGGATAGTCCGCCACAATTTCTGCAATCATCGCAATCGTTTCGACATTACCAAGGATGCCACATTTAAATGCCGAGACTTGCATATCTTCTAGTAAGGCACGTGCTTGATCATTTACCCAGTCCGCATCGAAAGCCATCATGCTTTCCACACCTGAAGTATCTTGAACTGTAATCGCGGTTGTGACCGATAAAGGATGACAACCTAAACTGGCTAACGTTAAAACATCAGCCTGAAGTCCAGCGCCGCCTGAGGGATCGGTCGCTGAAAATGTCATGACGCATGGAGGATTTTTTTTCATGATTTAATATCTTTTAGAACGTATCGTTTCGGTAGTATTATGAATTAATTAAACGCCTAAAAGTTTAGTGAACAAAATTATTTTTTTAAGGAATAGTCGATGTTTAATATCAAACCTAATCGTCGCGGTCTTATTCAATTGTTTGTCATCAGCCTTGGGATCACCACGGTAATTAATGGCATTCTTTTTACATTCAACATCAATCAATCTGTCACGCAACCCATTAAACCTGAATATCCTTTATTGCCTTCGTCTTGGATGATTGGTCTTATTTGGACGGCACTGATTGGCTTTATGGCCTATACACAATGGTTACTTATCAAGAAAACGCGCGACCGATTATTACTTTCCTTGGTGCCCATTTTATTTTTAAACTGTGTGCTTTATCCTTTATATAGCCAAGGATTCACGAATGATTTCAATCAATTAGTAGGTAATTTATTTACGATTGCGTTTGCGGCTTACATCACCGGCAGAATTAGAAATATCACAATACTCGGTTCTAACTTAATCTTGATAGTTACACTCTGGGGACTGTATGCTACTTTTGCGACATCGAAATTAATTTAAAACTCGAGAGGGTCAACATCAACAACCCATTTCACTTTTTGACCTAATTTATTCTCACGTAAAAAAGATACCCAATCATCGAGTAATTTTTGTAATGCAACTCGAGAGCTTGCTTGTAAAACTAATTGGGCTCTTTCCATACCTTTTAATCTTTCCATCATAGGTCGTACTGGATTATAAACAGTGACGTGATGACTTAAATTTTGCGCTTTTATCATCGCTTCATTTAAGAATTGCATCACATGCGTCAATTGATGCGCTTCCGCTTTTAAGAGCACTAAAAATGCAAAAGGACTTAGCTCTGCTAATTCTCTTTCTTTTAAAAGCTCATTGGCAAAGTGTTCGTAATCATGTGTTTTTAAAGCTTCGAATAAAGGGTGATTGGGGAACGCGGTTTGAATATAGACTTCACCTTTAATGTTGGCTCGACCTGCACGGCCACTCACTTGCATTAGTTGTGAAAATAAACGTTCGCTTGCTCTAAAGTCAGGGCTATATAAAGCCTGATCTGTATCTAATACACCCACTAAGCTTAAATGTGGGAAGTCGTGACCCTTAGATAGCATTTGAGTGCCAATCAAAATATCAATCTCACGATTTTTCATTTTTAAGAATAAATCATCGAGCGCTTCTTTAGTTTTCGTTGAATCTCGATCCACTCTTAAAATGCGCGCTTCAGGAAAAAACTCTTTTAATGTTTCTTCAATACGCTGTGTACCTAATCCTGTGGGATACAAATCCGTGTTGCCACATGACGGACACTGCTGTGGCATTTTTTCATCATGGCCACAGTGATGACAACGTAATCGTTTTTGATTAAGGTGCACCACTAAACGACTACTACAACGATGGCATTTTCCTGTCCACTGACACGATGCACATAAAAGCACAGGTGCGAAGCCTCGTCGATTTATAAAAATAAGGCTCTGTTCTTTTTTGTTTAAACGATTCTTGATCGCTTCAACAAGATAAGGTGAAAAACCTTTCACAACCGTCGACTTTGAAATATCTATGCATTTGATTTCAGGTAAAGTCGAATCTAATACCGCACGCGAAGTTAATTTTAGAAAACCAAATTTTTTTGTATCTTTGGTTTTGGTCGCATTAAACCAAGTTTCAAGAGAGGGTGTGGCAGTACCTAAAACAATCGGAATGTTTTCTGACTTTGCTCTAAAGATGGCAACGTCTCTCGCGTGATAACGTAAACCCTCTTGTTGCTTAAATGATGGGTCGTGCTCTTCATCAATAATGATGAGCGATAGATGAGGCATCGGTGTAAAAATACTTAAACGGGTCCCAATAATAATTTGAGCAACCCCCTCTTTGGCAAGTCGCCAATGGGTTAAGCGCTCGTTATCCGTTAAGTGGCTATGAAGCGTCACGAGGGTAAACTTTTCAAAACGCGACCTAAAGCGACTCTCGAGTTGTGGTGTTAAATTAATTTCAGGGACCAATACTAAGACTTGTGCATGTTCTTTTTTTAACGCTTCTTCAATCAAGCGAATATAGACTTCCGTTTTGCCACTGCCAGTAATCCCATAAAGCAACCAAGGTGCAAATTTTTGATTTGTTTCTAATATGGCATGAAGTGCTTTTTGTTGATCGCTATTCAATGATGGAATAGGGGCCTGTGTATAAACTTTATCGTCTAAGGTCACCTCATTTTTTTCAATCCAACCCATTTCATCTAGCGTTTCGATAGATTTTTTCCAAGTGCTACTGATCGAACGAAGACTCGCCTCATCAAGTTCTTTAGCATCAATTAAAGCTATCACGATACGTTTTAGAATGGTTTGTCGAGGCGGTAATTGATCCACACCTAACTGAATGGCTTTCGGAGTTAAGCGATAAAGATACTTTTTTACCATCGCCTTTGTATTTAATTTTTTTAGTCTAGATGGCACCGCAGACAGAATCGTTTGCCCTAAGGGATAGTGATAATACTCACTACAAAATTGA
>JBEGSH010000028.1:0-3910 GCA_041180025.1 Pseudomonadota bacterium | reverse complement strand
TGGCTGGTGAAGCTTAAGGCTGAACAAAGCTATATTCAACTTAATCCAAAAACCTATAATTAAAATTTAAATAAATTTTATTTAAATTTTCTAACAGCGCCTGTGACGACGCCCCATATTTGAAACTGCACACCATCTAGAACTTCGATAGGGCTAAACGCTTCGTTTGCTGGTAGCAAGCGTGGGGAGCCGTTTTTATTTTTAGCTAAGGTCTTCACTGTAAATTCGCCATCTAATGAAGCCAATACGATGTCGCCAATAGAAGCTTCTTGGGATCGATCCACAATCACAACATCATTATCATGAATACCAGCGTTATCCATTGAATTTCCTTTAATACGCACAAAAAACGTCGTATCAGCTTCACGAATAAGATAATCATTAAGATCCATCCTTTTCTCGACATGGTCATCTGCTTGAGAAGGAAGTCCTGCAGGCACCTTGTGTTCAAATAGAGGAATCTTAGTTTTTTTCATTGCCTCACTTACCAAATCAATAGATACCACATTAGAAATTTCTTGAATCTTCCTTTTAGCATAAGCCTCTAGAATATTTGATATCACAGCGGTTTGGCTTTCTGGCACTCTGACTAGCGTTGTCTTTTCGCCAAATTTCCCAGTGCCTGATTTACGTCCAGCACCTGGTCTTTTACCGCCTCGAATGGGGACAATTTTTTTCATTTGAATATTGTAACAAGAATCAAATGAAAAGATAGCTTTATTTTAAATTTAATGAATATCGACAGAACCCTTATCCAATCTGAAAAAAATTGCATATGACTGTTGACAAGGCTTAAAAATCAATGCAAAGTACGCCTAGACCTTCTATGACGCTGTCATTTCAATGGTCTTACATATCTTAATTTACATTTGGAGGAATTATGAATAAAGGCGAACTAATCGAAGCAGTTGCAAAAGCAGCAGGTTCAACAAAAGCAGACGCTGGTCGTGCGATTGATGCAACACTTGCAGCTATCACTAAAGCTCTTAAAAAAGGTGATGTAGTAACACTTATCGGCTTTGGTACTTTTAAAGTTTCAAAACGCGCTGCACGAGTTGGTCGTAACCCACAAACTGGTAAAGAACTTAAAATACCAGCACGTAAGGCTCCAACATTCAAAGCAGGTGCTGCTCTTAAATCAGCAGTTAACTAAGCTTAGAATTAGTTATTCATACAAAAGCGCTTGGGGTTTGAACCCTAAGCGCTTTTTTTATGTCTTAAAATAAAGCACCATGCCCTACTACCTAAAAGAAAATAAGATTGAATTACTTAAAAATGGCAAAGATTATTTTGCCTCTGTGATTCATTCAATTAAACAAGCTCGGCAAAATATTTTTGTGGAGGCTTATATTTTTAGCCATGATGTGACAGGCATAAAAATTTTAACCGCACTCAAAGAAGCAGTTAAAAGAAATGTTGAGGTTTATTTATTGCTTGATGGATTTGGAAGTCGCGATCTTTCACAAGAAGTGATAGATGAGATCAAGGCTTCTAAAATTCATTTTCTTTTTTATCATCCTAAAATTTCGCCTTACCAAATGAAGCGCATTTCGTTAAGACGACTTCATCGAAAAATGTTTTTGATTGATCATAAGATCGCTTACGTCGGCGGTATTAATATTATTGATGATATGAATGTCCCCAATGGCAAAGCACCACGTATCGACTATGCTGCTCAATTACAAGGACCTGCCGTTCACTTCATCAGTCAAAGCATGGTTAAACTTTGGAAAAGAGTCTCATGGTCCCACTTAGAAAAATCGTATGTCCCGAAACATATCCATAAAAATATTACGTCATATCCCAATGGCACGAGGCTTAATTTTATAGAGCGCGATAATTTTCGGCATAGACAAGATATTGAAAAAGCTTACTTACATGCTATTCAAAATGCTAAAGATGAAATACTGATTGCAAATGCTTATTTTATTCCAGGGAAAAAATTTGAAAGAGCTTTAATTGAGGCTGCTAGAAGAGGTGTGTCAGTGACTCTTCTTTTAAAAGGTGAAATGGATTACTTTTTATCGAATGCCACGCGCGCTTTTTATGGAAAATTTTTAAAAGAAGGCATTGGCATTTTTGAATACACAAGAAGCTTTATGCACAGTAAAGTGGCTGTCATTGATGAAGCTTGGTCAACAGTAGGCTCATCAAACATTGACCCTTTTAGTCTTCTTTTGGCTCGAGAAGCTAATATTGTGGTCTTTGATAAATCTTTTGCATCTCAACTTAAAAGAAATATTAAAGAAGATATTCGATTTGGTGGCACCGAGATTCTTTTAAAAGATTGGGACAAAGCACATTTAATCAAAAGATTAAAAGCGCGCATGGCTTATTTATTTATCCGGTTAAGCTTGGGTGTTGCAAATATTTAAGGCATACCGCAATCACGACATTTACCTTTCACTGTTGAAAAGCCTTTCACTGTTGAGAGGCCTTTGACATTAGTAAAGATTGCGCCATCGACATTCGCATCAGTCAAATCTGCATTAGTGAGATCAGCTCCCGTTAAATCGGCCTGGATTAAATCAGCGCGATACATATTCGTATTTCTTAAATTAGCCTCTCTTAAATCGCCAAATGTAAAACTCGCAATATTTAAATCAGCCCCCTCAAAATTCGCTTTGTAGAATTTGCCGCCGACTGAATCAAATTTCATTTGGCCCATAGGTTGATTGCCAACATCCAAACCAAATTTGCCATATTTAATCGTAGCCCCTGACATATTGACTGCGCCTAATGTGCCGATCACGCGAGCTCGCGTTAAATTAGCGCCTTTAAAATTAGTTTCACCAAAAATCGCTTGAAAGATTATAGCCTCAGTTAAATTAGCCCCTGAAAAATTAGCTTTTTCAAGGCGTGCTAAATTCAAATAAGCTCTTTGCATATTGCTATTGGATAGATTGGCACCGATGAGATTCGCACCAAAGACACTTGTATTGATCATTTTACAATGGCTTAAATCTAAACCATTCATATCTAAATAGCCTAAGTCTTTGTTTGAGAAATCACAATCAGGGCTTTTGATCTCTTTTAATAAGTCTTCTTGTGATATTTTCTTACGATCACCCTCTTTATTCTTTTCATAAAAGACGGTCGCTTTTTTGATGAATTCATCGGGTGTTTTTAAAAAGATTTCTTTACTCACTTCACTTCCAAAACAATAAACCTTGTTCTGGTAGTTTGCATTGACTGAGCAATCCGTTTGAAGAAAACGACCTTCGGATAAACTTAAAAGGCAGTAATTACCAAATTCACCCGCATAAGCAAGATGAGCTAAAAAAAGTAAAAATAAAATCCAATATCTCTTTAATAACATGGCAATACATCCTTAAGATTTTGATTTATTATAAACCTTTATCATTTTATATTTTTTATTATGTCTCACACTGAATATAAGGTTCTTATCACTGGTGCAAATAGGGGTTTAGGTCTTGAATTCGTCAAACAATACGCTATAGATGGTTATCAAGTCATCGCATGTACCAGAAAGATAGATAAAAAAGATGAGCTTCATCAACTTCAAGAAAACTTTAAAGCTATTTCAATTCACAAACTTGATGTAGCCAATTTTTCATCCATTGATCTGTTTGCAAAATCATTCAAAAAACCCATCGACATCCTTGTTAATAATGCAGGCATTTATCCAGATAGCTCAATCGATCATGTCGACTATAAAATTTGGCTTGATGCTTTTAAAATTAATACGCTTGCTGCATTTAAAATGACAAAAGCATTTCTACCTCATCTTAAAAAAGGCCAATTAAAAAAGATTGCATCCCTCACAAGCAAGATGGGAAGTATTGATGATAATTCAGGTGGCGGGGAATATCTTTATCGATCAAGTAAAACAGCCTTGAATATGGTTATGAAAAGCTTATCTATTGATTTAAAGCCATATGATTTGTCA
>JBEGSH010000027.1:0-5352 GCA_041180025.1 Pseudomonadota bacterium | reverse complement strand
TGACTTTAATGCTTGCACAGACTGATCGAGCTCTTGTTTGGAAACATACTCTTTCTCAAATAAGCTTCTCATTCTGGCTTCATTCGCTTTTGCTAACTCCAATAATGCTTCATTATTTTTTACATTACCAAGGGAGGCTGCAATCTGAGCTTTAAATAATTCATCCTCTAATTCTAAAAGCACCTGACCTTGTTTCACTTGAACGTTGTAATCCGCATAGATTTTTTTAACGCGTCCTGACACTTGCGTACCAACATTCACTAAACTCACTGGATTTATTGTACCGTTGGCTGTGACATTCTGTTCGATATCACCCATCGTGACGGGTTGAAGGCGATATAAATCTTCAGGCTTCTTTTTATGTGAAAGCTGATACACATAATAAGCCCCAAATATAAACGCTAAAATTAAAGCGATATTGATTAAATGTGTGGCTAATTTTTTCATACTTTTATTGTCTTTTTGCCTCAGGCAATTTCTGAATCATTGCATTATCAAGGACACCTATGGATTGGGCAAGCGTTGTTCTTGCAATGTTCCAATTTAAAACCGATTGTATTTTTTGTTGTTTCGCATTAGCGAGTGCATTTTGAGCACTCAGTGTATCAATAATATTACCCACACCTTCTTTATATCGACCTAATGCAACACGAGATGATTCTTCTGCACTCGATATCAAAACATTCGATGCAATGATGGATTCATTCGCTGTCTTTAGATTTTGATAAGCCGTCCATACATCAAGAGATACCTGAAGTTTTAACTGATCTCTTTTAGAGGCGTTGAGTTCTGCAGTTGCTTCAGCAGAACGAATGAGATATGTTGGTTTATAGCCTTCAAATAGTGGGATGCTTAAAAAGATGCCTATCTGTGAAGTATTTTGTGAGGTTTGTCCTAATAAATTTTCATCGTATTGATTGGAGGCGTCAATCCTAACTTTAGGTTTAGCATCAGCTTTAACAGCTTCAATTTTGGCTAAGGAAGCTTTAAGTTGTGCTTCACTTGCCATTAAATCAGGTCTTTGAAGTCTTGCTTGTTCAATTAATGCCTCAATATCTTGATCCACTAATTCAGGAATCACATCTAACTGGCTGTCAGCGATTTGAAAATTAATATTGGCTGGCACCCCCATAATATTTGCAAGATTTCCATAAGCAATTTTAAGTGCACCTTCATTTTTAAGTTTTGTGAGTGTGGCATTCGCAAATGAAGTTTGCGCTTGAAGTTTATCTGCAGGGGTTGCTATACCTGCAAGATATTTAGCTTCTGCTGATTTAAAACTTTCTTGATAAAGACGTTCAGTGTCAATAGAAGCATTGAGAACAGCTCGGGTCGCGTGCACTTGGTAAAAAGCATTCACCGCAGCCAATAAGATAGTTTGTACTGTGGCATTTTGGGTGGCACTCGCGGCTCTTAAAAGCTCATTCGCATTTTCTAAATTAGCATCACGACTTCCAAAATCATACAAAAGGTAAGACGCTACGATTCGATTGGTGGCATTCGAATAATTAGTCGTCCGATTTTTATTTTCAGTCGCTGATAAAGTATCCGTGACCGAAGGGAAGAAAAGAGAACGTGCAACGCCAACTTGGGCTGCTTGCACCCTCGCATTAGCATAAACTTCTCTTGTTTGTGGGTTATTGCATAGTGCAGCTTCGGTGACATCGACCAAAGACAAAGGCTTGTCATAAGCCTTAGTACTGCATGGATCGATCGTAGATGGATCCAAGTAACCTTGAGGAATACGTTGAATATTCTCTTCTTTTAAATCTTTATCTGAATACCAAATCGATTCGAGGGCATGAGCCGGAATCAGCATACTCAACAAAGAAAAAGTCAGTAAAACCCGGGGTAAATTCAAGTTAGAAAAGCTTTTTAAAAGTTGGATTATGAGTCGCCACATATGGATAAAATCTTAACATGGCCATATGACAAATAGACTATGAATAAGCCTATTTCATTCAATAAATTAGGGGTGATTACTTGGCTAAGCTTAGGTAGCGATCTTGTGAAATCAAGCGATTCACAATGACGTGTAATTCAATGCGATTATTGGGGAGTGGCTTTAATTGGCACTTATAAATTTTGCCAGAATCAGGGTCTAATACCTTACCCACTAATTCTTTTTTAGCATTTAACTTAAGCTGTTTAAATACAACGAGGCCAATAATAGGTTTATTTTTATCAAGACCTACACAAGGTTTACATACATCTACTGGATCATCTTCTGGGTCTGGAAAAACTTCAATAATTTTGCCTTCAAATCCCCCTGCTTTTGTTGCACTGATTTGAATAATCGCTTCAGGCAGCTCCGTAAAGTCATCCAACATATTCCATTTACCAATTGGCCATTGATCGGCAGCTAAAAGATTAGCTGACATCAACATAAATATAGAAAATAAATATTTTTTCATATGAAGTTTTAAGCGGATGCGATTAATGCGCCTAAGCTAATGAGTAAAATACCAAATAATTGTGCAGTCTGTATAGTCTCGCCTAGAAAAAAAATCGATGCGAGAGGCACGGTGACATAAACCAAAGCATTCATCAATTGCGCTTTAGATAAATCCACTTTTGATAAAATGGCAAGCCATGAGAAAAACGCAATCAGTACAAATGCGATACCCATCATGATATTCAAGTTGGTCAGAATATTGACAACGTAAAGAAAGATATGGCTTAGCTGATCTAAAGGTATTTCACCTATATTGGTTGCGCCTTTTTTTAAAAAAATCTGTGTCGCAGTATCGCATAAAATAAAAAGTACAAATAAAAAAAAGATTTCAAGATTCTCTTTAATTTTTAATTTCTTAAACATGTTTTTATACTTTACTCATAATAATGACGCCGCTCGTACCGCCAAAGGCAAATGAGTTAGACATGACATGATACAATTCTTTGAGAACTCGTTTTTGATTCGGCACATAATCTAAATCACATGCAGGGTCGGGTTCTTTTAAATTAATTGTAGGTGGCAATTCTTTTCGAACAAGCGCTAATAATGTTGCCGCAATTTCAACCGCACCTGCCGCACCCATCAGATGACCATGCATGGATTTTGTTGAACTCACAGGAATTTGTGAAGCAAAACTACCAAATACATTTTTAATAGCGGCTGTCTCTGTGGCGTCATTTAATAAAGTCCCTGTACCATGTGCATTGATATACCCGATATCATTCGAATTTAATTGTGCATCATCAAGCGCTGCTTTCATCGCACGTGATTGGCCTTCCACGGAAGGTTGCGTGATGTGATCGCCATCATTGGTTAAGCCATACCCTGTAATTTCGCCATAAATTTTGGCACCTCTTGCCTTAGCCATTTCCATCTCTTCTAAAATGAGCACTGCAGCACCTTCACCTAACACTAAACCTGTGCGATTCAATGAAAAGGGTTTACATGACGCTGTTGGATCATTGGGATCTTCTTCAGCCAGTGTGCGTAAAGCTTCCCATGCTTTAATGGTGCCAAATGTGAGGAGCGCTTCAGTACCTCCTGCAAAAGCAGCATCAGTATATCCGTGTTTAATTTGTCGATAAGCTTCGCCGATAGCCACAGCAGAAGAAGAGCACGCTGTCGTATAAGTAATGTTAGGGCCTTTTAATTTGAAATGCATCGCGACTTGAGACGCCGCTGCACCGTTCATCGCCATTAACACCGTAAAAGGTTTTAAGCGTCTTGCTTTTTGATTAAATAAACGGTCATAACCTTCTTCAGTGGAACTCGCACCCCCCATACCGGTACCCATAAAAGAACCCACACGATCTAGATTCATGTGACTTAAATCAAGATTTGAATCTTTTAAAGCTTCGCGTGCGGAATATAAAGCGAACTGACTCACGCGATCGAGTAATGCCAGCTCTTGTTTTGTGAAATACGCTGTACCATCAAATGTAGCTTGTGCTGCAAGTTTGGCATCTAATTGATCAGTAAAATCGGAATCTAAACGTTTAATGCCTGATTGGCCGTTGAGTAATGCATTAAAAAAAGTGTCAGGTGTATTGCCGACAGGAGATACGACACCTACCCCTGTGACCACCACTCTTCTTAATGAAGAAGCATTCATGAGTCTTTATACTTTTTTAGCAAGCAATTGATCAAGAAGGTTAGTCATATCTTGAATAGTTTTTACATCGACCTGATCATTAGGGACTTTAATGCCTAATTTATCTTCGGCTTCAAAAATAATATCAAAAGTATCGAGTGAGTCGAGACCTAATTCTTCTAATGTGCTTTCAGGTTTAATGGTTGCCACATCAATTTCTAATTTTTTTGCAATTGCGTTTGACACCATTTCAAATGAGTTCATTTTTTATCCTTAAAGTCGTTCAATAGTATTTATTATAAACCTTGAATCGCATAACAAAACTCAGCCATACGTTTACCAATATCATCTTTTCTCTTATCTAATGTCACCACGTGGTAAGTATCGTCGATATACATCGTTTCAATATGCTCAGATGACACATGTTGCTCGACATAATATGCATTCTTGATGCTTGCCATTTCATCTTCAGTGGAATGAACAATAAGAAGAGGACATGTCACATCCTTCATAATATTTTCAGTGGCTTTAATTAAATGAAAGCTTTCTAAAATGACAGTCGCGGGTGTTTTAAAGTAACCAATTTTATCGGCCGTCCTCGCATCTTTATTTTCTAAAATCGAATGCACCAGTGCACGCGTTCTTTCACATTTAATACCGTAAGGAGATTTTTCTTCCCATTCTAAAAAATATTTAAGTGGTGAATAAAGCACGATTGGTAAAAGAATTTTTTGTTGGAATTTAGAAATGTTCCAGCCGTCATAAAAGAAAGTAGATGATAAAGGAATCACGCCTGTGACTTTTCCTGGGCGATTAGCTGCAATCATCATCGCCATGAGGGCGCCCATCGAAAGCCCTGTGATAAAGACATGCTCAAACTCTTCTTTTAATGCATCAAATACTTTTTCAACAGACTTATACCAATCTTGCCATTTAGTTTTTTTTAAGTCTTGAATCGATTTACAGTGCCCTGCTAATTCAGGACATGCCACTGAAATACCTTTTCTCGAAATCACACGACCCAAATGTTTCATTTCGGAAGGAGTACCCGTTAACCCATGAATTAAAAGGACTACTGTCGTTGGATTTTTACGATCAATAAATCCGTTAGGTCCTAAGAGTAAATCCACGGCCGCCAATTAAATATTACCCCCAACAAAATAAATACCCACAATAATTAAGATGGCACCTAACCAACGATATTGATTGATGTGTTCTTTCAAGATAATACGAGATGCTAAAAGTATTAAAACAATTTGAACGCTCGATAATGGAAACGCTTTACTGATGTCGACACCTGCAAGAA
>JBEGSH010000026.1:0-70361 GCA_041180025.1 Pseudomonadota bacterium | reverse complement strand
TTAGAAATTTTAAAAATGGCGCCACCTGATTTAAGATTACCGCTATCACTCACATATAAATTGCCTGATTCATCTGAAGTAATATCATTTAGAAAAATAGGTGTTTGCGGAAATGCCATAGCACTTCCGAATACACTCCATTTGCCATCTGGTTCAACTTTCAACACTCTATTTTTATCTGTTACATACAAAGACTTACCAATGAAAATTAACCCTTTAGGATCATCCATGCCGTTTGCAAATGTTGAAAGTTTTCCGTCGATTGAAATACGTGTGATTTTTCCATCACCATCTTTATTAAATTCACCAATCTCAGAGACATAAATGTCACCTTTGGCATCTTGAACGACTGATTCAGGACTTACAAAACCCGAGATTACATTCAATGATTCATGCGCTTTTAAAGTCACACTTACGAGTGCTGATAATAGAAATAAAAAAACACGTAAATTTTTCATAATTTTTTAGAGAGCTTTAATTAAAGACACTTTTCTTCACAGCCTTCTTCACTTACACCTAAAGAGAGAAGCAATTCCACCATTTTTTTATCACCTTTTTCTTGTTTTACTACGCGGATAATAGATACGCCACCTTTCATTTTTTTATTAATATCAGCGCCCTTAGATGCAAGGTATTTAACCATATCAGTTCTGCCATCAAAAGCAGCATGATGAAATGCATTCATTTTTGTAAGGGGGTGAGTGTAATTGATATCAGCGCCATGATCGACTAAATATTTGAGAACTTGAAATTGACCTTTAGCCGCCGCCATGAGAAGCGGGCTCCATGCAAAATAAGTTGAATTAACATCTACTTTTTTGACTTCAACATATTTTTTAACGATAGGTAATTTGCCTTCATTCACAGCGCCTGAAAATTCGATTTCTTCTGCATCTGTTAATGCGAAAAGCTGCATCGAGAAAGTAAGCAAAATTAATGTTAGTGTTGTTTTTAAAAATTTATTCATATGAAGTGATTCTTTCGTTTAGTTAAAAAATTGATAAGCATTGGTAAACATTTTATACCATGGCGCTAATCCATCCCATGCTTCAGGATGCCAAGAGTTTTGTATTACTCTATAAACCCTCTCAGGATGAGGCATCATAATAGAAAACCGTCCATTTTCCGAAGTAAATCCGGTAATTCCTTCAGGAGAGCCATTTGGATTCATCGGATAGATAGAAGTTCCCTTATGGTAATTATCGACATAGCGAAGTGTCGCAAGTTGATGATTTAAAACATCATTCATCTGATTTTGGCTTTGATATTCTGTAAAGCCTTCACCATGTGCTACCGCAATTGGAAGTATTGCGCCATTCATCCCATTAAAAAATATTGAATTAGATTTAAGAATTTCGACAGACACAAATCTTGCTTCAAATTGCTCAGATTTATTTTTTACAAAATGAGGCCATAAGGCGGAGCCTGGAATAATTTCTTTTAAGTTACTCATCATTTGGCAGCCATTACAAATACCCAGTGCTATTGTGTCAGGTCTTGAGAAGAAGGCTTCAAAAGTATCACGTGTTTTTGAATTAAATAAAATAGATTTAGCCCAGCCTTCACCTGCACCTAAGACATCGCCGTATGAAAAACCACCACATGCAACGAGCGCTGAAAAATCAGTTAAAGATTTTCGGCCCTCAATAATATCTGACATATGGACATCATGCGCCTCAAATCCTGCGGTTGAAAATGCAGATGCCATTTCAACATGGCCATTAACGCCTTGCTCTCTTAAAATTGCTATCTTAGGTTTTGTTTTTTTGATTGCAAAAGACTGGGGAATTTCAAAATCAAATTTTGGATTTAATCCTGGATCAAGATCATCTGAAATGTTAGAAAACTCTTCTAAAGCGCATTCTGGATTATCTCGCATAGATTGCATTTTGTAAGATGTTTCAGTCCATGCACTTTGTAAACTTGATCTTGTATCTTCAAAGACAGTTTTATTTTGATGCTTGATGTGAATGGATTGATCTGAATTGACAGATCCAATTAAGAAGGCATTTTGATTTAAAGCAGTATTAATTTTTGTAAGTACACTTGAGATATGTTCTTTTTTAATTTGAATGACAGCACCTAACTCTTCATTAAATAGAATAGCTTTAATATCAGCGCCGCAAGACGTTAAATCAATATCCAAACCACATCGTCCTGCAAAAGCCATTTCAGTTAAGGTAGCAAAGAGTCCACCATCCGATCGATCATGGTAAGCCTCAATCATATTTTCATCTTTCAATGTTTGAATCACATGAAAGAATGCTTTGAGTATTTTTACGTCATCAAGATTTGGTGGTATATCACCTACTTCATTAAAGACCAAGTTAAATGATGAAGCGCCTAATCGATTCTTGCCTAAACCTAGGTCGATATAAATAAGGCCACTTTCTTTAAGCTTTCTATTAAGTGTAGGCGTTAATGTTTTTCTAGCATCAAAGACAGGTGCGAATGCGCTTACGATAAGAGACACAGGTGAAACAACAGTTTTTTCTTTTTCGTTATCTAGCCAAACTGTCTTCATGGACATAGAATCTTTACCCACAGGGATGCTAATACCTAAATCAGGGCATAGATGCATGCCGATTTCTTCAACAGCATCAAATAAAGCAGCATCTTCGCCTATATGTCCTGCAGATGCCATCCAATTAGCTGACAATTTAATATCTTCTAAATGATGAATTGATGCTGCGGATAAATTGGTAATCGCTTCGCCTAAAGCCATACGAACAGAAGCTTTGGCATCAATCATTGCAATAGGTGTTTTTTCACCTATAGCAAAAGCTTCGCCTAGGTTGCTATCAAAAGATGATAAAGTGACGGCGACGTCAGCAACAGGAACTTGCCAAGGACCCACAAGCTGATCTCTTGCAATCAATCCTGTCACTGATCGATCGCCGATATGAATCAGGAACATTTTGTTTGCAACGGCGGGGTATCTTAATACACGATATGCTGCATCTTTGACATCAATATTTTCTGTGTTGACAGATTTGACTGTTCTTTCTTTTCTCTTCACATTGCGTGTCATCTTAGGCGGTTTTCCTAAGAGGATAGATAAATCCATATGGACTGCATCTTTTTTAAGAAGACTATCTTCGACAATTAATTGTTTGTCGTCTTTTGCAATACCAACAATTGCAAAAGGACATCTTTCTCGTTCGCAAAGTGATTTAAATAAATCAAGATCTTTTTCTTTGATTGCTAATACATATCGTTCTTGAGCTTCATTACACCAGAGTTCGCGTGGTGACATACTTGGCTCTTCATTATTAATTGCGCGTAATTGAAAAGTTGCACCTACACCGCCATCATTCACTAATTCAGGAAATGCATTTGATAAACCACCAGCACCTACATCATGAATACTTAAGATAGGATTTTGAGTGCCTAATTGCCAGCATCGATCAATCACTTCTTGGGCTCTTCTTTGCAATTCAGGATTGCCACGTTGTACGGAATCAAAATCTAAATTTTCTGCATTAAATCCAGTGCCCATACTTGAGGCAGCGCCACCGCCTAAACCGATAAGCATTGCAGGGCCGCCTAATTGAATAAGAAGGGCGCCTGGTGGAATCGCATGTTTTTTTGTATGAATATCATTAATACTTCCAATGCCACCTGCCAACATAATAGGTTTATGAAAACCTTTTATCTCTTCATCGTGTTTGATTTCTAATGTTCTAAAGTAGCCTGCAATATTGGGTCTGCCGAATTCATTGTTATATGAAGCACCTCCAATGGGACCATCGATCATAATTTGGAGTGCTGATGATATGCGCGAAGGGCTACCATAGCTATCTTTTTCCCAAGGCTGAATAAATTCAGGAATGCGTAAATTAGACACCGAAAATCCCGTGAGACCCGCTTTAGGTTTTGAGCCTCTTCCTGTTGCACCTTCGTCTCTGATCTCACCACCCGCGCCTGTTGCAGCGCCTGAGAAAGGGGAAATTGCTGTCGGATGATTATGCGTTTCCACTTTCATAATAAAGTGAGTGAGCTCTTCGTGATCACCATAAATACCATTTTGGTTTGGATAAAAACGATTGATCTTAGCGCCTTCTACAATAGAAGAATTGTCCGAGTAAGCCACAATCGTATTGCCAGGATGTAACTGATGCGTATTTTTAATCATGCCGAAAAGTGATTTGGATTGCGTCTTGCCGTCTATCACCCAATCGGCATTAAATATTTTATGGCGACAATGTTCTGAATTTGCTTGAGCAAACATCATGAGTTCTGCATCTGTAGGATTTCTTTTGATAGAAGTGAAGTAATTAAATAAATAATCGATTTCATCTTCAGATAAAGCTAAACCTAGATTTTTATTGAAATCATTTAAGACTTGTTTCCCACCTTCAATTATTTCTGCATACTGGATCGGTTTTGGAGGTAAATGAGAAAAAAGAGATTGAGCTTCATCAAGATTAAAAATTGAAACTTCTGTCATACGATCATGAAGCGCTATAGAAAGTGCTTTTTTTTCATTTGCGGATAATAAAGCTTCATTTTTTAATTCAATATAAACAGCAACAGCTCTCTCGATACGCTTGATGTCATAAAGTCCACAATGATTTGCAATATCAGTGGCTCTTGAAGCCCAGGGCGATATAGTACCCGGACGCGGCATGGTGATAATCGCATTATGTTTAAATGTTAATGTATTAGCCTTAGGGCCATAATGCAGAATTTTTTCTAAGGTCGCTTTATCTGTTTCTGTGATTTTTTTTTCACACCATATGATATGAACATATTCAGAATGAATATCTTTGATCTGATGATTGATTGCTTGAAGTTTTCCAAGAAGTTTTTCTTTTCTAAACTTTGAGTAAGCTGGACCACCAGCAATATGAATAATTTCTTGGCTTTGCATGTTTTGGGTAGTGTTTTAAGACGTTACTTTAAGCTTATGATTTTAACAGAAGCTATTTTTTTAAACCTTGTTAATTTTTAACAAATTAACTAGAAAAGTAGAGCGAGGTTTGATAGAAAATAAAGCTAAAAACCCAGGCCAGAAGAAGCGCCCATGAAACTGAATAAATCACAAATGAAAGGTTCTTGGATTCGTTTTTAAGGGTTGCGATTGTAGAAAGACAGGGTGTATAAATGAGGGTAAAAATCATAAAGCTAATAGCCTGAATTTGAGTCACATTGCTATAAAGATGATGGGCTAAAGTAGTGCCCTCCGCGCCATAAATGACAGCTAATGCGCCAATGACAATTTCTTTGGCAATAAAACCAAAAATGAGGGCAATTACCAATTGTTCATTAATGCCAATGGGTTGAAAAATAGGAGATAACCATTTACCTAATTGGCCGGAATAAGTGAGTTCGCTCGCAATCGGCACATCCATTGGGAAATGCGTTAACGCCCAAACAAGAAGCACGCCAATAATAATAAATTTGGTAGCGCGTGTTAGAAAATGTTTAATTTCAAGCACGCTTCTCTTGATGATGTGATTTATCGTTGGAAAGCGGTAGGGAGGCAATTCAATAATAATAGGTTCTTTATTTTTAAATTGATTTTTAAAGATGAGCGCTGAAATAAAGATCGTGAAAAAACTTAATAAATAAAGACAGAAAAGCACCAGCGGGCCATATGTGGCGTTAAAGAGCGCTGTAATAATAAATAAAAATACTTGGAGCCTCGCTGAGCATAACGAAAATGGAATCACAAACATTGTTAAAAGACGAAGTTCTTTTGTGCGCATAATTTTAGTGCCCATGAGAGCCGGCACATTACACCCAAAGCCCATAAGTATCATCACAAAACCTCTTCCATCTAAGCCTATTTTTTCCATCAAGGCGTCCATCAAAAATGCAGCTCTTGAAAAATAACCACTATCTTCTACAACGCTCATGATGAGGAAGAAAAGAATAATAATAGGTATAAAAGCGGCTATGGTGGTGACCCCTAAATAGAGACCATCTAAGAGGAGGCTTTGAAAAATACCATGATGATTTGTAAATAAAGGCTCAAGATAATCCGCTCTGAAGAAATTGAAGAATTGAGCCATTAAATCTTGAATAGGTTTGCCTAGCGTGAAGATAAACTGAAAAATCGCAAACACAATAATAAAAAAAATGGGCAGACCCCAGAAGGGATTCAAAAAGAGCGCGTCTAGTTTTTTTGTATTCTTGTCGTTAAGTTTCGCTGGATATTTAACAGCTAAATTAATTAAAGCTTGAATCGTTTTTTGATGAGATATTTGATCAGATGAATTTAATGGCTTAATTTTTTTAATAGGTACGGTGACTTTTTGACTCATCAGTTGAGAACATACCTTTAAAAGCTCAGTCATACCTTCACCGAATTTAGCACTTGTTTTAATTACAGGCGTTTTAAGTTTTTTCTCTAACAATGGCGCATTAATAGTAATGCCCATTTTTTTTGCTTCATCATGCATATTGAGAGCTAATACACAGGGGATTTGAAGCTTTTGAAGTTGTAATAACAATGAAAGTTGTCGTTCAATTTGAGCGCTGCATAAGACAACAATCGCTAAATCAATCTTGTTGTGATTGATAAAGCTTTGTACAATTTTTTCATCTTCAGATAAACCTTGAAGGTCATAAATGCCCGGAAGATCAACGAGTTCAGCCATATGGCCGCCTAGTAATGTTTTAACTGCATGAAGATCTACAGTGATACCAGGCCAATTTCCGATGCGTGCAGAGGAGCCGCTTAAGCGATTAAACAGAGTCGACTTGCCCGTATTTGGCATGCCCAAGAGCGCAATACGTTTCATAGGGTAGATGAGTTAATCTGGATGAGCGTTGCTTCTTGTTCCCGAATCATGAGCTCAGTTGTATCAATCACGATATGAAAAGGACCTTTAAATGGAGCCTTTCTTAAGACGGTAATTTTCTTGCCACGTCTCAACCCCATGGCATTTAGTCTTTGAATCAGCAAGAGATCCATATCGAGCTTTTGGATAATACCGCTCTGGCCTTCTGACAATTCTAATAAAGTGGTCATAGCTATCTAAATGATAATGATTCTTATTATTATATACAAAAAAGCCTGCGTAACGCAGGCTTTAGGTAACTCGTAAGACGGATTTCTTTATTTGCGGTTATCAACAATCTTAGCTTTTGCTTTAAGGTCTAATACAAGCTTATCAAGTTGTTTTTGTTGAAGTGTTTTAGCTAAACCTTCTTTTACTTTATCGAACTCAGGCGCTTGCAGTGCTCTTGTATCCTCCAGCTTAATTACATGCCAGCCAAATTGTGTTTGAACGGGCGCTGTTGTGAAGCTACCTTTTTTAATTGAGGTGAGTGCGTCAGCAAATGGTTTAACCATTGAGTTTGCTGGGAACCAACCTAAATCACCACCTTTATCTTTTGAACCTGGATCTTTCGATTTATCTTTGGCTATTTTACTAAAATTGCCACCTTTATTAAGTTCAGCAATTACGTCTTTAGCTTCTTGTTCGCTTCCAACAAGAATATGTTTTGCATTGAATTCTTGAGTACCCAAATCTTTTTTGTATTGTTCATAGGCATTTTTAATATCAAACTCTGAAATAGGATTTTTTTGTACGTAGTTTTGTAAGAATGTGTTGTATAGCATTTCTTTACGCGCTAACTCTTCTTTTAAAAGATAGTTTGCGTCCTTGCTAAGTCCTGTTCTTTCAGCTTCTTGGTTAATAAGTTCCATAGCAATCATACGATTGACAATCATATTGTTAAGGTTGTCATCCATTTTTTGGCCGCGACTTCCAAGATCTTTTACTACAAAATCATAGAGACTCTTTTTAATAGGCTTTCCATTCACCGTAATATTTAAATCGGCTGCTTGCGCTAAAGCTCCAAACTGAAAAAGTAAAATAAATGCAAAGGTTTTGATAAAAGAAAACATTAAAGCTCCTTGATAATTAATATTGAAGAGTGATTCCTTAAGGCAAATCAGCTTTGATACTTAATGCGTGAATTTTTTGAGGAATTAAATCTTTAAGCGCGTCGTAAATGATGCGATGCCTCATTATCGTTGATTTTCCTAAAAAATGCGAACTTGTAATTTCTAAATTGAAATGGCCGCCACCTGTATTACTGCTATGTCCTCTATGAAGATCACTTAAGTCCTTAAGGCATAAATGAGAGGGCTCTAAAAATGCTAGCCTTTCTTTAATGAGATCTTGCAGCATAAATATTTAAGGAAGTGTTTTTCTGAAAGGTTTTACTTCAACAGAAGCGTAAACGCCGGAAGTATAAAAAGGATCTTCATTTGCCCAGCGTATCGCTTCATCTAGCGAAGTAAATTCAGCCACAATGAGGCTTCCTGAAAAGCCATCTAAACCAGGATCGATCGCATCGATAGCCGGGAAAGGCCCTGCGAGAACAAGCCTTCCTTGATCTTGCAATATTTTAATACGCGCTAAATGTGCTGGTCTCTGAACCAATCTTTGATCGAGGCTATTTTGCTGATCTTTAGCGATGATGGCGTAAAACATATTACTTGTGATTGGCCCTTGATGCCAAAACACCAATCAATATGGCATAGCAAATGATTAATCCTGTGATACCGAATAATTTAAAATTTACCCAGACACTCTCTGAAAAATTAAAAGCAACATAGAGATTAAGCATACCTAAGCTTGCAAAAAATACTGCAGAAGTCATATTAATTTGATTCCAAGTTTTTTCATTTAATTGAATTTGTTCACCCATGAGATTTTTAACAAGATTTTTTTTCTTGAAAAAATGAAAAAATAAAAGTGCGCCTGATAATAACCAATACAAAATACTGGGTTTCCATTTAATGAAATTTGCATCATGAAGCCATAAGGTTGTACCACCTAAGATGCTTATTAATACGGCATTAAATATAAGCAATTTATCCACTCTTTTATGGATGAGCTTGCTATAGATCACTTGAAAAAACGTGGCAGCAATAACGACTAATGTTGCTGTATAGATGTCTGAAAATTTATACGCAATAAAAAAAAGAATGACAGGAAAGAGATCAAATAGAAATTTCATTTGTAAAATCACCTCAAGGCTTTTGTAAATTATCTTTGGTCTAGACTATCTGATACTATGGTAGTTCATATTGAAGCACCTAATACTCATGATTGATCTTCATTCACATTCTACTATATCTGATGGATTATTAAGCCCAACTGCGCTTGTTCGGCACGCACACTCTAAAGGTATCAAAGTTCTTTCTTTAACCGATCATGATGATGTGGATGGTTTAAAGGAAGCAACTTCAGAAGCAAAACTATTGGGCATGCATTTAATTCATGGCGTTGAAATTTCAGTGACATGGAAAAGAGCCACGATTCATATTGTTGGATTAAATGTGGACTCAGAAAACAAAACCTTATTACAAGGACTTTCTTCTATTCGAGATGGGCGTTTTGAAAGAGCGAAACAAATGGCGTATGCACTTGATCAGATAGGTATCAATGGCAGTCTAGAAGGTGCACTAAAATATGCAAAATCAGGTATTTTAGGTCGTACACATTTTGCAAGATTCTTAGTTGACACGGGGCATGCTAAAGATGTGAGAGCAGTATTTAAAAATTATCTCGTCAAAGGTAAGCCAGGCTTTATTGAACACACATGGACGAATTTAGAAAATGCACTCACATGGATTCATGAAAGTGGTGGTATTGCAGCTATTGCTCATCCAGCGCGATATGATTTAGGTAAAAATAATCTTTTGGCATTTTTAAACGAATTTAAAGAATTAGGCGGTCAAGGAATTGAAGTTATTTCAGGAAGCCATACAACCGAACAATCTATAAAATTTGCAAGAATCGCAGGTGATTATGAATTTCTGGCCTCTATAGGCTCTGATTATCATGGGCCAGGTATCTCTTATAGGGAAATGGGGTCATTACCAAAACTCCCTGAAACATGCGTTCCGATATGGAAAACTTGGAATGAAGTCAATGCCTTACTGAACTAAATTTTTTCTTAAAAATACATATTTCTTGAATGAATATAAGAATATTCAAATAGAATGACATTCTATATATGGAATTAACTGTTATACAAAAAGTCACCGTTTACGCGCTTCCCATTATCTTTGCGATTACGGTTCATGAGGCAGCACATGGCTATGCTGCGAAGCATTTTGGTGATTTGACTGCTTATAACCAAAATAGAATCAGTCTTAATCCATTAAGACATATTGATCCCATTGGCACCATTGTTTTACCAGCATTAACTGTATTACTGGGCGGCGTTTTATTTGGATGGGCTAAGCCTGTACCAGTTAATTTTATGAATTTGCGTCACCCTAAAAAAGATATGCTTTGGGTAGCTGCTGCTGGCCCTTTTTCAAATTTAATTATGGCGATCTTTTGGACGATTTTATTTGGACGAAGTGCCTACTTTCCGGAATCGATGTCTTTATTTATTCAGCAAATGGGAATTGCAGGTATTAGTATTAATTTATCTTTAATGGTATTAAATTTAATTCCATTACCCCCACTCGATGGAGGAAGAATTGCTGTGAGTTTGCTACCTAATCATCTCGCTTATAAGTATGCACAAATTGAACGATATGGTTTTTTAATTTTAATTATTTTATTAATGACTCATATTCTTGATTTAATAATTTTTCCGCTTATCCAAATTAGTCAAAGTTTGATTTTATGGATATTTGCTTAAGGATGAAGGTATAGGTTATGGCTATTGAACGTGTCATATCTGGGATGAGACCCACGGGTAATCTTCATTTGGGTCACTACAATGGAGTGTTGAAAAATTGGATCAATCTTCAACATGAATTCGAATGTTTATTCTTCGTAGCGGATTGGCATGCACTCACGACACATTATGACTCCCCCGAAATTATTGAAGAGAACGTCTGGGAAATGGTGGTTGATTGGCTTGCAGCTGGTGTTGATCCAGCAACAGCAACTATCTTTATTCAATCTAAAGTCCCTGAACACGCTGAGCTTCATACTTTGTTATCTATGATTACACCCCTGGGCTGGCTAGAGAGAGTGCCAACTTATAAAGATCAGCAGGAAAAATTATCCTCTAAAGATTTGTCGACGTATGGATTCTTAGGCTATCCATTATTGCAAAGCGCAGATATTTTAATTTACAAGGCAACTCAAGTGCCTGTTGGCGAAGATCAAATTCCTCATATTGAATTTACACGTGAGATTGCAAGACGCTTTAATCATCTCTATGGCAAAGAAGCTGGCTTTGTTGAAAAAGCTGAAGAAGCAATTAAAAAATTAGGCTCTAAAAAAAGTAGTCTCTATATGGAAATGAAAACAGCGTATCAAGAAAATGGCGACGAGGAAGCTTTAGATTCAGCGCGCGTATTAATCGAAGAACATCAAGGTTTAAGCTTGGGTGACAAAGAAAGGTTGTTAGGCTTTTTAGAAGGAGGCGGTAAAATGATTTTAGTTGAGCCTGAATATAAATTAGCCCCCGCATCAAAAATGATTGGTCTAGATGGTCAAAAAATGTCTAAGTCTTATAACAATACAATTGCTTTAAGAGAGCCTCCTGAGTCTGTTGAGAAAAAAATTAAAACAATGCCTACAGATCCTGCGCGCGTCAGAAGAAATGACCCAGGCAATCCAGATCATTGTCCTGTATGGCAATTACATCAAGTCTACTCAAATGACGAAGTAAAGTCTTGGGTTGAAACGGGATGTAAAGAAGCGAAAATAGGATGTATTGAGTGCAAGCAACCTGTCATTGAAGCGATTAATAAAGAATTGAAACCTATTCAAGAAAGAGCATCTCATTATATTGAAGATCCAGATCTTGTAAAAAATATCGTGGCGGAAGGTTGTGAAAAAGCAAGAAAATTAGCGAGAGAAACGATGCGAGAAGTCAGAGAAGCAATGGGGTTAAATTACTAATGAATCAAGAAGTACAAACAGCAGCAATTGGAAAAATTCATGGGGAGAATATTGAGGTATTACCTCAGGATCTCTATATTCCGCCCGATGCGCTTGAAATTTATTTGGAAGCTTTTGAAGGTCCGCTCGATCTTCTTTTGTATCTCATTAGAAAACATAACTTAGATATTCTTGATATACCTATGGCTGATTTAACAATTCAGTATATGGATTATGTAGAGAAGATGAAAGAAATTAAACTTGAGTTAGCTGCAGATTATTTACTTATGTCTGCCGTCTTGATTGAAATTAAATCAAGAATGTTGCTACCTAAGAAAACAGCTGAAGTAGATACAGAGCAAGACCCTCGGGCTGAACTTGTTCGCAGACTCATGGAATATGAGCTTATCAAGATAGCCTCTGAAAAGCTTACACAAATGCCACAAGTAGGTGTTGATCTTTATGTAGCCAATGCCTATTTTGAAAAAATTACTGAAATTACTTATCCAGATGTATCGATTGATGAAATTTTTGCAGCATGGAAAAATATTTTAAATCGTGCAAAACATTTTGAAGCCCATAAGGTTGCTCGAAATGAGCTCTCTGTTAGAGAGCATATGACAATGATTTTGAGAAAACTTCAAGAAGAAGAGTTTGTTGAGTTTTCATCATTGTTTGATGTAGCTGAAGATAGAATTCAAAAATTAGTTGTATGTTTCTTAGCTATATTAGAATTAGCAAGAGAGCGACTTATTAAAATTACTCAGCAAGAAAGTTTTTCTCCTATCTACATTAAATTACAGATTAATTAAGCCATGACAGATTTAAATAACATATCAAAAATTAAACAAATACTAGAGGTGGCATTACTAACAAGTGCCAATCCTCTATCTTTAGATGATTTGCAAAAATTATTTTCAGAAAAAATTGAGCGATCTACATTAAGAATGTTATTAGACGAACTTAAAACAGAATGGCAAGACCGCACTATGGAATTAGTCCTTGTCGCTTCGGGTTATCGCTTTAAAGCAAGAGATGAATATTCAAGCTACCTCATGAGATTGAGCCCGGAAAAAATAGCTAAATATAGTCGTGCAGTAATGGAGGTATTGGCGATTGTGGCTTATAGACAGCCAGTCACGCGCGGCGAGATTGAAGAAATTAGAGGTGTTGCACTTAATCCCAATGCTATTAGGCAGTTGCAAGAAAGAGACTGGATTGATGTGATTGGTCAAAAAGACGTTCCTGGTAGGCCTTCCTTGTATGCGACAACAAAACATTTTTTAAATGATTTTAATTTAAGATCTTTATCCGAGCTTCCTGATATCGAAAGCTTCCTCCAAAATGAAATTCCTTTGAATGTCTAACGTTAAGTCAATAAAGACTTAATTACCCTATGCGTTCACAAGATCAAGATTCAGCTAAAGACAGCAAGCAAACGAGCCCAACAAAAACTCAGCGTCTACATAAACTCCTCGCTCAATCTGGCATTGGATCCAGGCGAGAGATGGAAAAATATATTGAAGCGGGTCGTGTGCATGTAAATGACAGCGCAGCTACCTTAGGCCAATTGATTCATGAGCATGACATCATTAAGATTGATGGAAAAACCACCCATCTTTTCTTTGATTTAAAATTCCCTAAAATTCTTATCTACCATAAGCCTGAAGGTGAAATTGTTTCGGTAAGTGACCCGCAAAAAAGAACCACAGTA
Organism: Pseudomonadota bacterium; assembly: GCA_041180025.1. Classification (GTDB taxonomy): domain Bacteria; phylum Pseudomonadota; class Gammaproteobacteria; order Burkholderiales; family Methylophilaceae; genus Methylopumilus. The sequence continues at coordinate 56,828 of JBEGSH010000026.1, read as the reverse complement.
TTTTCAAAGTTACCAAGAATTAAAAATGAAAAATGGATTTCGATCGGACGTCTTGATATTAATACTTCAGGACTTCTTATGTTTACCACTTCAGGCGATCTTGCTAATCGCCTCATGCATCCTAAATTTGAAATTGAACGTGAATATGCTGTACGTATCTTTGGCGAGTTAACTGAAGAGCAAATATCAAAATTAAAATCAGGCGTTAAGTTAGATGATGGCCTCGCAAAATTTGATGAAATTCGTTATCAAGGCGGTGAAGGAGCTAATCGCTGGTATCAGGTCATATTGATGGAAGGTAGAAATCGAGAAGTTAGGCGTTTGTTTGAACATTTTAATTTACCGGTGAGTCGACTTATTCGAACCAGATTTGGGCCTGTGTCACTTCCATCTCGCGTAAAAAGAGGCATGATGTTAGAGCTTGAAGTTAAAGAAGTTGAAAAAATTTTAAAATGGCTAGACATGCCTTTTTCGATGGTCAGCCGTAATGAAAGTCTCAATAAAGTTAAAGCGCGAAAAAAACATGCACATCCATCACCTTATGCCCCGAAAGTGAAGCTTGATCGAAAAGCTATGCTAGATAAGAAGATTAAAAAGATTGGAAAAAAACCAGTTAAGAGAAGAATCAGAAGTGACTCTGACATTAAAAAAATCTAATCAGGTAATTGAGATTTTTGAAGCATAAACACAAAGTCATTCCCTAAAGAAACATCTAGCCATTGAAATTGAAGTTTAGGAAATTTATCTAACAAAACTTCTTTGTTGTGACCAATCTCAACAATCAATATGCCATCATCGTTAAGATAGCTTTTTGCTTCCTTGATAATTCTAACAGTGTGATCTAAACCATCTTCTCCACTTCCCAAAGCCATACTTGGTTCTTTTAAAAATTCCATGGGGAAGCTATCAACTGAAGTTTGATTAACATAAGGAGGATTCGAAATAATGAGATCATATTTCTTACCTTTTAAAGCATTAAATAAATCAGATTGAATTAATTCGGTACGATCATTTAGCCCATAATGATTAATATTGATTTCCGCTACCTGTAACGCTTTTTCAGATAAATCTACAAGATCAATCATTGCGTTCTGGAAGCTATGTGCCATCATGATACCCAAGCAACCACTACCAGTGCATAAATCTAGCGCACTGAAGATTTTTTCAGGATCATCAATCCATGGATAAAGATTTTCGCTTAATGACTCCGCAATTAAAGACCTAGGAACAATGACGCGCTCATCTACATAAAACTTATAATCCCTTAGCCAAGCCTCATGAAGAAGATAAGCAGTTGGGATTTTGTCTTTAATTCTTTTTTCAATTAAAAATAATAAATCTTTTTTTTCTTTGCCTGTTAAGTCAGCGTCTAAAAAGTTATCTATCGTATCGTGAGGTAAATGAAGAAAGCCGAAAATAAGCCAAATAGCCTCGTCATATGCATTAGAAGTGCCATGACCAAAAAAAACATCAGAGTCCTCAAATCGACTGACGGCATATCTTAACCAATCACGAATTGAAGAAAGCTCAGTAAGAATTTGCGCTTGGCTCAAGTGAGAATCTTATGAAGTGTCAGTTTGTAGATATCTTTGAGTGGTTCGATATCTTTTACATCAATACATTCATTTATTTTATGAATTGTGGCATTAAGTGGACCAAATTCAACAACCTGATCACTGATGTTCGCAATAAAGCGACCATCTGAAGTGCCGCCTGTGGTAGAAAGTTCCGGCGTGATGCCCACAGTTTCTTTAATCGCTTCCGATAAAATCTCTACAAGCTTTCCTTTTTTTGTTAAGTAAGGATTGCCCGAATACTCCCAATCAATAACGTAATCAAGTTTATGCTTATCTAAAATAGCATGCGCTCTTTCTTTTAAATTTTCAGCAGTGCTTGCTGTTGAGTATCTAAAATTAAAAAGAATATCGACTTCGCCAGGAACAACATTTGTAGCACCTGTGCCACCTTTAATATTTGAAATTTGCCAAGAGGTTCTGGGGAAATATTCATTGCCTTCATCCCAAGACATATTCACTAAATCTGTGATTGCAGGGGCAACCATATGAATCGGATTTTTAACCAAATGAGGGTAGGCAATATGACCTTGGATGCCTTTTACAGTAAGCTTTGCGGAAAGGGATCCTCTTCGGCCATTTTTAATCATGTCACCGAATTTAAGATGTGACGTAGGTTCACCGACTACGCAAAAATCAATTCTTTGATTTCTTTCTTTAAGAAGCTCAACTACTTTAACAGTGCCATCCACTGCAACACCTTCTTCGTCAGAAGTAATAATTAATCCAATCGAACCTTTGAAATCTTTAGTTTCGTTTAAAAATTCTTCAATAGAAACAATAAAAGCCGCAATAGATGTTTTCATGTCCGCAGCGCCTCGACCATAGAGTTTGTCATCTTTGATCGTAGGTTCAAAAGGGGGAGATATCCATTGATCGATTGGGCCGCTCGGTACAACATCTGTATGACCAGCAAAAACAAAGAAGGGTGCTTCAGTACCTCTTCGTGCGTATAAGTTTTCTACATCACCTACTTTAATTTTTTCACATTTAAAACCCAGAGGTTCCAAGAGGCTGATAAGCAAATCTTGGCAGCCAGCATCGTCAGGCGTATTAGATTTTCTGGCAATTAGATTCTTAGTGAGTTCTAGTGTTCTGGTCATTTTTATTTTTTAAATAATTGTTTAAATGTAGCTTCATCAAATCCAAGCGAAACTACTTTTTTCTCGATTGCTACCAATGGCCTTTTCATCACCGTTGGCTTTTCTATAATCAATTGAATGGCAGATTCTTTCTTATCTCCCAGTTTTTTTTCTCGGTCTGTCAGATTTTTCCAAGTCATGCCGGATTTATTAATGAGCATCTCCCAAGTTAAATAATTTGGTAGCGTTTTAAACCATGCAGTCAAAGTAGGCTCATCTAATGCTTCTTTTTTTAGATCAAAAAATTCATATTTAATTTTATGGCTATCAAACCAAGTTAATGCTTTTTTGACGGTACTGCAATTTTTAATGCCGTACACCATCATAATTTAGATACCTCTAAGTAACTCGTTAATGCCTACTTTGCCAAGTGTTTTTTCGTCTACCTTTTTTACAATCACTGCACAGTAAAGGCTATAAGAGCCATCTTTCGAAGGCAGGTTTCCTGAAACCACAACAGAGCCTTTAGGGATGCGGCCGTATGTTACTTCACCAGTTTCACGATCATAAATTTTTGTAGATTGACCAATATAGACGCCCATAGAAATCACTGCGTTATCTTCAACGACAACACCTTCAACCACTTCTGATCTTGCACCAATAAAGCAATTGTCACCAATAATAGTTGGACCGGCTTGAATAGGCTCTAACACTCCACCAATGCCTACGCCTCCTGAGAGGTGAACATTTTTACCAATTTGCGCACAAGAGCCCACGGTCGCCCATGTATCGACCATTGTGCCTTCGTCTACATAAGCTCCAATATTTACATATGAAGGCATGAGGACAACATTTTTTCCAATAAATGAGCCACGTCTTGCAATAGCATTCGGTACAACACGATAACCACCTGCTTTAAAATCTTCATCAGTGAAATTAGCAAATTTTGAATTTACTTTATCAAAGTAATTGGTATAACCACTTTTCATGACCTCGTTATCGTAGAGCCTAAAAGAAAGTAATACTGCTTTCTTAATCCATTGATGCGTTTCCCATTCTTGTGAATCTTTAATGCGTGTTGCTACTCGCAGTGATCCATTATTTAAATTATTAAGTACTTCATCAACAGTATCTTTAATTTCTTTTGGCGCATTTTTTGGATTGATTTCAGCTCTTATTTCAAAAGCATTTTCGATGATTGATTTTAATTGATCCATGAGAGTATATTTTTTTAAGTTAAAACAGTATTTTACATTAAAGTCTAATGTAATTATCGTGGTCGATTTGATTCATAGAGGGGCTTTAATTTGTAAGCAAGATCCGTGAGCTCTCGAATGCGGTTGTCATCAGATGGATGAGTGCTTAAAAATTCAGGTGGTTTTTTTGTATCTTGTCGTTTCATTTTTTCCCATAAGGTGACTGAAGCGAAAGGATTAAATCCTGATCTCGCAGCAAGCTCAAGGCCAATAGCATCAGCCTCTCTTTCTTGTGTCCGGCTATTAGGGAGAGCAAAAAAGAGGGTAGTACCTAATGAAACTGCCTGCATTGTGGCATTGGCTCTATTTCGACTATTGGTATTAGAGATGTAAGCAGCAAAACCAATCAAACCTAATTGTTGAACGGCTGCTGTCGACATTCTTTCCCGCCCGTGTTCACGAAGCGCATGAGAAATTTCATGCCCTATGACAGCTGCTAATTCATCATCTGTAGCGTTTAGTTTTCGAATAAGACCTGAGTACACCATGATTTTACCCCCAGGCATACAGTAAGCATTGACTTCATTACTATCTTCAATATTTATTTCCCAGGCCCACTGACTAGCTTCGGGCTTAAAATAAGTTGCGTTAGCAATGAGTCTATTGGTAATTCTTTTAACGCGATTTACTTGAAAAGGATCAACGTTAAGTTTATTTTTTTTGCTTGCTTCTTGAAGTGCAGCTCGGTAGCCATCACTTGCCAGGCTTGCCACCATAGATTGGGGCATAAGTAAAAGCTGTTTTCTATCGACACCTGATTGATTTTTTAAAGTAGTGGAAGCACAGCCCGTGACAAGAAATGCTAAAAAAAATAGAACGCTATATTTCATTCTTAAAACAATACTTGGCTTCCTAATTCAACCACCCGGTTAGGAGGAAGCTTAAATTGATTGGTAATTGTTTCCGCACTTCTAAATAAACCGATAAATAGTTTCTTTCTCCAATAATTCATGTTGTCTTTTGGCGTAGCCAATAAAATTTCCTTGCCAATAAAATAAGAGCTATTCATTGGATCAATATTGACACCATTTTTCACACATAATGCCAAGTCTTTCGGTAAATCAGGCTCATCTTTAAATCCATATTTCACAGTGACTTTGTAAAAGTTGTAAGGCAGTTTTTCAACAGTTACTAGATCTTTTGTAAGTGAATGAGGATAGTCCATAAACATTACAGTCAAAATAATAACTTTTTCATGGATCACTTTATTATGTTTAAGGTTATGGAGAAGCGCATGAGGAACACCTTCAGGATTAGGCGTCATAAATATTGCAGTACCTTCTACACGAGGTGGTGGATTAGCGCCTATAGATGAAATAAATGAATTAATTTCAATGGCTTCACCTTTCAGTATTTTATAAAGTAGTGCGCGGCCTTTTTTCCAGGTAGTCATTAAAACAAAAAGAATGCAGCCGATTAAAATTGGGAACCAACCACCATCGGGTATTTTTAAAATATTGGCACTAAAAAATGCAAAATCGATCATTAAAAAAATTGCCATAAAGATAATTGTTTTAATGGAGTTCCATTTCCATACTTCATAGAATACAAAGCTCGCTAAAAGCGTTGAGATTACCATGTCACCTGTGACTGCAATACCATATGCGCCTGCGAGATTGCCTGAGCTTTTGAAAGTCACCACCAAAGCCATTACTGAAATCATTAAGAGCCAGTTAATTCTTGGGAGATAAATTTGTCCCTCTTGATTTTCGGAAGTATGTTCGACGTGCATTCTTGGCAAGAATCCTAATTGAAGTGCTTGCCTTGAAACTGAAAAGGCCCCAGTGATTACAGCTTGTGAAGCGATGATTGCAGCGAGCGTTGCTAAAATAATAAGAGGAATACCAAGAAATTCAGGCGCCATGAGATAAAAAGGATTTTTAATATTTTCAGGGTTGCTAATAAGTAATGCACCTTGTCCAAAGTAATTTAATGTAAGTGCTGGAAGCACAAAAATAAACCATGCAAGTCTAATAGGATGTTTGCCAAAATGTCCCATGTCTGCATAAAGCGCTTCAGCACCTGTTACAGACAAAACGACAGCGCCCAAAGCTACAAATGCAACCATAGGTGCCAATTGGAAGAAATGAAATGCATGTAAAGGATTAATCGCATAAAGCACATGTGGCTCTTGCGCAATATTAATAAGACCCAATAATGCAAGTGTCAAAAACCAAAAAAACATAATGGGACCAAAGAGCGCGCCTACAACATTTGTTCCTTTACTTTGTGCATAAAATAAAATAAACAGTACTACAAGAGTTATTGGAATAATAAGATGGCTTAAGGAAGGCGCTACAACCTCAAGACCTTCAATTGCAGATAAAACAGAAATTGCAGGTGTAATCATTCCGTCTGCATAAAACATACAGGCCCCAAGAATACCTAAAATAATAATCCAATTTCTTTTATTCCCGCTTGGCGCATTTTTATTGGCAAGAGAGAGTAAAGCCATAATCCCGCCTTCACCTCTATTATCAGCACGCATGATAAAGGCTACATATTTCACTGACACAATCATAATGAGCGACCAGAAGATAAGTGAAAGTATGCCTAGAACGTTAAATTGAGTAAGTTCAACTGGATGTTTGCTTAAAGAAAAAACTTCTTTCATGGTATATAAAGGGCTTGTGCCAATATCACCAAATACGACACCTAAGGCTGCTAGCGAAAGAGTAGCTATTGAGGCTTTGTGATTATTTTTTTTGATATCTTCCATGAGTGCCAGAGTATTTTTAATTCAATCTAAAATTATTAATTTTTAAGATCTGAAATAGTTGCATCAGCTTGTCCATGGTTCAATTGAATACGAATTTTATCATCAAGCTTTAACTGGTTTGCATTATTTACAATTTGACCATCAACATTTGTGATAATGGAATAGCCTCTTGATAAAACTGCATGAGGACTTAAATGATCTAAGTTTAATTTCAATTTATCGATATTTAAACGATATTGGATCATTGCATTTTTCATGCTCTGATTAATTCTTTGTATATATTGATGAATCTGTTCCTTTTGTCTTTGAATTTGTTGTCGGGGCGATATAAGGCGTTTTTCTAGATAGTCAATTTTCTGCATCAATTCTCGAATTACGCCAGCCATCACTTTATTTAATTGATTTTTGTATACTTGAATTGTTTTGATTAGTTCGACAGTATGGCTTGTGACGAGTTCAGCAGCTCCTGTCGGTGTCGGAGCTCTTAGGTCGGATACAAAATCAGCTATCGTTGTATCGGTCTCATGACCAACGCCTGTAATAGTAGGTATTTTGGATGCAACAATTGCTCGCGCTACAATTTCTTCATTAAAAGCCCATAAATCTTCAATCGAACCTCCGCCTCGCGCAAGAATGAGCACATCACATTCCATTCTGATATTTGCAGTTTCAATAGCTTTTACAATCGCTAGAGGTGCCTCTTTGCCTTGAACGAGACTCGGGTATATAAAGATTGGAATATGAGGACTTCGTCTTTTAAGGGTAATAAGAATGTCTTCAATTGCAGCACCGGTAGGTGAAGTAATCACTCCAATAGATTTGGGAAATTGAGGTATGAGTTTTTTGCGAGAAGTTTCAAAAAGACCTTCTTTGAGGAGCTTTTCTTTTAATTGATTAAAGGCTTCCGATAAAAGCCCAGTACCTGCATGCCTAATCAGTTCAATATTAAGTTGATATTCTCCGCGAGCTTCATAAAGCCCGATAAAGCATTTCGCTTCAATTTTTTCACCATTTTTAGGGACCCAATCAGCAGCCATATTTTTATTTTTAAACATGGTGCAGCGCACTTGAGCTTCATCATCTTTAAGGGAAAAATACCAATGTCCGGAAGATGCGCTTATAAAATTAGAGATTTCGCCTGAAATCCAAAATGAGGGAAAACTTTGCTCAAGAAGCTCCCTGACGAGGCGGTTAATTTCTTTAACAGAAAAAACCTTGGCTTCGTTAGGTTTGGAGCTATTTATTGGTGTTGAATTAATCAAACTAGGGGGATATCCGTTACAATTATCTTCATTATAGAGTTAATGAATAATTAAAGAGCTTTAATTGAAGAAATTTTTTTTATCACATAAACAAGCCCATTTATTTGCTTTTTTTGCTGCTTATTTTTTAGTTGCATTAGCACTGATCATTCAAAAAAAATTTAATCTCGAACCTTGTCCTTTATGCATTACACAAAGGATTATTTTTATGGTGTTAGGACTATTCTTTTTGATTAATGCATTTATTAAGCCAACATATTTAATGAGAAGACTCTCCTTAGTCGTTTTATCTATAACCTCAATTATAGGGATGGTATTTTCATTTAAACATATGCTGATTCAATCGAAAGCCATTGATGTTCCTAATGAATGTGGCGTTGACTTAAATTATATGTTTGAAAATTTCCCATTTTCAAAAGCTTTGAATTTGCTTTTTAAAGGGACGGGGGACTGCTCGCATATTGATTGGACTTTATTGAGCCTCACAATTCCCCAGTGGGCTTTCATTGGGTTCATATCCTTTTTTGTTTACACCGTTCTTTTATTTCGGATGAATGTAAAGTAATGCAATTAGAAAATTTTATTGGTAATACACCCCTCGTTACTTTGCAGCGCATGAATGGAAATTTAACCAGCGCGATTCACCTTAAATTAGAAGGTAATAATCCCGCAGGCTCAGTAAAAGATAGAGCCGTGTTTTCTATGATTCATAACGCTGAATTAAGAGGCGACATTAAACCTGGAGATACACTGATTGAAGCTACATCTGGCAATACAGGTATAGCGCTTGCTATGGTGGCTGCGATGAAGGGCTATAAGATGATTTTGGTTATGCCAGAAAATCAAACCATCGAAAGACGGCAAATCATGAAAGCGTTTGGTGCAGAACTCATTCTAACTTCGCAAGAGGGCAGTATGGAGTTTGCAAGAGACACCGCATTAAAGATGCAAAAAGAAGGCAAAGGTTTTGTATTGGATCAATTTAGCAATCTTGACAATCCCAAAGCGCATTACGAAGGCACAGGTCCCGAAATATGGAAAGATACAAAAGGTCGTGTCACTCATTTTATTTCGAGTATGGGCACCACAGGAACGATTGTAGGCACTTCAAAATTCTTAAAAGAAAAAAATAAAGATATTCAAATCATTGGTGTCCAGCCAGAAGAAGGTTCTCAAATTCCAGGTATACGTAAATGGCCAGAAGCCTATTTACCTAAAATTTATAATCCAAAAAATATTGATCGGATTGAATATGTCTCACAGCGAAATGCAGAAGAAACCGCGAGAAAACTTGCAAAAGAAGAAGGTATTTTTTCTGGAGCATCTACTGGCGGTGCACTTTATATCGCTCTTCAAATTGCGAAAGTAAATAAAGATGCTGTGATCGTATCAATTGCTTGTGATCGTGGCGACCGCTATTTATCTTCTAATTTATTTCTGAGTTAAAGCTTTGATTCCTATTTTAGTTTTTGATATCGAGACCATTCCTGATATTCAAGGTATTAGATCTTTATATGCATTAGATAACCAATTTTCTGATGATGATGTTGTGAATGTTGCTACTTACAAAAGAAGACAAAAAAATGGCTCGGATTTTCTGCAGCACCATCTTCAAAAAATTGTAGCGATCTCATGTGTTCTCCGAGAAAGAGATCAATTAAAAATTTGGACGTTGGGAGATATTGACGATCCTGAAGAAGAAGTTATTCAGCGTTTTTTTGATGGTATTGATAAATACACCCCTACACTTGTATCTTGGAATGGCTCAGGATTTGATCTGCCTGTATTAAATTACAGAGCTTTGATTTATGGCATTAATGCATCCAAATATTTAGATATGGGCGAGATTGATAAAGATTTTAAATGGAATAATTATTTAAGCCGATACCACACACGCCATACAGATTTAATGGAATTTTTAGCTATGTTCCAAGGTAAAAATAATGCCCCATTAGATGATATTGCGAAGCTGTGTGGCTTCCCAGGAAAGTTAGGTATGGATGGCGGAAAAGTTTGGGATACCTATAGAGAAGGTAATATTCAATCGATAAGAGATTATTGCGAAACTGATGTTGCGAATACTTATCTTGTCTATCTTAAATTCCAATTAATCCGAGGCCATCTTAATCAAAATGAATATGATGCTGAAATTAATTTAGTTAAAAATACAATTCAAGAATATCAAAAAGATTATTGGGATGAGTTTTTGTCCGCTTGGAAATCTTAAGTCTTCCTAAATGCAAGACGACATTAAATCTAAAAAAAAATTATTACTCGCCACAATAGAAAATATTGATCAAGAGGGTAGGGGCGTCACTCACATTGATGGTAAAGCTATTTTTGTAGAAGGTGCACTTCAAGGCGAGCTTGTTGAGTGCGAGTCTTATGTGAAAAAGCCAAGCTATGAAATTGCTTTTACGCATAGAGTGATTCGACAATCCAATTTAAGAGTCAAGCCTAAATGCGATCACTTTAATCGATGCGGCGGTTGTTCTATGCAGCATTTTGAGTTTCAAGCGCAAATTGCAGCCAAGCAAAGAGTATTTGAAAATACTTTATCCAGAATTGGTAAGGTTAAACCCGAAACAATCTTGACGCCACTTGCAGGCCCCTCCTGGCATTATCGATACAAAGGCCGACTCAGGGTTAAATTTGTCGTTAAGAAAAATAAAGCGCTTGTGGGATTTAATGAAAAAAGAACACATTTTATTGCTGATATTTCTAGTTGCGAAGTATTACCTAAAAATCTCTCTGATATCCTACCCCCACTTCAAGATTTGATTACTCAGCTTTCTATCAAAGACAAAATACCTCAGATTGAATTCGCAGCGGATCAAAAACATTTAGTCTTGGTATTAAGAATTTTAGAAAAGCTAGATGTAAGCGATGAAGCACTTTTAAATGCATTCTCAAATCAATATCCCGTGCAATTTTGGACGCAATCTAAAGGCCCTGAAACAGTAAAGCCGTTATCAAAGAAAGATGAGGTGAAGCTTTCTTATGCGCTAAAAGAATTCGGCCTACAGTTTAGTTTTATGCCTTATGACTTTACACAAATTAATCCTTTTATTAATCAAGTATTAGTCAGAAGAGCGATGAGTCTATTAAAGCCATCAAAAGATGAACGTATTTTTGATTTTTTCTGTGGGCTTGGAAATTTCACATTACCTATTGCAACTAGCGGTGCAAAAGTTACTGGTATTGAAGGCTCAGCGTCACTCATAGAAAGGGCAAAACAATGTCGAGATGAAAATTATTTAAATGATTTTGTGGAATATCAATGCATTAATTTATTTGAAATCACTAAAGAAGCATTATTAAAATTGGGTCATGCAAATAAATGGCTGATTGATCCTCCGAGAGATGGGGCGTTTCAATTAGTTCAGCTCATTGATGAAGATATTAATCCTTCAGTGATTGTTTATGTATCTTGTAACCCAGCCACCTTGGCTAGAGACGCTCAAATATTAGTAAATGAGAAGGGTTATAAATTAGATAAAGCTGGTATTGTAAATATGTTTCCACATACATCGCATGTCGAATCTATTGCATTATTTGTAAAAACGGCATCTTAAGAATTAATTAATTATGCATATTAGAATTTCAATCAAAGAACAAAAACTTCATGTTTATCAAAACGATAATGTATGGGTGAAATCATTTGTGATTTCTACTGCAGAAAAAGGCGCGGGGCAAAATAAAGGTAGTTTTTGTACGCCTTTAGGTCAACATATTGTGCGCGCAAAAATTGGCAAAGGTGCACCTTTGTTCGCGCAGTTTGCAGCGCGAAGACTTACAGGAAAAATATGGAATCCAACAATGTCAGTCTCTAACCCCAAAGAGGATTGGATTTTAACTCGCATACTGTGGCTTTCAGGTCTCGAGGTTGGATTTAATCGTCTAGGTAATCAAGATACAATGCAGCGTTTTATCTACATTCATGGAACTAATGACCTAGCTCATTTGGGCGAGCCCAAATCACATGGATGCATTCGTATGGATAACTATGACATCATCGATTTATTCGATCAAATTAATGTCGGTGATCATGTCTTGATCACTGAAGTCTAATATGCATAAAAATCAATACCGATATTACGATCTAGTCATGGCAGCATTTGTCACGGTATTGATTACATCTAACTTGATTGGACCTGCAAAAATTTCCCAAGTGGACGTTCCATTTTTTGGCATCTTGACTTTTGGTGCGGGCGTTTTATTTTTCCCTATCTCTTTTATTTTCGGGGATATCCTAACTGAGGTTTATGGGTATGCGGCATCGAGAAAAGTGATATGGGCAGGATTTGCTGCACTTGCTTTTGCATCTTTTATGGCTTGGATGATTGTTGCATTGCCACCCGCACCCTATTGGCATAATCAAGAGGCTTATGAAGTTGCTTTTGGTTCAGCTTGGCGAGTGTCTTTAGCGAGCTTAATTGCTTTTGCAGCAGGTGAATTTGCGAATTCTTTTGTATTGGCAAAAATGAAAATCATGACCAAGGGTAAATATTTATGGAGTCGCACAATTGGATCAACTATTGCAGGTGAAGCGATCGATTCTATTTTGTTCTATCCATTGGCCTTCTATAACAGCGGTGTGATTCCCAATGACAAATTGATTCTTGTTGTTATGGCACAATTTTTTGCTAAAACATTAATCGAAGTATTATTTACACCAGTCATTTATAAAATTATTGCTTTTCTTAAAAAGAAAGAAAATATAGATTATTTTGATACGCGTACTAATTTCAATCCTTTTATTTTTAAATAATATGAATAAGATTGAATCTAAATGACGATCGGCCCATTAATGATTGATGTGGAAGGCCTTACATTGAAAGATGAGGATATCAAAAGAATCATGCATCCCATGGTAGGCGGGCTTATCTTATTTACAAGAAATTACAAAGATACTGTCCAATTAAAAACTTTAACGGATGCCATTAGAAAAATAAGAGGCCATGATTTTTTAATTGCTGTAGATCATGAAGGTGGTCGTGTGCAAAGATTTAGAGAAGGCTTTACGATCATTCCTGCTATGAGAAAGTTAGGGGAAGTTTGGGATAAAGATCCTAAAAGAGCTAATCACTTAGCTTTTTTAATTGGCCAAATTATTGCTACTGAATTAAGAGTGTTTGATATCGACTTTAGTTTTACGCCAGTTTTAGATATTGATTACAGCGAAAGTACCGTGATTCGAGATAGAGCTTTTCATGGTGATATTCAAGCGATCAAGGCTTTGGCATCGAGTCTTTTGGAAGGCTTAAAAGAAGGCGGTATGCATGGGGTTGGAAAACACTTTCCAGGGCATGGGTATATTAAGGCTGACTCACATTTAAGCATTTCTGAAGACGAAAGAACATTTGATGAGATTGCATCTAAAGATATGAGTATTTTTATCTCATTGATCAAGCATGGATTAAATGCAGTTATGCCATCTCACGTCCTTTATTCTGAGGTAGATAAACATCCAGCAGGATTTTCAAGTTTCTGGCTTAAAGATCAATTAAGAGAAAAGTTTCATTTTAAAGGTGCTATTTTTAGTGATGATATGAGCATGAAAGGTGCCATACTTGGTGGTGAAATGAAAGATAGGATTTTAAAGGCGCTCGAGGCTGGATGCGATATGGTTTTATTATGTAATAGCCCTCAACTGGTTGATGAAGTCTTGCTTCATCTAGACTGGAAGATGTCATCTGAAAGCATTACAAGACTTCTTTCGATGAAAGGCGCTAAAGAACCTGCTGAAGCCTTAAAAATCAGCCAAGAAAAAGGTTTCAAAGATATGACAAGTCAAATTATGACTATGTAAAATAATGCAAATGAATATTGAAACTATTTGATAGGTTCTATAATCTAAACAAAGTATTAAAAACTTTTAAGAGGAAAAAATATGGAAAATGTAAGAATTGAAAGCCAGTCGCAATCAACACTAGCGACAAATAAAGTACTAAGAAATACTTATGCTTTACTTGGTTTATCTCTGATCCCAACAACAATTGGCGCTTACATAGGTATGAGCATGAACTTTTTATTTGCTCAACAACATCCTATTATGTTTGCCATTATGTTGATGGCTGGTATGTTTGGTTTATTTTTTGCGATTCAAGCAAATCGTAACAATAGTCTAGGTGTTGTTTTATTATTAGCACTGACTTTGTTTTTAGGTGTGATGTTAGGTCCAATTCTTCAAGTAGCGTTTAATCTAAGCAATGGTGCTCAAATCGTTGGTCTTGCTGCAGGTGGCACAGCAGCTATATTTTTAACTTTAGCGACGATCGCTACCACCACTAAAAAAGATTTTAGCTTTATGGGAAAATTTTTGATGATTGGTATCATCCTTCTCATCTTAGCTTCTCTTGCTAATTTATTTTTCCAAGTTCCTGCCATGGCTTTAGCATTATCTGGCGTTGCAGTCTTATTATTTTCTGGATTCATTCTTTATGACGTAAGTCGAATTGTGAATGGCGGAGAAACAAACTACATCATGGCAACTTTGGCGCTTTATATGAACATCTATAATTTGTTTGTTAATTTACTTCAGTTGTTAATGGCTATTTTAGGCAACAGAGACTAATCGTTTGATTGAAATAAAAAAAAAGCCGTAGTTTTCTACGGCTTTTTTCTTTTTGAAAGAAAGAAATCTTTTAGTATTTGACCGCATTCTTTTTCTAAGATGCCACCTATAGCTTCTGCATGATGATTAATTTCTTTAACGCTGATTAAATCAATCATACTTCCGCAAGCGCCAGTTTTTGGATCAGGAGCCCCATAGATAATTTTCTCAATACGTGCGTGTTGAATTGCCCCAACGCACATAGCACAAGGCTCTAATGTCACGTAAATCGCGCAATCTTTTAGCCTGTAATTTTTGATAGCCTTAGCAGCTTCTCTGATAGCATTTATTTCGGCGTGTGAAGTAGGGTCATGATCACTAATGGATGTATTCATACCTTGACCGATTATTTCGCCATTCCGAACAATTAGAGCGCCGACAGGCACTTCATTTTTTAACTCAGCTTTTTTTGCTAACCCTAATGCTAGTTTCATAAACTTAAGATCTTCATCTGTCATGAAGCAGTTTATTTTCTTTTAGTATCAGAAATTGTTGTTTTAAAACGGATCACTAAAATATAGAGTAAGCCAATTAAAAATGCACCTCCAACCCAAATACCGACCTCTTCAAATGTTGGTGTTGAATCTTGCACAGGAAGCACAATGAGCTTTCTAAGGAAAAGTACCATCACGACTTCAATAAAGGTTTCAACTTCTAATTTACTTCCATTGAGGTAGCGCATTTCGGCAGAAATAAGGGCCGATATCGACCAAAGAAGCATTAAAGTGCCTAGTGCATGAATAAAGCCATGAATCAGATTATGGGCATTCGCTGCGGTATTGATTTCATTAAAGAAAAGCCAAGTGAACATAATAATCGACGTCGCTAAAGCAAGGCCAATAATAATATGGGCGAATCCATTTAAATAAAGCATTGCTTTAATAGCAAATCGATTAATACCTTTGAATTCGGAAGGAAGTTCAGTTTGAATCATCATGGAATCCTTATTATTTAATTTGAACGAAGTGAAAACTATCTTTATTATAGAGACAACTTTAAATATAAAGATAGCTCTCTTAATGAAAAAACCAGCCATTACTGAACAACCTATCCATTCAATTCTAAGTGATAGATGGAGCTCTAGAGCTTATGATCCTGATCAGCTAGTCTCCCAAGAATCGTTTTTATCACTTATGGAGGCTGCAAGATGGAGCCCCTCATGCATGGGAGATCAGCCTTGGCAATTTATTACATTCCATAAGAAAGATGCGACTTCCTGGACGCAAGCGCTTAATTGCTTATCTGTGGGCAATCAAAATTGGGCTATGGATGCATCTATTTTAATTTTAGCTTGCGCCCGTCAAAGCTTCTCGAATAATGAAAAACCTAATCGATGGAACCAGTATGATACGGGAGCTGCTTGTGAGAATATCTGTCTTCAGGCTACAAGTTTAGGGTTAGTGGCTCATCAAATGGGCGGATTTGATGTTGAAAAATCTAGACAATTATTTCAAATTCCAGGCCAGTATGATTTAATGTCTTTTATTGCGATTGGCTACCCACTCGCTGTAGAAAAAATTAGTGCTGAAGCGTTAGTTAAAGAAAAAGAAGCTAGAAAGCGCAAGCCCTTAAGAGAGATTTTTTATACCAATCAATGGGGTGAGCAGTCGTTATAGTTTTTTAACCGAACACAACTGGGATATCAGATGGCAACAGTCAAGCTTACAAAAAAGAACTTTAAAAAAACAATCGAAGAAAATGATTTTGTGATTGTTGACTTTTGGGCGCCTTGGTGTGAGCCTTGCGTTGAATTTAGCCCTGTATTTGAGGCGGCTTCGGACAAAAATAAAGATATTGTATTTGGTATGGTAGATATTGAAGCTGATCCAGAAATTGGTGAGTATTTCCAGGTTGATAAAATTCCAGGGCTTTTGATCATTAGAGAGCAGGCTGGTATTCATACTCAAATTGGTCAAATCGGCGCATCAGCGCTTGACGAAATTATTACGTGGGCAAGAGACCACGATATGTCAACTGTAAGAGATTATTACGAAAGAGAAGCTAAAGGCGAAATTAAGGTTGCCCGAGAAAAGTAGTCGGATCGACTGATTGACCCTGTTTTCTAATTTCAAAGTGTAGCTTCACTTTATCTGTTCCAGAATCCCCCATTGTTGCAATTTTTTGACCTTTTGCAATCACCTGACCTTCTTTGACGAGAAGTTCTTTGTTATGAGCATAGACAGACAAGTAAGAATTATTGTGTTTAATAATCACAAGCTTGCCATATCCTTTAAGATCTTCACCGCTATAAATGACTTTGCCTGGTCCAGCCGCTTTAATGTCTTGCCCGAGCGCTCCTAAAATATCGATTCCTTTTTGCCCTTGTGCTTCATTAAAAAGATTTTCTAATTTACCTTTAGTAGGCCATTGCCAATCCAGTTTATCTTCTAAAACAATAGACGCACTTTCTTTAAGTGTTGCGGGTGAAGTATTATTAGTTGATTGTGTTTGAGGCGCAATCAATTTTCGGTTATATGCTTCCTCCGTATATTTCTCTCTATAAGCTTTGGGATTGTCTAAATGTATAACGCCCCCTGACACCGGTTTTGTTTGAGGTTGAGACGAAGCCTCTGTATTTGCAATAGCTTCTTCATTATTTTTCAATGGTGAAGTGACAACCTCTTCATTTTTTTTAATTTCATTAGAAGTTGCAACAGGATTGTTTGTTTTAACTTGGTCAAATTTTATTTTGTCGCCTACTTTAATAGCATAGGGCTCTTTAATATCATTTGCTTGAGCGACTTCTTTGTAATAAAAGCCACAATCAAGACTTAAGCTATAAAGCGTATCACCTGGTTTGACGATATAAGTATCAGGACATGGTTGACTAGGATCCCTTTTCATTCTCACAACAGATTTTTTTTGCAATGCCGTAGATTTCTCAGAAGCTATTTTTTTTTCAATCACTGGCGCAGGTGCATTCGATGCACAGCCAGCAATTAAAGAAGCTAGCGCCAAGTAAATAATAAAAAAATTCAATCTCATTTAAAGTTATTCATCCATGTTTTTAAATCATTAATTTGATTATGTCTTGTAAGATCTGCATGAATAGGAGACACAGATACAAAGTCATGACCCACTGAATAAAAATCAGTACCTTCTCCACCATCGTTTGGAAGGCCTGCAGCACCAACCCAATATAAAATATTGCCATCAGCATCTTCTGTTTTATTCACAGGCTCTGCTTTATGTCTTTTTCCAAGTCTTGTGATGTGTATGCCTTGAATTTTTTCTAAAGGGATGTCAGGCACATTAATATTTAAAAGCATCGCATCTCTAGGTTTATTTTGTTGGTAATGCAAAATGAGATCAACTGTAATAGATGCAGCAGTTTCAAAATGTGTTGCTTCATGCTGCGACATCGATATAGCAAAAGAAGGAATATCTAATAAATAACCCTCCATCGCTGCGGCGACTGTGCCAGAGTAAATTGTGTCGTCACCCATATTGGCGCCATTATTAATACCCGAGATCACCATATCTGGCATCTTGTCTAATAATCCTGTTAAGGCTAAATGCACACAATCCGTAGGTGTGCCATTGATATGATAATAATCTTTCTCAACTTCTGTCACTTTAAGAGGGCGATCAAGTGACAGGGAATTGCTTGCACCGCTTCTATTTCGATCAGGCGCGACAATTGTGACATGCGCAATTTTTTTTAAATAGCTTGCAAGTACTTTAATGCCTGGCGCATCATAACCATCATCATTAGATAAAAGAATATTCATATTACTGACGATTAGCTCTCACATAAAACGTTGCACATAAAAAAAATACAATACTTAAAAAAACTTCAAGAAGCGCTATTTTAGATGATAGACCTTGATCAGAATAGGATCTCACGACGCCTTCAATAAAATAAATTAAAATCAGCATACCTGACCATTTGTAAGTGTAAATTTTTCCTTTAAGAATACCCATTAGCGAGATAAGCAGCGGTATGATTTTAAGTACTAACCATGAACTCTGATTTTTAAAAGGCGCCAAAAATAATTCCCAAGAGCATAAAAGAAAAATAAGACAGATTAAGCTAACAGAAGCTCCTAATTGGAGATAATTTTTCATGCTGAAAGTTTGAGTGCAGTTTCGGCTAATCTTTTTCCCATCGCAAGGCATATTTTTTTTTCATCTTCAGATATAGGGGCTTTATTTGATTCTCCGGCCACATGGGATGGTCCGTATGGCGTGCCACCAGTTTTGGTGCTGCTTAGTTCTGGAACTGAATACGGAACACCGAGAATTACCATGCCTAAATGAAATAATGGAAGTTGCATGCTAAGCAGTGTCGATTCATTGCCGCCATGGTGAGAACCTGAAGATGTAAATACACAGGCAGGCTTCCCAATAAGATTTCCATTTAACCATAAAGGTATAGTGCTATCGATAAAGTATTTAAGGGGTGCTGCCATATTGCCAAATCTGGTCGGGCTTCCTAAAGCAAGACCAATGCATTCCTCAAGGTCTTTGTGTTCAACATAAGGAGGACCCTCAATAGGAATGTTGTCTTCTAAAGCCTGAACGGTAGATGTCACTTTAGGGACAGTTCGAATTCTGGCTTTTACACCAGAAATAGACTCAATACCTCTCGCAATAAATGAGGCCATTTCTCCGACAGCACCTCCATGAGAGTAGTAAAGAACTAAAACTTCTTTCATTAGATTTTTTTTGCTAACTGAATGGCATCGCCGATATATGTTGCCGGCGTTAATTGAAGCAGTCCATTTTTAGCTTCTTGGGGAATTTCAAGTTGCTGAATAAACTCTTGTATCACTTCTTTGGATATATGGTCTTTCCCACGCGTTAATTCTTTAAGTTTTTCGTATGGATTTTCGATGCCATATCTTCTCATGACCGTTTGAATAGGTTCAGCTAAAACTTCCCAAGCATGATCTAAATCATCAGATAATTTTTTTGCATTAATTTCTAATTTATTAAGACCTTTAAGACAAGATTCAATTGCAAGCGCTGTATAACCAAAACCTAAACCAATATTTCGAATGACGGTTGAGTCTGTTAAATCTCTTTGCCATCTCGAGATCGGAAGTTTTTCTGAAAAGTGACCTAATAAGGCATTTGCAATGCCAAGGTTACCTTCTGAATTTTCAAAGTCGATAGGGTTTACCTTGTGTGGCATAGTGGATGAGCCGACTTCATTTTCTTTAAGCTTTTGCTTGAAATATCCAAGTGATATATAACCCCAAATATCTCGATTAAGATCGATGAGAATCGTATTCATTCTTATCATATTTTGAAAGAGCTCTGCCATGTAATCGTGAGGCTCAATCTGCGTTGTATAGGGGTTAAAAGTTAGGCCAAATGATTGTACAAATGTTTTTGAAAAAGCTTGCCAATCAAATTCAGGATAAGTTGTCATATGTGCATTAAAGTTACCTACGGCACCATTAATTTTTCCTAGAATTTCTTGTGCTTTAAATTGGTCAATTTGTCTTTGTAATCTATAAGCCACATTGGCGATTTCTTTACCCATTGTAGTTGGACTCGCAGCTTGGCCATGTGTCCTTGCTAACATAGCGTGCCCACTTAAGTCGTGCGCGAGATCTTTTAATTTCTTATTGAGACTTTCAAAGTGAGGTGTTAAGACATTTTCTTTCGCATGCTTAATCATCAGCGCATGTGACAAATTATTGATGTCTTCCGAAGTGCATGCAAAATGAATGAATTCTGAAATACTTTTTATTTCTTGGTTGTCTTTAAATTTATTTTTTAACCAATATTCAACTGCCTTCACATCATGATTTGTTGTCTCTTCAATTTTTTTGATTTCAGCGGCGTCTGCTTCGCTAAAAGATTGGATAGTTTTTTGAAGCGATTCTCTGGTTGATTTGCTTAGTTCAGAAACTTCTTTAATCGCTTTTTCATCTGACAATGAAATGAGCCAATTAATTTCAACTTCAACACGAAATTTAATGAGAGCAAACTCACTAAAGTACTGACGCAAATTATCTACTTTTTTAGCGTATCTTCCATCGAGTGGAGACAGGGCATTGAGCGTTGATAATTGCATGTAGAAATCCTATGAGATATATAGTGTTATTTTAACTCGTTTTTACTTCAATTTCATAAGAACCGTGGCCGTTAAGCCCTAATTGCTCGCTTAAGTAAGGCATGATTTCCTCTAATTGTGCTTTCAGTTTCCATGGCGGATTGATAATAAAAAGATAACTGCCAAACATACCAACATCATCAGTAGGTTTAGCAATCGAAAGGTTTACATAAAGCCATTCTTTAACATTTAATTTTTGAAGTTGTTTAAGCATAGCTAAGGGCTCGCTTCGATCGATCAAAGGGCACCAACACATATAAATACCTGTTTCAAAACGCTTCAAACTGTCTTTTAGAGACTCCACCACTTTAAGGTAATCATTTTTAATTTCATAAGAAGGGTCGGTTAAAACAAGTGCTCTTTTTGGAGGTGGGGGAATGAGCGCCTTTAATCCCTGAAAGCCATCTTCACCATAGATTTTAGTATTTTGTTTTTTGCCTAAAGCATGAAGCAATGAAGTTAAATCAGTAGGGTGTAATTCAAAGAGCCTGATTCTATCTTCATGGGATAGTATTTGGCTCGCAATCCAAGGAGAGCCAGGATATTGTTTTAATTGATCGCCACCGTTGAGATTTCGGATAATTTCAATGTATTTTGCCAAAGCTAGTGGCTTTTTTTCATCATGAAAAATCTTGCTTATGCCATCTAGATGCTCAGATGTTTTGTTAGAAAATTCACTTTCAAGCGAATACTTACCTGCACCTGCGTGCGTATCAATAAACCAATAGGGTTTATTTTTCTGGTTGAGGTAATCCAAGATCAGTGTCAGCACAATATGCTTTAACACATCAGCATGATTACCCGCATGAAAGCCGTGTCGATAACTAAGCATGGATAGAGGTCATGATGAACATGGGCTATTATAGAGTTTATAAATAAAATACGTGAATTCTCACGATATAAAATAATGACACAATATAAAGAAGACTGTAGAGAATGCCCTCGGCTTGCTACATTTTTAGATCAAGTTAAATTAGAGCAACCCAGTTATTTTTGTAAGCCAGTGCCGCCATTTGGGGACACATCAATTCGTTTATTGATTGTGGGTTTAGCGCCTGGCATGCATGGAGCTAATAGAACAGGTAGGCCGTTTACGGGTGATTATGCAGGGATTCTTTTATATAAAGCGTTATTTCACTTTGGGTTTTCAAATCAACAAGAGTCAACTGCAGCAGATGACGCATTAAGACTCATTGATTGCAGAATTACAAATGCAGTGAAATGTTTACCTCCGCAAAATAAACCTGAACCTAAAGAAATAAAACAATGTAATCACTATTTAAAATCTGAATTAACTTCACTGCAACCAAATACATTCATACTAGCTTTAGGAAGTATTGCGCATCAATCCGTTCTATCAGCTTTTGAATTAAAAAAATCTGATTATGTATTTTCACATGGCGCTCGCCATGACTTGCCTAATCAATTAGTTTTGTATGATAGTTATCATTGCAGTCGATACAATACCCAGACGAAAAGACTTACCGAAGAAATGTTTTTTAGTGTTTTTCAATCAATCAAAAAAGAAATGGAGAGTTAAATATGCCTTATATCAATATTAAATTAGCAGGAACATTAAATCGCGATCAAAAAGAAACAATTGCAAAAGAAATCACGACACTTATGGAAAAAGTAGCTCACAAGCCCGCGTCTTATACATACATTGTGTTTGATGAAGTTAAGGGTGAAGATTGGTCTGTAGGAGGTAGTTTGTTAGGCTAATTAAATGGATATTAAACCCTTTTTAAAAACATTACCTAGTTTACCTGGCGTATATCGGATGATTAACCAGGCAGGGGAGGTAATTTATGTTGGAAAAGCTAAAGATTTAAAAAAAAGGGTTTCATCTTACTTTGTTAAAACCATTGTAAGTCCGAGAACAAAAATGATGGTAGGTCACATTGATCATATTGAAATCACTGTGACACATTCTGAAGCTGAGGCTTTGATCTTAGAAAACAACATGATCAAGTCTCATATGCCTCGCTACAATGTTATTTTTAGAGATGATAAATCTTATCCATATATTGTATTAACAGGTGAAAAATACCCACGCTTAGCTTTTCATCGAGGCGCCCAAAAAAAAGGGAATCAATATTTTGGACCTTTTCCAAATACCAATGCGGTTAGAGAAAGTATCCAGCTCTTACAAAAAGTTTTTAAATTAAGAACGTGTGAAAACTCAGTTTTTAAAAATAGATCAAGACCTTGCCTTCAATATCAGATTCATCGATGCACCGCACCATGTGTTGATCTGATTAAAGAAGATGAATATAAAAATGACATTAAACACGCATCACTTTTTTTAGATGGCAAAGATAGTGAAGTTATTAGCCAACTCACTCATCAAATGAATGAAGCAGCAAGCTCCCATGCATTTGAGCATGCAGCTTTATATCGCGATCGCATTCAAAGTTTAAGGCAAGTAAGAACAAAGCAATTTGTAAGTGACTTTAGTGCTAGCGATGCTGACATTATTGCGTGTGTTGAAGAGGCAGGTGAATACTGCCTAAATTTAGTAATGATTCGGGCAGGGAGACATTTAGGCGATAAAAGTTTCTTTCCTAAAAATGCTGCTGATATTGAGACGCAAGATGTAATTGAAACCTTTGTTGCACAATATTATACAAATCAGACGATACCAAAATTAATCGTTACACAACAGCATGTGAATCAATCATTACTGTCTGAATTTTTTAAGTTAAATTACGACATCGAAGTTAAAGTAATTAATAAAGCGGTTGGTGATAAACGCGTTTGGCTCACCATGGCGCAAAAGAATGCGCAGATTGCTTTAAAACAAAAACTGATGCAATCAGAAAGCCAAGAAAATAGAGTAGAAGCACTAAAAGAAATTTTTAATTTATCTGAATCATTTTCAAGAATTGAATGTTTTGATATCAGCCACACTATGGGTGAAGGAACAGTTGCCTCATGTGTGGTTTTTGATAAAGGTAATCTTCAAAATAAAGAATATAGACGATTTAATATTGAAGACATTACGCCTGGAGATGATTACGCAGCTATGCGCGAAGTATTAACTCGTCGCTATAAAAAAATTGCAACGGGTGAGGGTATTAAACCCGATCTTATTTTTATAGACGGAGGTAAGGGTCAGCTTAATATTGCTATAGAGGTTATTCAAGAATTAGGCTTAAGCGATATTCTGCTTGTAGGTATTGCAAAAGGTGAGGGAAGAAAGCCTGGCTTGGAACAACTTTTTGTAGAAGGTAAAGACGAGCCCATCATTGTTAAAAAAGATAATGTTGGATTTCATCTCATACAGCAAATAAGAGATGAAGCGCATCGTTTTGCCATTTCAGGCCATAGAGCTAAGCGCGCTAAAAAAAGGATCACTTCATCCTTAGAAGATATTGAGGGTATTGGTATACAAAAAAGAAAAAATCTACTCGTCTATTTTGGCGGTATAGAGCGCATTAAAAATGCTAGTATTGAAGAAATTATCATGGTTGATGGTATTGATAAAAAGTTAGCTGAAAAAATTTACGATTACTTTCATTAAGAAATAAATACATATGAAAATTAATGTCCCCAATGCACTTACTTTTTTCAGGGTAGTTTTGATTCCTTGTTTTGTAGGCATTTATTATCTTCCTCATACACTGATCAACCAGTCTTTAATGAATTGGATAGGCGCTGGCATTTTCTTATTTGCTGCAATTACTGATTGGCTTGATGGATTCTTTGCGCGATATTTAAATCAAGCCTCTAAATTTGGTGCATTTTTTGATCCAGTAGCAGATAAATTGATGGTGGTTGCAGCCCTTCTTGTTTTATTAGAGCTTGATCGGGTGAATGCAATTATTTCCTTGGTTATTATTGGCCGTGAACTTTCTATCAGTTCTTTACGTGAATGGATGGCAACTATTGGCAAACCAGGTGGCATGGCGGTTATGTTTATAGGTAAACTTAAGACCACCATCCAGATGGTTGCTATTTTGATGCTTCTTTACTATGACGATCTATGGTTTATCAATGTAAAGTGGATAGGCAATATATTGATTCATATAGCCGCATTACTCACTGTAATTTCGATGGTTTATTACATCCGTGTGGCTTGGCCTACCTTAAGAAAGAGTATCAAAATAAGGTAAGTCTTAAGAATAGGGCTAGACTTTAAATTGACACTAGCCCAAAAAACGCTAAAATACTCGCTTCTTTACGCGGGAATAGCTCAGTTGGTAGAGCGCAACCTTGCCAAGGTTGAGGTCGCGAGTTCGAGACTCGTTTCCCGCTCCAAATCAAAATCGGGGAAGCATCGTCTTCCCCTTTTTAATTTTGGTGATATTGATGTGGCGCGATAGCAAAATGGTTATGCAGCGGCCTGCAAAGCCGTAGACGCCAGTTCGATTCTGGCTCGCGCCTCCACTTATTAGTGCTTAAGTCTTTTTAAGAATAATTAGTGATAAAATTCGGTCTTAGTTTTATTTCAAAAGGCCCGGGTGGTGAAATTGGTAGACACAAGAGACTTAAAATCTCTCGCTCGCAAGGGCGTGCCGGTTCGATTCCGGCCCCGGGCACCACATTTTATTATTTCCTTGTAGTTTGAATACAACACTTCTTTGCAAATTTACCCCCAACCATCGTCATCCAATACTTGATCGATTTTTGACGATTGGACAAGTTGAATCTTTAAAATTTTCCTACGAAGAATTTGTATGTCATTTGTTAGGTATAAAACCTAATCCCGATTATCCATTTGCTGCTGTGGATTATCAAAAAAACCATACGCATTATTATCTCTATGCAGATCCCGTTTATTTGAGCCTTCAAAGAGATACATTTTTTTTAGAAAAAAAATTAACAGATGATTTTACGAAGAATGAGATTAAAAAATTATGTGATGCTCTTAATGAGACATTTAAAGATGAAACTCGCGCATTTGTCTTAAACGATCAAGAACAGTTATTTCTCGAATTAAAAAAAGAGCCTCACATTAAAACGACACCGATTCCTCATATCAAACGTCAGTCGATTGATTTATTTATGCCCCAAGGTGATGATGCTATGGCATGGCATGCATTTATGAACGAAATTCAAATGTTTCTTTTTGATCATCCTCTTAATCAAGATAGGGTGCAGCGAGGACTTCTTTCCCCTAACAGCATTTGGTTTTCAGGTGGCGGCTTATTGCCACAGAATATTCAAAACTCTTATACAACTATTTTTTCTAATGCTAATTTTTTAAAAAAAGCGCTATCTATTGATACAAAGATTTCTCTCCAAGCTTTAGATAACTTTCATCAAGACAATATCAACAGCAACACATTTATTGCCTTTGAGGACGATAAAGAGATAGATCGCATTTTAGAAATTGTATGGAATAATTTTAAAAAACGAAAAATAAAGCATTTGGATATTTATATCAGCTATCAAGGCGAGCTCTTACATATTCATAATAGATTCATACAGCTACTTAAGGTATGGAAAAAAACTAATACAGTAGAAAATTATTTTAATGTTCATTAAATCAAAAAAAGTTGATCATGCTGCTTTAGATCTCCTCGTTAATTCAGGGCTCAACCCTCATTTGGCGAAGTTTTATTCAGCGCGAGGTATTAAGCATATTGACGATGCCACACTCTCTATTGAGAAAATTATTCCACCAGAAGCTCTAACAAACAACACATCAATGGCGTCGATCTTGGCGGATGCTATTCTAGAAAAACAAAAAATTCTTATTATTGGCGATTATGATACGGACGGCGCAACCTCGACCGCTGTTGGAGTAAGGGCGCTCAAAATGATGGGTGCTGATGTGGATTATTTGGTACCTAATCGATTTGAATTTGGTTATGGTTTAACACCTGAAATTGTTGATTTAGCGAAAGAAAAAAATCCTAATATTATTATTACCGTTGATAACGGTATTGCAAGTGTTGAAGGTGTCAATCAAGCTAATCAATATGGTATCGATGTCTTAGTCACGGATCACCATCTTCCTGGTGATACATTGCCTCGTGCTAAATGTATTGTGAATCCTAATCAGCATGGTTGTGATTTCCCAAGTAAATATCTATGTGGTGTAGGCGTTATTTTTTATGTGATGTTAGCTTTAAGAGCCGAACTTCGAAAACGAAATTATTTTAAAGACCATGCAGAACCTAACTTAATGCAGTTAATTGATCTTGTCGCTTTAGGCACGGTTGCAGATTTAGTGCCGTTAGATCGAAATAATCGTACTTTAGTTGAATATGGTATTCGAAGAATTAGATCAGGTCAGGCCAATCCTGGCATTCGAGCGCTCATGGCATTAACTAAAAAAAATCCATCACAATTCCATACTTCTGATCTTGCTTTTAGTATTGCACCAAGGCTCAATGCTGCAGGAAGACTGGATGATATGACTTTGGGTATTCAATGTCTTTTATCTGAAAGCTATGAAGATGCGCGTTTTATTGCATCATCACTTGAAGCTTTAAATCTCAAAAGAAGATCAATTGAATCTGAAATGAAAGATGGCGCTTCAATTCAACTGCATGACGTGAATTGTGAAGCGCAATTTAGTATCGCACTTTATGACCCCACTTGGCATCAAGGAGTGATCGGGATTATTGCCTCTCGCATTAAAGATAAATATCATCGCCCTGTGATTGTATTTGCCAAATCTGATGAAGGCATTCTTAAAGGCTCAGGTAGATCTATTCAATCGCTTCATTTAAGAGATGCGCTCGATCTTGTTTCAAAAAAAGATCCAAATATTCTTATGACATTCGGTGGTCATGCCATGGCAGCCGGACTCACTATCAAAGAAGGGGATTTTGATCGATTTGTTCAATTATTTGAAGAAACCGTAAAAGGTTTAATCTCATCAGATGATCTTGAATTAACAATTGAAGTAGATGAAGCACTTAATTTTTCAGAAGTCACTTATGAAGATATAGAGCATATTAACGCGCAAGTATGGGGACAAGGTTTTCCGCTACCTATTTTTGAAGGTGAGTTTGAAGTTGTTGAGCAAAAAATCCTTGCAGATAAGCATTTGAAGTTAAATCTTCTGCTACAAAATAAAGTGTTTGAAGCTATTTATTTTAATCATAGCGAACACCTCCCTCGCAAGATAAAAGCGATCTATCAGATTGATTCTAATGAGTTTAATGGCAATAAAAAAATTCAAATTCAATTAAGAATGCTCTCTTAACGAGTATCCTTGAATTGCCCATCTAGCGGCAACAAAGTAAAATTCAACAAACTATTTAAGAGAGTGTCATGAGACGTAAAATCGTTGTTGGTAATTGGAAAATGAATGGTTCTTTGGCATCCAACGAATCGCTCCTTAAAGCCTTGGCAGAAAAGATACCTCAAACAATCCCAGTGGACATTGTGGTATGTGCTCCTTATCCCTACTTATTTCAAACGCAATCCTATCTTAAAAATTCGCCTATTCGTTGGGGCGCTCAGAATGTGGCTAAATTTGAATCAGGCGCTTTCACAGGTGAAGTAAGTGTTTCTATGCTCAAAGAATTTGGTGCAAGCTATGTAATTATCGGCCATTCTGAAAGAAGTACGGCTTATTGTGAATCAGATGAAAATATTGCCACCAAATTTATGATGGTAAAAAAAGCAGGCATGACGCCGATTCTCTGTGTAGGTGAAACTTTAATTGAACGAGAAGCTGGCATTATGGAAAAAGTTGTTTCTAAGCAGCTTGATACCATTATTGAAATGTATGGCGAAGAAATATTTGATGAGGCTGTGATTGCTTATGAGCCTGTATGGGCAATTGGTACTGATTTGGCTGCTTCTCCTGAGCAGGCGCAAGCGATGCATCAATTTATTCGTGAGAAATTATCCTCAAATACTAAGGTCGTAAAGAGCCTTAAAATCATCTACGGAGGGAGCGTAAACCCTCAAAATGCGTTACAATTATTCTCTATGCCAGACGTAGACGGCGGACTCGTAGGACGGGCTTCTTTAAATGCGAGTGATTTTGAGTCTATATGTCATTCGGCCGAAATATAAATCAAAGAAAATAGGATTATGGAAAATTTATTAACAATTATTCATGTGATTGCATGCTTAGGTGTCATTGGTTTGGTGCTTATGCAACACGGCAAGGGCGCCGATATGGGCGCAGCTTTTGGAAGTGGCTCATCAGGAAGTTTATTTGGCGTAAGTGGCTCATCTAATTTTTTAAGCAGAACAACAGCAATATTTGTTTTAGTCTTTTTTCTGACCAGTATTGCCTTAGCGTTTATCGCAGGTCAAAAATCAGGCACTGGAAGTGTGGTGAAAGCAACTGAGTCTTCAGAAGTGCAAAAACCTTCTGAAACTAAAAGTGGTGAAGCTCAGTCGAATTCATCAAGTGGTGCTCAGAATATCCCAAAATAGAGACTGTTAAATCTATAAAGCCGTCGTGGTGGAATTGGTAGACACGCTATCTTGAGGGGGTAGTGACGAAAGTCGTGAGAGTTCGAGTCTCTCCGACGGCACCAAATTAAGAAAATCAAGCAGTATTTTTTTAAGGAATCGTTGTGCTGGAAAATTATTTTCCAATTTTATTATTCATATGCGTAGGACTTGCGGTTGGTGCAGGGCCTCTTCTCATCGGCAGCATTCTCTCACCTAATAAACCTGATAGCGAGAAAAACTCTCCATACGAATGTGGTTTCGAAGCATTTGAAGATGCGCGTATGAAATTTGATGTGCGTTATTATCTTGTTGCTATCCTTTTCATTTTATTTGATCTTGAAATAACATTTCTTTTCCCTTGGGCAGTGGTCATTCAAAAAATTGGTATGTTTGGATTTATTGCAATGATGATTTTCTTAGCCATTTTGGTGGTTGGTTTTATTTACGAATGGATGAAAGGTGCCCTTGATTGGGAATAGCGAATGAGCATTGAAGGCATCATGGAAAAAGGATTTGTCACCACAAATCTAGACACTCTTATCAATTACACGCGCACAGGTTCTTTATGGCCTATGACTTTTGGACTTGCATGTTGCGCTGTTGAGATGATGCATGCAGGAGCAGCCCGATATGACTTAGATCGATTCGGTATTGTATTTAGACCTAGCCCAAGACAGTCGGATGTCATGATTGTAGCTGGCACACTCGTCAATAAAATGGCGCCCGCATTAAGAAAAGTTTACGATCAAATGGCAGAACCGCGTTGGGTTATTTCGATGGGCTCTTGTGCAAATGGTGGTGGTTATTATCACTATTCTTATTCAGTCGTTCGTGGTTGCGATCGTATTGTTCCAGTAGATGTGTATGTACCTGGTTGCCCGCCAACAGCTGAAGCCCTTATGTTTGGAATTATTCAGCTTCAAAATAAAATTAAACGTACCAATACGATTGCGCGTTAATTTATGAGCTCAGTCGAAATATTACTTAAAGAAATAAAATCGACTTTTGGTAAAGAAGTTAGTCACACATTCATTGAGCATAATGAACTCACCATCGAAGTAAAAATCGATGATCTCTTGCCTACTTTAAAAACTTTAAAACAACACAAAGCATTTCAATTTAAACAATTAATTGATCTTTGTGGTGTTGACTATAAAGATTATGGGGAAGGCGCTTGGACCAAACCTCGTTTTGCCCTGGTTTATCATTTCTTATCCATCGAACATAACCACCGTATTCGAGTAAGAACTTTCTCTAAAGAAGAAAATTTTCCATTATTTCCATCGGTGATAGATTTATGGCCAGCTGCCAATTGGTATGAACGAGAAGCCTTCGATTTATTTGGTTTTATGTTTACTGATCACCCGGATTTAAGACGCATACTTACAGATTATGGATTCGTAGGTTATCCATTCCGCAAAGATTTTCCGATGATTGGTAAAGTTGAAATGCGTTATGACGATGTGCAAAAGCGTGTTGTCTATCAACCTGTTTCTATTGAAGAAAGAAATAACGTGCCGCGCATCATTCGTGAAGAAGGTTTCCATAATGGCTGAGATTAGAAATTACACGATGAATTTTGGCCCACAACACCCTGCAGCGCATGGTGTGTTGCGTTTAGTATTAGAACTTGATGGTGAAGTCATTCAGCGTGCAGATCCTCATATTGGACTGCTTCATCGCGGTACAGAAAAGTTAGCTGAAAATAGAACGTACTTACAAACTGTTCCTTATATGGATCGTTTAGATTACGTATCTATGATGGCGAATGAACACGCGTATGTTCTAGCCATTGAAAAATTATTGAATATAGATGTTCCCATTCGCGCTCAATATATTCGTGTCATGTTTGATGAAATTACCCGCATCTTAAATCATTTGTTATGGCTAGGAGCACATGCACTTGATGTCGGCGCTATGACTGTATTCTTATATGCATTCCGCGAAAGAGAAGATCTTTTTGATTGTTATGAAGCTGCGTCTGGCGCCAGAATGCATGCAGCATATTATCGTCCCGGTGGCGTTTATCGCGACCTACCTGATCGCATGCCTCAATATGAATCGACTTTTAAAAATAAAAAAGAATTAGATGGTTTAAATCAAAATCGCAGTGGCTCACTCTTAGACTTCATTGAAGATTTTGCAAATCGCTTTCCAAAATATGTAGATGAATATGAAACATTATTAACAGACAATCGCATTTGGAAACAGCGCACAGTGGGTATTGGCGTTGTTGATCCAGATCGTGCCATAGCGCTTGGCATGACAGGTCCAATGTTAAGAGGTTCAGGAATTGCATGGGACTTAAGAAAAAAACAACCTTACGAAGTGTACGATCAACTTGATTTTGATATTCCTGTCGGTGTGAATGGTGATTGTTATGATCGATATCTTGTTCGCATCGAAGAATTTAGACAATCCAATCGCATTATTAAACAGTGCGTTGACTGGCTCAGAAAAAATCCAGGCCCAGTCATTAGTGATAACCACAAAGTAGCTCCACCACCGCGCGCTGCCATGAAAGAAGATATGGAAGCGATGATTCATCACTTTAAATTATTTACAGAAGGCTTCCATATTCCGCCAAGTGAAGCTTATGCAGCAGTTGAACATCCCAAAGGCGAGTTCGGCATTTATTTAATTTCGGATGGTGCAAACAAGCCTTATCGTTTAAAGATTCGCGCTCCAGGTTTTCCACATTTAGCAGCTTTAGATGAAATGACCCGAGGTCATATGATTTCTGACTTAGTTGCCATTATTGGCACACAAGATATTGTATTTGGTGAGATTGATCGATAAAAATGATACACGCTGACGATATTAAATTAATTGATAAAGAATTAAAGAAGTTTCCGGATAACCAAAAACAATCCGCAGTGATTTCTGCTCTTCGTATTGTTCAAACACGACATGGTTGGCTATCTAATGAACATATTTCTGATGTTGCACACTATCTCGGTATGCCAGAAATTGCTGTGATGGAAGTTGCAACTTTTTACAATATGTTCAATTTAGAATCAAAAGGCAAATACCAAATTACGGTATGCACCAATATTTCATGCATGTTAAGAAATTCAGATGAAATTGTGCAGCACTTAGAAAAGAAATTAGGTATTGGTTTTGGTGAAGTCTCTAAAGATAAAAAATTCTCACTTAAAGAAGGTGAGTGTATGGGCGCTTGCGGCGGTGCGCCTTTATGCCTTATTAACAATCATAGTATGCATGAACATTTAACGACCGAAAAAATTGACAAGCTTTTAGCGAGCCTTAAATAAATGGTAAAGCAAATCGACATCATTAAGCCGTCCAAAATTTTTCCTAATCAAGATTTAGTTTGTTTAAGAACTATGGTTCATGATGATCCGGGTTCTATCGAGACTTATTTAAAAGTAGGTGGGTATGAACAACTTAAAAAAATACTTAAAAAGAAAATAAAGCCTGAAGCGATCTTGGCTGAATTAAAAACATCAGGACTAAGAGGCCGAGGTGGTGCGGGATTCCCAACGGCAATTAAATGGTCATTTATGTCGCGTGATTACGATGGCATGAAATATCTTGTTTGTAATTCAGATGAAGGCGAGCCTGGCACATTTAAAGATCGAGACATTCTAAGATATAACCCACATCAGCTTATTGAAGGTATGCTCATCGCTGCTTATGTAATGGGCACGCGTGTGGGTTATAACTATATTCATGGAGAGATATGGCGTGAATACGAACTCTTTGAAAAAGCACTTGATGAAGCAAAAGACCACGGTTTTTTAGGTGAAGACATTTTAGGATCAGATTTTAGTTTTGATTTATATGCAGTGCATGGTTATGGTGCTTACATATGCGGTGAAGAGACAGCGCTCATCGAATCGATCGAAGGAAAAAAAGGGCAGCCGCGTTATAAACCACCATTCCCAGCAACTTATGGAATTTACGGTAAACCTACAAATGTAAATAACACGGAAACATTTGCATCCGTGCCCTGGATTCTGGAGCATGGCGGTCAAGCATTCCAAGATTTAGGTGTTGAAAATTCAGGTGGCGTTAAATTATTTTCTGTATCAGGCCATGTTGAAAAGCCAGGTAACTACGAAATTAAAATGGGGACCCCTTTCAGTGAACTATTAGATATGGCAGGCGGCATTTGGCATCGCAGAAAATTAAAAGCGGTGATTCCAGGCGGCCCTTCCACAGCAGTTGTTCCCGCAGCACTTATTGAAAATGCCACCATGGATTATGATGGGTTACAAAAAATTGGTTCGAGTTTAGGCGCGGGTTCTGTGATTATTATGGACGACTCTACCTGTATGGTAAGTGCATTAAAACGTCTTTCTTATTTCTTTTATGAAGAATCTTGTGGCCAATGTACACCTTGTCGTGAGGGTACAGGTTGGGTTTATCGTGTTATTAAAAGAATTGTGGACGGTAAAGGCACGATGGAAGATCTTGATCTTTTAACTGATGTCAGTAAAAAGATTTCTGGCAGAACTATATGTGCTTTAGGTGATGCAGCTGCTACACCCGTATTAAGTTTCATCAAACACTTTAGACCTGAGTTTGAATATTTTATTCAGCACGGGCATTCAATGGTTAAAGCTAAATGACAATTACAATTGAAATTGATGGCAAGAAAATTGAAGTAGAAAAAAATACGACGATTATTGCTGCTGCAGATAAAGCAGGTATTCCAATTCCTCGCTTTTGTTATCACAAAAAATTATCGATCGCTGCAAATTGCCGTATGTGTTTGGTTGATGTAGAAAAATTCAATAAACCATTGCCTGCATGTGCTACTCAAGTTGCTGATGGTATGAAAGTTTCAACAACATCTAAAATGGCTACCGAGGCACAGCAAAGTGTCATGGAATTTTTGCTTATCAATCATCCACTAGATTGCCCGATTTGTGATCAAGGCGGCGAATGTGAATTGCAAGATACAGCGGTGGCTTTCGGTAGTGGTCAGACACGTTACAAAGAAGAAAAACGAGTGGTATTTAATAAAAACATAGGCCCACTCATTTCCACAGATATGACGCGATGTATTCAATGCACGCGATGTGTGAGATTTTTACAAGAAGTCGGCGGCATGATGGAGCTTGGTATGGTGGGTCGTGGTGAGCATTCAGAAATTACAGCTTATGTTGATCGCTCGATTCAGTCTGAACTCTCAGGCAATATTATCGATTTATGTCCTGTAGGTGCACTTACAAGTAAACCGTTTAGATACAAAGCCCGCACCTGGGAACTCATTAGAAGGCCTACTATAGCGCACCATGATAGTTTAGGTTCGCCACTTGAGGCGCATATTAAACAAAACAAAGTGATTCGAATGCTTCCTCGCGAAGATGAAGCAATTAATGAATGTTGGATTTCTGATCGCGATCGTTTTTCATATGAGGGATTGAATAGCGAAGACCGTTTACAAGTTCCTATGATTAAAGAAAACGGGCAATGGAAGGAATCGGATTGGGAAACTGCATTAGCATTAATTGGTGAAAAACTAAAACATATTGTAGATCATGATGGCCCTGAAGCATTGGGCATCCTCATATCACCGCAAAGCACGATTGAGGAAGGCATCTTAGCTAAGAAAATAAGTAATACTTTAAATTCGCCTCATATTGACCATCGTATTCGTCAATCTGATTTTTCAATAGAGCATCAAGGTTCGCCATGGTTAGGAAGTCATATTGATGCGATCGGTCACTTTGACCAATATCTTTTGATTGGCAGTAATATAAGAAATGAACAGCCGCTTTTAACTTCAAGAATTCGCAAGTCTGTGAATCAAGGCGCAAATCTATTTATAGTTAATTCAATCGATGCAGATCCTCTCATGACGATATCTGAAAAGCTGATTCAGGCTTCTCATAAACTTCCTCATGCACTCGCAAAAGTTTTGAAATCAATGACAGAATTAAAAGGTGTATTAAGAAAAGATATTAAATTTATAAAAGCTGATATTGAAAAAATTAAAACTGACAAAGTAAGTGATGCAATAGCTCAACATTTAATGAAAAATGTTTTAGCTGGCAAAAAAAATAACACATCCATATTGCTTGGCCAAATTGCTCAAGATCATCCAGACTACTCAACCATTTATAAACTTGCTTTTGAGATTTCAAAACTATCTCAAGCGACTTTTGGTGTTTTGCCCACATATGCGAATAGCGTAGGACTTCATGCTGTTAATGTGCTTCCAGAAAAAGGTGGCTTAAATGCATGCGCGATGTTTGAGAAGAAATTAAAAGCTTATATTCTTTTAAATGTTGAGCCTCAACTAGACACATCGAATGCACAATTAATGCAAGATGCAATTGTTTCTTCAGACTTTACTGTGGCATTAAGTACTTACAATTCGAAATATCTTAAAAATGCAGATGTGCTTCTACCGGTCTCACCATTTACAGAATCATCCGGTACGATTATTAACATGGAAGGCCGAGTACAAAGTTATGCGGCTGTGGCGCAATCTTTAGGTCAATCGAGACCAGCCTGGAAAGTATTAAGGGTATTAGCTAATCATCTCGACTTGAAAGGGTTTGATTATGAATCGAGTTTAGATGTCAAAGAAGCACATATGAAATCTAAAAATCAATTTATCTCAAAAGAGCTTTCTAATGCAATTGATATTACAAATGATTACAAAATACGTATCACTAAGCCTATGCAATTCTCGCGCATTGGCGAGACACATCAATATCGTATGGATCCTATTACAAGACGAGCCCCGTCTCTTCAAACAGCGATTCAAAAATCAAAAGCGTTTGCGAAATTAAACCCGATAGAGATGAAGTCATTAAGACTTAAAGGAAATGACAAAATTAAAATTACACAAGGTAAGCAATCGATTAATCTTGTCGTGATAGAAGATGTAAGTATTCCAGAAGGATCTATTTATATACCAAGCGGTATCGATGAAACGGCGAATCTGTCTGATATTTATGGCGATGTTACCGTTAAAAAAATAACTTCAAGGGGCGCACCTTAAAGATGGATGCTTTGATGACATCTTTTTTTGGAGTTTGGTGGCCTGATATTGCCAAAACATTATGGATACTTTTAAAAATTGTAGCTGTCGTTTTGCCTTTGATGATATCGGTGGCTTATCTCACCTATTTTGAAAGAAAAGTCATTGGCTATATGCAAGTGCGCATTGGACCTAATCGTGTAGGTTATTTTGGATTGCTTCAGCCAATTGCTGATGCCTTAAAACTTTTATTCAAAGAAATTATTCTCCCTACAGCATCAAATAAAGTTTTATTTTTCTTGGCACCTATTTTAGCAATTGCGCCAGCTTTTGCTGCCTGGGCTGTTATCCCTTTTGATCTTAATTTAGTGATTGCAGATATAGATGCAAGTCTTTTATATATTTTAGCTATGACATCTATCGCAGTTTATGGAGTGATTATTGCAGGATGGGCTTCAAATTCTAAGTATGCATTTTTAGGAAGTCTTCGTTCTGCGGCGCAGATTGTGTCTTATGAAATTGCTATGGGATTTACGCTAGTAGGCGTTTTAATGTGTGCCAATAGTTTAAATTTAGGCAAAATTGTCTTGGGGCAAGAGGGGGGTTTCTGGCATTGGTATATCTGGCCTTTATTTCCTTTATTTATTATTTACTTTATTAGTGCTGTGGCAGAAACAAATCGAGCGCCTTTTGATGTGGCTGAAGGTGAATCTGAAATTGTCGCTGGATTCCATGTGGAATATTCCGGTATGGCTTTCGCAGTATTTTTCTTAGCGGAATATGCGAATATGATTTTAGTTTCGATGCTTGCAGCTTTAATGTTTTTGGGTGGATGGTTATCTCCCATTCCATTTATTCCGGATAGCTTTTTATGGCTTTTAATTAAAGTTGCATTCTTACTATTTTGCTTTTTATGGTTTCGTGCCACATTCCCTCGTTATCGATATGATCAAATTATGCGATTAGGCTGGAAAATTTTTATTCCAATTACAATTGCATGGATAGTATTTATTGGCGGCATGATGCAAACCTCATGGGGATATCTATTTCACTAAATGATTAAAAAAACCAAACAATTCCTATCAAGTCTTATGCTCATTGAGCTTCTTAAAGGCATGCTCCTTACAGGCCGCTATTTCTTTGCAAGAAAGATTACTGTGCAGTATCCGGAAGAAAGAACGCCACAATCTAATCGCTTTAGAGGCCTTCATGCGCTTCGTCGTTATGCAAATGGTGAAGAGCGTTGTATTGCCTGTAAATTATGCGAAGCTGTATGCCCTGCTATGGCAATTACGATTGAGTCTGAAGAGCGTGAAGATAAAACAAGACGTACTACCCGTTATGACATTGATCTTACTAAATGTATCTTTTGTGGTTTTTGTGAAGAATCTTGTCCAGTGGATTCTATTGTTGAAACAAGAATTTTTGATTACCACGGGGAGTCTCGGGGCGATTTAATTTACACAAAAGACATGTTGCTTGCCGTAGGCGACAAATATGAAAAACAAATTGCAGAAGACCGTGCTCAAGATGAGAGGTTTCGATAAATCATGATTGAATTTAAAGATTTTGTATTTTATGTTTTATCCTTCGTGCTTATTGCTTCAGGATTAAGCGTAATTACTTCTAGGAATCCTGTAACTGCAGCACTATCTTTAGTATTAGCATTTTTTAACGCCGCAGGCATCTGGCTTCTGTTGCAAGCTGAATTTTTAGCGATTGCATTGGTATTGGTTTATGTAGGTGCTGTGATGGTCTTATTTCTATTTGTGGTAATGATGCTTGATATCAATCTAGATAAATTAAGAGAAGGGTTCTGGGATTACTTACCCATGGCAGGATTTATAGGCCTCCTCATGATAGTTGAAATGGTGATGGTTTTTAAAACTAAACCATTTAATCTAGTGCCTATTACAGAGCCAACTTCAAATGCCTCGAATACAGAAATGATAGGCAATACTTTATATTCTAATTATGTGCTCCCGTTTGAACTTGCTTCCGTTGTCTTGCTTATTGCTATTGTTTCAGCAATTGCTTTAACACTCCGCGATCGTAAGGATAGCAAAAAAACAAATCCTGCTGATCAGGTCGCTGTGAAGCGTCAAGATCGTGTGCGAATAGTTAGAATGAAATCAGAGGAAAAGTATATAAAACCTAAAGCGAAGGAAAGAACATGATTGGTCTATCTCATTACCTTATCCTTGCTGCAATTTTATTTACGATCAGTGTAGTTGGTATTTTTCTTAACCGAAAAAATATCATTATATTGCTTATGTCGATTGAGCTTATGTTGCTTGCCGTGAATATTAACTTTATTGCTTTTTCACATTACTTAAATGATATTGCCGGACAAATTTTTGTGTTCTTTATTTTAACGGTAGCAGCTGCAGAGTCAGCAATAGGCTTAGCTATTATCGTTTTAATTTTTAGAAATACTCGCTCTATTAACGTTGACGATTTAAATCGTCTTAACGGGTGATCACTTGAATTCTATTTATTCATATCTAGCAGTTCCGTTATTGCCTCTTATAGCATCTTTCTTCGTAGGCATCTTAGGTCGAAAATTACCCGAGTTTTTTGCATCTAGCATGACTATTTTGTCTGTTTTTATTGCATTTGTTCTTTCATGTTTCACGCTTAATGAAACATTAAATGGGTTAGTTTTAAATCAGACAATCTATCAGTGGCTTATCACAGGCCATTATCAATTTGAAGTTGGATTTTTAATTGATAATTTAACAGCCATGATGATGGTTGTTGTAACTTTTGTATCGCTGATGGTTCATATTTACACGATGGGTTATATGAAAGGAGATCCAGGCTATCGAAGATTCTTTAGTTATATCTCCTTATTTACTTTTTCAATGTTGATGTTGGTTATGAGTAATAATTTCATGCAGCTCTTTTTTGGATGGGAAGCAGTAGGCCTTGTCTCTTATCTTCTTATTGGATTTTGGTTCGAAAGACCCACTGCAATTTATGCAAATCTCAAAGCTTTTCTGGTTAATCGAGTTGGGGATTTTGGTTTTATTTTAGGGATTGCTTTAATTCTTTATTGGACAGGCTCTCTCGATTACGCAACGGTATTTAAAAGCACAGGCATTATAGCGGCTCACACGATGCAGTTATTTGGACAGCCTGTTTCTGTAGTCACAGTAATATGTATTCTGTTATTTATTGGAGCTATGGGCAAATCTGCACAAGTGCCATTGCATGTTTGGCTTCCAGATTCAATGGAAGGCCCGACACCTATATCCGCCTTGATTCATGCTGCGACGATGGTCACTGCAGGTATTTTTATGGTTTCACGAACATCACCTTTATTTGAATTATCTGATACTGCACTTTCTATTGTCATGATCATTGGCGCTATTACCGCATTATTTATGGGTTTATTAGGCATTATTCAAAATGACATTAAGCGTGTTATTGCGTACTCAACACTTTCACAATTAGGTTATATGACAGTAGCGTTAGGTGCCTCAGCTTATTCAGTGGCTATGTTTCATTTAATGACACATGCATTCTTTAAAGCTTTACTTTTCTTGGGCGCTGGTTCAGTCATTATAGGTATGCATCATGATCAAAATATTCAACACATGGGCAATCTAAAAAAATATATGCCTATTACATGGATTACTTTTTTAATTGGCTCTTTAGCATTAATAGGTACACCATTATTTTCAGGATTCTATTCAAAAGATAGTTTGATTGAAGCTGTGAAATTCTCCCATATCACAGGAAGCCACTTCGCTTATTTTGCAGTATTGATAGGTGTTTTTATAACGGCTTTTTATTCGTTTAGACTTTATTTCCTAGTATTTCACGGCAAAGAGAAATGGCGTCTTCAGAAGTTGATGCATCATGATGACCACCATCATGGCTTGAGCGCAAAAGATAACCCACACGAGAGTCCTTTAAGTGTCACTTTGCCTTTAGCACTGCTTGCCATCCCGTCTTTAGTAATTGGCTATATCACAATCGAGCCTATATTGTTCGGTAACTTTTTTGCAAAGAGCATTTTCTTAGATATTAAAGCGCATCCTTCGATGGAACACTTAAGCCATCATTTCCATGAAATTTATCATGGACCTTTTGGCATGGCATTACACAGCCTTGTGAGCTTACCTTTCTTATTTGCATTAAGTGGGGTTGCTTTAGCTTATTACTGTTACCAAGTGAATATAAATTTACCCAAAGCTATTTTCAATCGAACACAAATGATTTACCGCATATTAGAAAATAAATACGGATTTGATACATTTAATGAAAAGTTTTTTGCTTTTGGCAGTCGTTTTTTAGGTGAAAGATTCTGGCAAATAGGCGATGTCAAAATTATTGATGGATGGCTTGTCAATGGAACAGCAAAATCTATCGGTAAGTTTGCAGAAAAAATACGCGTGATTCAATCGGGTTATATTTACCATTATGCTTTTGCGATGGTGATAGGTGTATTTTTATTTTTAACCTTCTTTATAAAAATATAAGATGAATTTAACCCATATATTAAGTTATTCAATTTGGACGCCTATCTTTTTAGGTGGACTTATACTTTTATTAAGTGGAAAAGTAAGCGATACACAAGCTAAATGGCTTTCGCTTATCAGCAGTCTGATTTCATTTTTAATCACGATTCCGCTTTACACGGCCTTTGATTTTTCTTTTGGACAGTTCCAATTCCAGGAATTTTTTCATTGGATTCCAGCTTTTCACATTAACTATCATTTAGGTGTAGATGGATTCGCTGTACCTTTAATTCTTTTAACAAGCTTCACTACAGTAATTGTAGTCATCGCTTCATGGCGATCTATAGAAGACCGTATTGCACAATACATGGCGGCTTTCTTAATCATGTCAGGCCTTATGATTGGCGTTTTTAGTGCGCTTGATGCCATGCTTTATTATATTTTCTGGGAAGCTATGCTTATCCCTATGTTCTTAGTGATTGGTATTTGGGGCGGACCAAATCGCATTTATGCCACGATTAAATTCTTTTTATATACTGTTTTAGGTTCTTTATTAATGTTGGTAGCGTTCATTTATCTCTACTTACATACCCATTCATTTGAGATAGTGAATTTCTACAATGCCGGTCTTGGTCTTTATCCTCAGATTTTTATCTTCTTAGCTTTGTTTATGGCGTTTGCAGTCAAAATCCCAATGTGGCCTTTACATACATGGTTGCCTGATGCTCACGTTGAAGCTCCGACAGGAGGTTCAGTAGTCTTAGCAGCAGTGATGTTGAAATTAGGCGCATATAGCTTTATGCGATTTGCGATGCCAATCGCACCCGAGGCTGCGATCTATTTGAAAGGGTTTATGGTGACTCTGTCACTCATTGCTATTTTATATATTGCATTGATTGCGATTGTTCAAAAAGATATGAAAAAATTGATCGCTTATTCATCGATCTCACATATGGGCTTTGTCACGTTAGGCTTATTTATGTTTAATTCAATTGGTATTGAGGGTGCATACGTTCAAATGATTTCTCATGGGTTTATTTCAGCCGCGATGTTTTTATCTGTAGGAGTTTTATACGATAGATTACATACAAGACAGATTGCAGATTATGGTGGCGTCATTCACGCAATGCCAACTTTTGGAGCCTTTGCAGTATTTTTTGCTATGGCTAACTGCGGACTGCCTGGTACTTCAGGATTTGTAGGCGAATTTATGGTAATTATGGGCGCAATGCAGAATAATTTCTGGATTGCATTGATTGCAGCAAGCTCTCTTATTTTCGGTGCAGCTTATTCTTTATGGATGGTTAAGCGAGTATTTTATGGTGAAGCGCGCAACCAAAAAATCAGAGCTTTAAAAGATATCTCTTGGCGTGAGTTTTTCATTCTTTCTATATTGGCACTTCTTATTATTTTAATAGGCGTATATCCGAAGATTATTACGGATATGACAAATGCAACAACAGTTCAATTTTTAGAGCACATGCATTTGATAAAACCTGTCACATCATTACCACTGGATGTATAAATGAATCAATTCATTCAATCTGATCTTTCTTTAATCTTGCCAGAAATTTTTGTGCTTTCAATGGCAATGGTTGTGCTTATGACAGATTTATTTATTAAGCCATCGATGCGTTGGATTATTTTCGCTTTATCTCAATTTGCCTTATTAGGCGGTGCTTATTTGACTGGTCAACATTTTAATCATGAAACTGAATTTGCTTTTTCTAATATGTTTGTTCGCGATGGTTTAGCGGATCTTTTGAAGATGATGAGTTATTTAGGAACGTCACTGATTTTTTTCTATAGTCGTTCTTATATGAAAGATCGTAATTTATATCGTGGCGAATATTTTTCATTAGTTCTATTTGCTTTGCTTGGCATGATGATTATGATTTCTAGTCATAATATGCTGCTCGTTTATATGGGTCTCGAGCTTCTCTCTTTATGTTTATATTCTCTAACAGCTCTTGATCGTGATAATCAAAAAGCGACTGAGTCCGCAATTAAATATTTTGTATTAGGCGCGCTTGCATCAGGACTTCTTCTGTATGGTATGTCAATGATTTATGGCGCGACATCAAGCTTAGATTTAAATGTGATTTCGACCGCATTGTTAAATCAACCCACAGACCATGCCATTCTTGTTTTAGGCCTTGTTTTTGTTGTTGCCGGCCTTGCTTTTAAATTAGGCGCAGTGCCATTTCAAATGTGGGTGCCGGATGTATATGAAGGCTCGCCCTCATCTATTGCTATGCTGATTAGTTCCGTGCCTAAATTAGCGGCTTTTGCTATTACCGTTCGTATATTAGGTGACGGTCTTCAATCTATGATGGTGGATTGGAAGCAAATGATGCTTATTATGGCGATACTTTCTATCGGCATTGGAAATGTTACAGCGATTGCACAAACAAATATCAAGCGCATGTATGCATATTCAACGATTTCTCATATTGGTTTTATTCTTTTCGGATTCATGAGTGGAACACTCAATGGTTATGCATCAAGTTTATTTTACGTTGTGAGCTATATGTTTATGACTTTAGTTTCTTTTGCGGTGTTAATGATGATGTCTCGCAAGAATTTTGAGTGTGAAACACTTGAAGATTTTAAAGGTTTAAATAAGAGAAATCCTTGGTATGCGTTTCTTATGTTAATCACGATGTTAAGTATGGCAGGTATACCTCCTACCATAGGTTTTTACGCAAAGTTTATGGTGCTTCAAGCAGCATTTGATGCAGGCTTTGCAAGTTTTGTGGTCTATGCAGTCATGATGGCTTTAGTGGGGATGTTTTATTACATGAGGATTGTAAAACTTATGTATTTTGATGAGCCAAAATTAAAAAATAAATTGGATGTGTCCATCGATATGCAATGGATCTTATCTGCTAACGCATTAGCGCTTCTAATCATTGGTTTAATGCCACATTCATTTATGGATGCTACTGCTCAAGCAATAGCTTTAAGTCTTCATTAAATGACTCAGTGGATACTCATTTTAATTACCATCATCATGGCTAATGTGCCATGGATGTTTAATGATTTTCTTTTTATTAAAAAATTTCCATCTTATAAAAAACCATTTTCTTGGGCTTTACTTGAAGTATTCACTTTGTATTTTGTGACCGGAGGTATTGCACTATTTACAGAGCTTAAAGTAGTAGGGCATATTCACCCGCAAGACTGGGAATTTTATACAGTGACTTTCTTTTTGTTTTTAGTTTTTTCTTTTCCCGGATTTATTCTTAAAACGCTTTGGAAATAAAATCTACTAAAGTATTAATTGTAGGCTGCGGTCAACTTGGCTTTTCGGTTGCTAAAAATATTGATCCCCATATTTTTAAACTGTATGGATTTAGTCGAAGTTTAAAAAAATCACCTCCTTCTATTGAAATGCATCAGGTGGATATTTTAAAAACTGAAACTATTGATACTATTAAATCAATAAATCCTGAAATCATTATCTATGCAGTTTCTGCTGATGCACAATCTGTGGAGAGCTATCAAGATCATTATGTGGTTGGCTTAAAAAAAACTTACGAGGCTATTTTAGATCTCGATCACTTTAAGCATCTTTTCTTTGTTTCAAGTACGAGAGTTTATGGACAAAAAACAACAAAGATTTTAAGTGAACTTGATATTGCTGAACCTTCTGATTATGGAGGTGAAGCATTAATGGAAGCTGAAACCATTGCGCATCAATTAAAAGAGAAAGCCACTGTGTTGCGTTTATCTGGAATATATGGCCCCAATAGAACGCGCATGATTCAATTAGCACAAAGTAATCCTGGTAATTGGCCTGCAACTAATAATTGGTCTAATCGAATTCACGAGGAAGATGCTGCGCGCTTTATTGTTTTTCTGATGAATAAAATTGTGAGACAAGAATCTATCGAGCCACTTTATCTTGTGACTGATGGCGAACCTACTAAACAATATGACGTATTAACGTGGATTAGAAAGTATCTCAAATTAACTACAGATACTATTGAGATACCGATTGTGGAAGGAGGAAAGCAATTACGATCTGTTTTATTGAATCAAACTGGATTTACATTAAAGTACCCCGATTTTACATACGGCTACAAAGCGATGATTGATTAGGGTTCTTCAATAGGATAGAATCCAAACTCCTAAATTCTTTAGGCGCGTAGCTCAGCTGGTTAGAGCACCACCTTGACATGGTGGGGGTCGTTGGTTCGATTCCAATCGCGCCTACCAATTTTTTGCCTCATGGCTCAAGCTATCAAGAATAGAGAAAAGCTTATAAAATGATGCAATTCTTAATAACTTGATTCAACTATGCCTGAAATAAGATTACCAGACGGATCTAAGCGACAATTTGAAAGTGATATTACTGTTGCAGAAGTTGCACAAAATATTGGTGCAGGATTAGCCCGTGCAGCTCTTGCTGGTCGAGTCAATGATCAGTTAGTCGATCTTTCATTTGTCATTCGTGAGGATAGTGATCTTGCAATCATCACTGACAAAAATTCTGA
Source organism: Pseudomonadota bacterium (assembly GCA_041180025.1). Classification (GTDB taxonomy): domain Bacteria; phylum Pseudomonadota; class Gammaproteobacteria; order Burkholderiales; family Methylophilaceae; genus Methylopumilus. The sequence continues at coordinate 11,953 of JBEGSH010000026.1, read as the reverse complement.
GGGGCTTGAAGTGATTCGTCATTCAACAGCTCATCTTTTGGCATACGCTGTTAAAGAATTATTTCCAGACGCACAAGTGACGATTGGCCCTGTGATTGAACATGGGTTTTATTATGACTTTTCGTATTCGCGTCCTTTCACACCAGAAGATTTAGAAAAAATTGAAAAGAAGATGACGGAAATTGCCAGTCGCGATTTACCGATCACAAGAAAAGTATTGCCACGTAATGATGCAGTGGAATATTTCAAATCAATCAAAGAAAATTACAAGGCTGAAATTATTGAATCGATTCCTGCGGATCAGGAAGTATCTTTATATTCCGAAGGTGAATTCACAGATCTCTGTCGGGGTCCTCATGTGCCATCGACTGGAAAATTAAAAGTATTTAAATTGATGAAAGTAGCAGGCGCTTATTGGCGTGGTGATTCTAAAAATGAAATGCTACAGAGAATCTACGGCACAGCATGGACAACTAAAGAAGACTTACAAAATCATCTCTTCATGTTAGAAGAGGCCGAAAAAAGAGATCATCGTAAATTAGGTAAGCAGCTCGATTTATTTCATATGCAAGATGAAGCACCTGGTATGGTTTTTTGGCATCCTAAAGGATGGTCGATTTGGCAAGAAGTTGAACATTACATGCGAAAGATGTTCTTAGATTTTGGATATCAAGAGGTTAAAACACCCACGGTCATGGATAAGACCTTGTGGGAAAAATCCGGACATTGGCAAAATTATCGCGACAATATGTTTACAACTTCATCTGAAAATAGAGATTATGCAGTGAAGCCTATGAATTGCCCTGGCCATATTCAAATCTTTAATAATGCGCTTCATAGCTATCGTGAATTACCTTTAAGACTTGCTGAATTTGGTTCATGTCACCGTAACGAACCCTCAGGATCACTTCATGGGTTAATGCGCGTGAGAGGGTTTACTCAAGATGATGCTCATATTTTTTGTACGGAAGAGCAAATTAAAGATGAAGTAGCTCAATTCATTGTAATGCTCTTTAAGGCTTACGAAGACTTCGGATTTAAGGATGTTTTAGTGAAATTATCTACCCGCCCTGAAAAACGCGTGGGTTCTGATGAGACGTGGGACAAGGCAGAAGCTGCCCTTAAAGCTGCTTTAGTAGAAAATAAGCTCGAATTCGACCTTCAGCCCGGGGAAGGGGCTTTTTATGGCCCTAAGATCGAATTTACCCTAAAAGACAGTTTAAGCCGTCTTTGGCAGTGCGGTACGATCCAGCTCGACTTCAATTTGCCTGAGCGTCTAGGTGCTGAATATGTCACAGAAGATAATAGCCGTAAGCATCCCGTGATGTTACATCGAGCCATTGTAGGCTCTATGGAGCGTTTTATTGGGATTCTGATCGAGCATTACTCAGGTGCCATGCCCCTCTGGCTTGCCCCTACTCAAGCGATTATCCTCAATATTGCCGATGCCCATGCAGACTACGCCTCAAAAGTCATGGATGAACTCAAGAAAAACCACATCCGATGCGATTCTGACTTGAGAAATGAGAAAATAACCTATAAAATACGCGAACATAGCTTACAAAAGATTCCTTATCTCTTAATTGTAGGGGAAAAGGAAATGGAAGCTGGGCAAGTTGCCGTGCGAACCCGAAAAGGCGAAGACTTAGGATCTATGTCGATTAAGTCATTGATTGATCGACTAAATCAGGAAGTTCAAACTAAAGTCTAGTCACAAGGTAGCGCGGTTTTTCTTTTATATTTACAGGGGATTTGTTATCGCTCAAGAAAAAGAAGTCAGAATTAACGGGGATATTACAGCTCCAGAAATTCGATTGATTGGCGTAAACGGCGAAGCGCTTGGCATAGTGACACTAGCTGAGGCATTTGCAAAAGCAGAAGAGATAGATATTGATCTAGTGGAAATTGCTCCACAAGCCCAACCTCCCGTATGTCGATTGCTCGATTACGGTAAGTTTAAGTATGCAGAAAGTAAGAAGCAGCACGAAACCCGCTTAAAACAAAAGCAGGTCAAGATTAAAGAAGTGAAGTTTAGACCAGGGACTGATGACGGTGATTACAACATCAAAATACGAAACCTCATCGGATTCCTTACAGATGGCGATAAGGCGAAAATCACCTTACGTTTTAGAGGTCGAGAAATAACACATCAAGAATACGGTTTAGCAATTCTAAAACGTGTTGAGCAAGATTTAATGGAATATGCAGTCGTCGAACAATTTCCAAAAATGGAAGGTCGACAAATGGTGATGGTTTTGGCTCCGCAAAAAAAAGCCAAAGCAAAAACCACAGAAGCAAAAGTTTCTGAGTGATACGGCTTAAACGGCATGCCTAAGCACTCTTAATACTCTAAAGGAGATCAAAATGCCAAAAATGAAAACAAAAAGTGGCGCAAAAAAGCGCTTCAAGTTTTTAGGAAGTGGTATGGTCAAGAGAACACGTTCTCATTTACGTCATATCTTGACTAAAAAAACGACGAAACAAAAACGTAATCTCAGGGGCACTGTCCTCATTTCAGCAACCGATATCAAACGCGTTCGCGCGATGATGCCAACTCAATAAGGAGAATAATATGCCTAGAGTAAAACGTGGTGTCACCGCTAGAGCAAAACATAAAAAAGTTTTAGCACTTGCTAAAGGTTATCGCGGACGTCGTAAAAATGTATACCGCATAGCTAAACAAGCAGTCATGAAGGCAGGTCAGTATGCATACCGTGACCGTCGTCAGAAAAAACGTCAATTTAGATCATTATGGATTGCGCGTATTAATGCAGCAGCTCGTGAATGTGGTCTTACATATAGCCGTTTCATGAATGGCCTTAAGAAAGCTTCGATCGAAGTAGATCGTAAGGTATTAGCAGATATGGCAGTATTCGATAAAGCAGCTTTTGCTAAGTTTGTCGAAATCGCTAAATCTGGTTCAGGAGCAGCATAAAAATTATTAATTTTTAAAAGGAGGCTTCTAGCCTCCTTTTTTTTATTAAAATGATAGTCAATGAATAATCTCGAACACACCTTAAAAGAAGCCCGTGAAGATTTTGATCAGTGTCAGACTGTGACCGATCTTGATCAGGCTAAATCTAAATACCTAGGGAAGAGCGGCGTCTTAACAGAAGCACTCAAATCATTAGGTAAATTATCCGCAGAAGACAGGCCTAAAGCGGGCGCTGAGATTAATGTCGTTAAGCAGGGCGTTGAAGAAGCTTTAGAAAAAAGACGTGAATCTATTCTCAATGCTTCGCAAGCTAAACAGCTGGCAGAGGAATCATTAGATGTGACTTTGCCTTCACGAAAAGAGGATCAAGGTAGTTTGCATCCAGTCACACAAACACTTCATCGTGTTGAATCACTTTTTCATTCCATTGGATTCTCAGTAGCGCATGGCCCACAGATTGAATCAGATTTTTATAATTTCACCGCACTTAATATTCCAGAATCACACCCAGCTCGTGCGATGCATGACACATTTTATATTGATGAATCTTATGTATTAAGAACGCACACATCCCCTGTGCAAATTCGTCATTTAGAAAAAAATAAACCACCACTCAAGATTATTTCACCAGGTCGCGTTTATCGTGTTGATTCAGACGCAACACACTCACCGATGTTTCATCAGGTTGAAGGTTTATGGGTAGATCAACAAGTAAGCTTCGCAGACCTTAAAGGGGTCATCGAAGACTTTCTTCAAAACTTTTTTGAGAATAAAGATTTAAAAGTCCGCTTCAGACCTTCATATTTTCCATTCACAGAACCTTCTGCTGAAATGGATATGAGTTGGAAGGGCGGTTGGCTCGAGATTGGCGGCTGTGGCATGGTTCATCCAGAAGTATTTAAACATGTAGGTATCGATTCAAACCAATATCAAGGCTTTGCTTTCGGCTTAGGTATAGAACGTTTAACAATGTTGCGTTACGGCGTACAAGATTTACGTCACTTTTTTAATAACGATTTGCGTTTTCTTCAGCAATTTATTTAAAGACATTTCAACATGCAATTTTCTGAAAATTGGTTAAGGTCATACGTTAATACATCACTCGACAGTGATGCACTTAACCACGTCATGATTATGGCAGGATTAGATGTTGATGACTCTCATCCTCTAGGTGCATCGTTTAGCCATGTTGTGGTCGGTGAAATTGTAGCTATTAAAAAACATCCAGATGCAGACCGACTTCAAGTATGCGATGTCAATATTGGTGATAAGGCATTACAAATTGTTTGTGGTGCATCTAATGCGAGACAGGGCATTAAAGTGGCATGTGCCTTAGTAGGCGCTAAATTACCATCGATTGAAATCAAAGAAGCAAAAGTACGAGGCGTTGAATCTTTCGGTATGCTTTGCTCATTAAAGGAATTAGGATTGGCTGAAGAGGCTGATGGCATTCTAGAGCTCAATCATGATTTAAAAAATGGTACAGATTTAAGATTGGCGCTTGATCTTACTGATCAAATTACAACATTAAAATTAACACCTAATCGCAGCGATTGTTTAAGTGTTTGGGGTGTAGCTCGAGAAGTGGCAGCAATTAGTGCATCTTCACTTTCGCCTATCCATTATGAAGTGAATCCAATCAAGTTAAGTGAAAAGAAAAATATAGTCGTCGAAGAAAAAGCAGCATGCCCTCGTTATTGTGGTCGCATCATTAAAAATGTAGATAACACAAAAACATTGCCTGAGTGGATGACGTCAAGACTTGAGCGTTCTAATATTAAATCAATCAGTCCTATTGTAGATATTACGAATTATGTGTTGCTTGAGATTGGACAACCACTCCATGCATTTGATTATGAAAAATTGCATGGTGATGTTGTGATTAGATTCGCAAAATCTGAAGAACCTATACATTTGCTCAATGATACAAAAATTAAATTATCTAAAAAAGATTTAGTTATTGCAGATAACTCAGGTGCAATTGCATTTGCTGGTGTGATGGGCGGCATGCCTTCATCAGTGACTGATAATACTCAAACTATTTTCTTGGAAAGTGCTTTTTTTGATCCTATTGTGATTGCTGGTAAAGCTAGAGCGTATAACTTATCTACAGACTCATCTTATCGTTTTGAACGTGGTGTAGATTTCTCGAACACGCGACAAGCACTAGAGCGTGCAACATCTCTTATTATTGAATATTGTGGTGGAGAAGCGGGAGAGATTACAGAAGTTTTAAATACTTTACCTAAGCGCAATGAAATTCATCTAAGACTTAAAAAATTAAATGCTATCTTAGGCATTGAAGTCCCCAGTCAAGATGTTGAGCGAATATTTCTTCAATTAGGTTTTGAAGTAAATAAAACAATCGAAGGATTCAAAGTCACACCTCCTTCTTATCGGTTTGACATTGCTATTGAAGAAGATCTGATTGAGGAAGTTGTGCGATTATATGGCTACGATAAAATTCCTTCACATCATCCTCTGAGCCATCAAGTGATGTTGCCCACATCCGGTACTTATCATCGTGACCTTAAAGAAACACTCACATCTCGTGGTTTTTATGAGGTAGTGACTTATAGCTTTATTGAAAATGAGATTGAGAAATCATTGCACGGAAATTCTAATCCGATTCAATTACAGAATCCAATCGCAAGCCAGATGTCGACGATGCGATCATCTTTATGGGGTAGTCATCTTGAAGTTTTAACTTACAATTTAAATCGCCAAGTATCGCGTTTAAATATTTTTGAGATCGCACAAACTTTCCATGGCGCAAAAAAAGATTTTATTGAGACCGAAGTGATATCGGGACTAAGTTACGGTAGTTTTATGCCTGAGCAATGGGCTGACAAAATTCGCGATATTGATTTCTATGACATAAAAGCGCATGTTGAAGCTTTAACGTCTAAACCGCTCACATTTAAAAGAAGTGATAAAACTCCATTTGCGCTTCATCCAGGACAATCTGCAGAAGTCTTTTTGGACGTAGAATCGATAGGTTGGGTGGGTAAATTACATCCAAAATGGCAGCAATATTTTTCCTTGCCTAAAGCTCCCTTTATTTTTGAATTAAAAATGGACAAGCTTTTGGAAGATAAGGTATTTAAATACGAAGAAATCTCAAAATTCCTTCCCGTAAGACGCGATATTGCTATCGTAGTAGACGACTCAGTTGAGGTCGATTCGATTTTAGATGCGGTAAATAAGGCTAAAATTCCGTTCTTAAATAAAATGGCTTTATTCGATCTTTACCAAGGAAAAGGCATTGCCGAAAACAAAAAAAGTGTTGCATTTCTGATACTTATGCAGGATACTTCAAAGACATTAGTTGATAGTGAAGCTGATTCTTCTGTATCAAAAATCGTTGAATTACTTGAAAAACAATTTGGCGCAACGCTCCGCAACTAATCCCATATTTAATACCGATTTAAAAGTAGGCTGTTATGACATTAACTAAAGCAGATTTATCCGAAATACTATTTGACCGCGTAGGTTTAAATAAGCGTGAAGCCAAAGACATGGTGGAAGCTTTTTTTGAAGAAATTCGCAATGCACTCGAAAATGGTGACAGTATCAAATTATCTGGTTTTGGCAATTTTGAATTAAGAAAAAAATCAGAAAGACCAGGTCGCAATCCTAAAACGGGCGAAGAGATTCCTATCAAAGCAAGACGTGTAGTAACTTTTCACGCGAGTCAAAAACTAAAAAGCAATGTAGAAGAGAACTACTCTGGAAAGAAAGCTTAAATCCCCCGTCTTACCTGAAATACCTTCAAAGAGATATTTTGCAATCGGAGAGGTAAGTGAGCTTTGTCTCGTCAAGGCGCATGTGCTCCGATATTGGGAGCAGGAGTTTGATCAACTCAAAGACGTCAAACGACGTGGCAATCGTCGTTATTATCAATTACCTGAAGTACTTCTCATTCGTAAAATTAGAGAGCTCCTTCATGACGAAGGCTTTACGATTCAAGGCGCTAAACAGCGACTGAAAGATAAAAATTTTGTTAAGGAAGTAAAGCAAGCTGAACCACCTAGAGAACTTCAAGTGACCAAACAGGGTCAGGTTGAATTGCCTTTAGAAAATCTCAATCAATCCAATTCTCTTGCCGGCCTTAATATCAAATCGATTAAAGATGAATTGCTCAGCATTATCGAGCTACTTAAAAAGTAATTCATCATTGTTTTAGTTTTCGGGGCGTAGCGCAGCCTGGTAGCGTACTTGCATGGGGTGCAAGGGGTCGTGAGTTCGAATCTCACCGCTCCGACCAATTAAAGCGATGAATTAGTTTTCAAAAATAGATTTCTTAGCCTTATAATTTTCATACATCTTTAAATCTAGCAACTCGCACTGGGTGAGTTATTATAAAAATTAACCAACCTTATCAAAATAAAACTTCATCGAAGCTTAAGCTTAATGGTTCGATATTAAATACGCTATGGGTGAGTTTTTTCTTTATCGCTTTGTTAAGCGCATTATGGCGATGGGCTAACTTAAGCGATCTCGAAGTATTTGCTCGCATGGTAGACAGTCTTTTTTCTATGGCGAAATTATCCGTTGAAGTCATGATATTGCTTTTCGGAACGCTAACACTATGGTTGGGCTTTTTAAAAATTGCCGAACAAGCTGGTTTGATTGAAAAAATTGCAGGTTGGCTTTCGCCATTATTTAGACGTCTTATGCCTGAGGTTCCTAAAAAGCATCCAGCAGTCGGTCTTATGACTATGAATTTTATTGCAAATGGATTAGGTCTTGATAATGCGGCGACACCTATTGGACTAAAAGCGATGCGATCCTTGCAGTCACTTAATCCGACACCTAAGATTGCAAGCAATGCACAAATTTTATTTTTAGTAATGAACGCTTCTTCACTTACTTTGCTACCTGTATCAATCTTTATGTATCGTGCTCAACAAGGTGCTGTAGATCCTACTCTTGTATTTTTACCTATTCTTTTAGCGACAAGTGCATCTACGATAGCTGGATTTTTTTCTGTTGCATTTACTCAACGCATTAAAATGAATGATTCTGTTGTATTGACTTGGATGCTAACAATAGCTGTTTTATTAAGTGCATTTATCTTTTTCTTAAGTCACTTATCAGCTGCGGCATTAGGAGCATTCTCCTCTTTCTTAGGTAATGCTGTACTTTTTGGATTGATTATTACTTTTCTTGTAATTGGTGTTTTAAAGCGTGTGCCAGTGTATGAATCATTTATTGAAGGTGCTAAAGAAGGTTTTGATGTATCAAAAAATTTACTTCCTTATTTAATTGCAATGTTATGTGCAGTTGGTGTTCTTCGAGCATCAGGAGCACTTGATTTTACTTTAGATATGATTCGTTATTTAGCTCATAGCTTTGATTGGGATACACGTTTTGTTGATGCATTGCCTACTGCACTTGTAAAGCCTTTCTCTGGCAGTGCCGCAAGAGCTATGTTGATTGATACTATGACAACTCACGGTGTAGATAGCTTTCCATCATTATTAGCAGCTACTGTGCAAGGAAGTACCGAAACTACATTTTATGTTTTAGCTGTTTATTTCGGCGCAGTAGGTATTCAGCGAGCCCGACATGCGGTGGCATGTGCATTATTTGCAGATCTTGTTGGAGTATTAGCTTCTATTGCTGTTTGTTATTGGTTTTTTGGATAAACGTATTTTAATTTGGATTTGATATGGATATATTCATGATAATTATGTATGGCGGCATTTTATTCTTAATTGCTGCTTTTTCTTTTGCATTCATATCATGGAAGATTTATCAAAAGAACAAAAAAAGTAATCAATTAAATAAGTTATATTGGGCGCGCGTTATTTCTGCGATACTTTTAACGCCCTATGTATTTTTGCAGTACATATTTTCTGATTTAACTTACCTTCCCATTAGAATTACATTTGTAATTTGCTCTTTCTTCATTCTCTATCTTCTAGTTAAGCGCTGGGGTAAAGAAGCAACATTAAGACGTAAATGATTACGATTAAATTAATTAAAGATTCTGATTTTGAGGTCACAGTGAAATTAAAATCGACCACACAACACGTGGTTCATCTTTCAAATGATTTTTATAAGTCGCTAACGGATGGTAAAGTCTCTCATGAGAATTTAATCAAAGCATCGTTTGAGTTTTTATTGGAGCGAGAGTCAAATAACTCCATTCTTTCTCAGTTCGACTTAGAGGTAATTTCGCATTATTTTCCAGAGTACGAAAAAGTAATGAAGAAGCGGCTGAAGCCCTAGCCTTTCGTATACAATATTCATTTAATCAACCTATTTAAGAGGTGATATATGGGTAGTAAAGATAAGAGAAAAGAATCTAAAGGTAAAAAACCACAACCTAAGCCAGCTAAGGTATAGTTTTATAAGTTATTGATTTATATAGTTTTTTATATAAACATATTGTTTTAGTGCCTTATCTCTCATGATTTTCATGAGACCTCATTCATGATCCTAAAGGTGCTTACTTTTTTAGTCCGAGTAAGATTACATTTAAGTAATTTCTTATTAACTTAATAAAAGGATAAACATCATGTGGACAACTCCAGCTGCTACTGAAATGCGTTTCGGTTTCGAAGTTACAATGTATGTAATGAATAAGTAATTATTCAGATTTAAAAAAAGCCCGCTTTAAGCGGGCTTTTTTTGTGTCTAAAGCTTTTAAAGATGAATCCAGGTTTTTGATTTGATCGATGATTGAATAGCTTCCAATGTTTTTGTATTCCAAAACGCATCATCTAAAGAAAGTTTAGGTGCGGTATTATTGATGATGCATTGGTTAAAGTGATCAATCTCAAGCGTAAAATGATTGGCTTTCTTGATATGTTCATTTTTTACACCATCTTCATCCGTTGTTAAGGTTAATAAGGCTTCATCGTTCTCATGCTGCCATACTGTATGGCACATTAATTTCCCTTTTGATCCAAATATTTCAAATTGAGAACGTCTAACACATTCAAAGCTGATATCAAATTGTGCACGTCTATTATTTCCAAAATCGATCATCCCTGAGGTTGTAAGATCTGCCCCGTGTTCATTGAGATGGCTTTTTGCAACAATTGATTGAGGATTCTGCTCAAAGCATTGCCTTATCGTATGAATGGCATAGGGCCCGATATCCCAAAGTGCACCACCACCATTTTCAATCGAACGATCGATACGATAAAAACGTGCAGGCTGGATTGGAAAAGAAAACATAGAATGCACATATTGAACATCGCCTAATAGTCCTGAGTTGATGATTTCTTTTACGCGATCAAATTGCGGATGAAAGACATACATAAAACCTTCCATCACTTTGACATGATTTTTATCGGCAGCTTCTTGAATTGCTTTAACTTCTTTTGAATGAAGAGTGATGGGTTTTTCAATTAACACATGTTTTTTATTATTGATTGCTTTAAGAGCTGGCTCGGCATGTTCTTCATTTGAAAGTGGAATATAGATAGCATCTATATCGGGATGACAAATCACTTCGTCTAGTGAATTAAAAGTTTTAACTTTACCTTTAAGGCTGGGTTGATATTTTTCTAAACATTCTACCGCGGCATTTGCTCTTCGACTTCCAATGGCAACAAGATCACCAAAAGGACTATTCGCAATAGCTGGAAGAAGTCGTTCATTTACGCGCGCAGCCCCTAGAATACCCCAACGTATTTTTTTCATTTTTATGTCTTAAATTAAACGATGTTTTATTATGCTCAGCCTTCAGCGAATAGACAAGCCGTCATTTCTCAGAAGTTTCAAGTTGAGAAAAGATTTATTAAATGCGATGATTTGTATCATGAAATTTTTTCTGCTTCTTTTTTTTCTCATTCCGATTCGTTCCTTCGCTGATTGGTCCTTGGTGCATCAAGACGATGCCGATCATTACATAGATTATGCCCTTATGAGTAAAAATGGACATAAGACAAGAGCGTGGTATTTGCAAAATTACGCTGAACCACAAACCATTAAAAATCTTCAATATCGATCTATTAAAAATAGATCAGAATTTGATTGTAAGGCTCGTAAAATGAGAATTCTAGCTTACGCGCTATACCCAGAGCCTATGGGGCAAGGCCGTGCTTTATTTAATAAAGGTGAGGCATTAGATTGGCAAACAATTAAACCTAAAACGCTTAATGATTTATATTTAAAGAGTATCTGCAGTAAAAAGAAATAGAGTTTTATTTGCGTCCACGTTTCGGCAATACAACACCAAGTCTTTGAGCGGCTATTTCATTATTACCTTCTGAGTCTGCTAAAACCCATCCAGTCAGAAACATACGCGTCATATATTGTCTGTTATACAAAAAAGCTACAATCACTTGCCATAGCCCTAATGTGATAATTGAAAAAAGCATATGAAGCGCAGCCACACCTAATTCACCTCTAAAAAGCGGCACAAACCAACCAAAAAAAAGATAAGTCCAGCTAAAACCATAGTAACCAATTTTAATCATGCCCGAATTTGGGTGTTTAATAATTACGGCTGTAGCCATTGTTATTCCTTGATTTAGAAAATTAAATTTTAATAGAGATTATGAGAAATAAACTAATTTTAGTGGTGGGGGATGCGAGGGTCGAACTCGCGACAAACGGATTAAGAGTCCGCTGCTCTACCAACTGAGCTAATCCCCCAGAAATTGATATTTTACAGTATTTGTGGGCGAGGCAGAAGGTTCAGAGCAGAGGATTTTGGTAGGCGTCGAATAGGGGTGTGTTACAAAATATCCGAAATCCGGAGATTTTACTTGCCAAGTAATCTGGTGATATTTTCTACCACAATCCTTCTATGTTCTCTTGTGCCTGCAATAGGATTACTTTCTATGAATGGCCTTACAAGCATGGAATATATCGCTCTAAATATTAATGTAACTTCATCTTCAGATAGATCACGGAATGTTTGAGTTTTATTTCGTTTGATTATCTTTAAGTATGGAATAACTAAGACATCTGTGTAGTGATAAGTGTTAAATGAAAGATCGTCCTTTGCCATAGAGCGTCTCTCAAAATATCTCATCACTTTTGGACTGACTTTTT
>JBEGSH010000025.1:0-6746 GCA_041180025.1 Pseudomonadota bacterium | reverse complement strand
ACAAGTGAATTAATAAATTAGACATTATTAATTTTATTTTAAACAACTTTAAGGAAAAATATTATGTGGACAACTCCAGCAGCTACTGAAATGCGTTTTGGCTTTGAAGTCACAATGTACGTAATGAACAAGTAATTGTTAATTACAAATGAAAAAACTAAAAAGCCTGGTTCATACTAGGCTTTTTTTTCGTATAATCTGAAGGGGTAAGATCTGCCTTCAAAATATATGTTTAATAACTTGGGAAACGGTGATGAAATACAAAAATAGAACTGAAGCATTTGAATGGCTTGTACATTCTTGGAAATGTACCTGCCCTATTTGTTCAACAAAGATTCATTAATAAACCGATTTAATGGGTTAAGTTATATTGGATTATATAAACAGCTATTCCTGCAAAATAACCTATCAAAGCTAACCAACTAATCTTTTTAACATACCAAAAAAATGGGATTTTTTCTAAGCCCATGGCAGCGACCCCCGCTGCCGAACCAATAATGAGTATTGATCCGCCTGTCCCTGCACAATAAGCCATAAATTCCCATAGAAAACTATCAGCTGGATATTGAGTTAAGTCATACATCCCCATTGAAGCTGCGACAAGGGGTACATTATCAACGACAGCACTCAATAAGCCCAATAAGGTCACAATATAATCCTGACGACCTATTGTTTTATCTAAAAATTCAGAGAATGAATGGAGTATATGGCTATGCTCGAGTGTTGCGACAGCTAATAAAATACCAATAAAAAAGACAATCGACGTCATATCGATACGATGCAATGCATGGGCTAAGGTAAATTGCGCTTTATCTGCATCTTCCTTTTTGTAGTGTATTAGATCCCCTACCAACCAAAGAATTCCTAATCCAAAAAGGATGCCCATAAAGGGTGGTAAATGCGTCACTGTTTTAAATACAGGCACTAAAATTAAAATACCAAGGCCAAGATAGAACATCGTATTACGCTCAAAATCGGATGTCAGCATCACTGATGAACTATATGTTTTAGTTTGTGTTGAAATAAGCTTACCTTTTAATGAATGGCTAACAAATAATAAGGGTGCGATTAAGTTAACTAATGACGCTAAGAATAAACCTTTGATAATGGCCAATGTAGTGACTTGTCCGCCAATCCACAACATAGTGGTTGTCACGTCACCAATAGGCGACCAAGCACCGCCTGCATTAGCTGAAATTACCACCATCGCTGCAAATAAAAGTCTATCTTCTTGCTTTTGTAATAATTTCCTGGTGAGTGAAATCATCACTATGGTAGCTGTTAAATTATCTAATACTGCACTCAAGAAAAAAGTTAAGAACCCTATGATCCATAGAAGTGATGTCAGTTTTTTAGTCTTTATACGGGAGGTAATAACTTCGAATCCATTGTGCGCATCAATCACCTCAACTATCGTCATGGCACCAATTAAGAAGAAAACGATTTCAGCTGTCGAGGCAATAGACTCACTTAACTGATGGCCTACATCGCTGGGATTATGAGTTGCAATCGCATAAATAGTCCACAATAATCCTGCACCCAGTAATGCAGTCGCTGATTTATTAATTTTTATGGAATGTTCGAGCGTAATTGAAGCGTATGTGATGACGAAGATAATAATGAGTGCGCTAATCATAATTTTTGTTTTGCTAATTTATTTTTATAAGGGATTTTAACATTTTAAATGTCTAAATTTACCTACCGCTAACATTCAAAACTTTTCATAATTAATGATTAAAAACTAGCTTCCAAATGGATATAACTTCAATGGGATAATGATCAACTTCAGAAAGCAACACCTTTCCATCTAATTTAGCTTCAAGTCCTAACTGATGCTGGAGTGATCTATATAACCGATAAGCATCAATAAGTTTTTTTGCTGTTGCAGCTTCTATCAAATTTTTCTGACTAAAAAGATTAAGCAACCCAATGTTACCAATATTTTGAGTGAGTTCTTTATATGAAGCGCTAAAAGCCAATACAAAATATTGCACAATAAATTCAATATCTATAATGCCACCGCGATCTTGTTTTAAATCGAAATGCTGATGATCGACTTTATGTTTTTCGAGCATTTTTTCACGCATATCTAAGATATCTTTCTTTAACTGATTTATATCCCTTGGAGCATTTAAAATATCCAATCGAATCTTTTCAAATTGGCTACCTATTTCTTTATCTCCAGCACAGAATCTCGCCCGTGTAATCGCCTGATGCTCCCAAGTCCAAGCTCTTTTTAATTGGTAATCTCTAAAAGCATCAATTGAACTCACTAAAAGCCCACTGGCACCATCAGGCCTTAATGCGAGATCAATTTCATAAAGCACACCTGAAGATGTATAGGTATTGAGCCAACTATTAATGCGCTGTGCAAATCTTGCATATTTCTCGGCCATACCATCTTGTTTATCATTATAGATAAATACAATGTCTAAATCTGACGTATAACTCATTTCTTTACCACCGAATTTTCCATAAGCAATCACTGCAAACTTAGGTGAATGAGTTTGATCTGAATACATATGACTCCATACTAGATCTAATGTTTCTTCAATTAATATATCGGCAAGTTCAGTTAAATAATCAGAGAGATTTTCAACCGATACATCACCGATAATTTCTAGCGCCGCTAATTTAAAAATCGTGGCATGCTTAATATTTCGCATCACATTCATTTGCTGCTCAATATCATCCTTAGCATCTCGTAAATCTTTTTGAAGTCTCACTTTGATTTCAGTAAAATCTGGTTTTGTATAAAAATGATTAATATCAAGAAGTTCATCAATTAAAATCGGATGTTGAATGAGATATTGAGTAAGCCAAGGGCCTGCTTCAGACAATTTAATAAGTATCTTTAGTGCGCTGGGGTTTTCTGTCAGCATCGCAAGATAACTTGCACGTCGACATATACTCTCTAAAACTGAAATCATTCTTACCAATGTTGCGTAAGAATCTGAAGTGGAAGACACTTCATTTACGATTAAAGGTATTAACAAATCGAATCGTTGTCGACTGGATTCAGGTAAATGAAGATAACGGGAACTATGCTTAAGTCCATCAAGCACTTGATGAGCGTCACCAGGTAATTTATATCCTAAGCTCTCAAGAAACTTATGAGCATCTTCTAACTTCAAAGTACTATTCCAGAGCGCTTTAGCAATATTTAATTCGGGTGAATCCTCATTTTTAATTGCTTCTTTAAAAACCTCATTAAAATATAACTCTACATTTGCTCTATGGATTTCAAGTTCTCGATAAAACAAATTCCAATCATCAAATTGCATCGATTTTGCGACTCTTAATTTGCTTTCATCAGACTTTGGAAGCTCTTGTGTTTGCATGTCTTCCATATACTGAAGTCTGTGCTCAAGATCTCTTAAGAATCGATAGGCTTCAGTTAATGATTTAACAGCTTTGGTAGATAGTAAATTTTTAGTTTCTAGGAGTTTTAATGTCGGCAAAAGTGATTTTATTTTTAAAGCTTTGTCTTGGCCGCCTCTAATTAATTGATAGACCTGCGCGATAAACTCAATTTTACGAATACCGCCACGACCAAGTTTTATATTCTCCTGAATGCCTCTTTTATTGACATCATTTTGGATTTGACTCTTTAAGTCGCGCATAGAGTTTAATGCGCCGTAATCCAAATATCTGCGATACACAAAAGGGTCAATAATTTTATTAAGCTCTATTTGAGGCCCCATGATAACGCGACCTTTTACCCAAGCATATCTTTCCCATTCTCGTCCGTATTTTTGATAGTAGTCTTCTAGCATCTGATAACTGCATGTTATTTGACCCTCGGAACCGAAAGGTCTTAATTGCATATCTACACGAAATACAAATCCATCTTCTGTGATGTCATGGAGACTCGATATGATTTTTTTTCCAAGCTTAATAAAAAAACTTTGATTAGTTATAGATTCTTTACCTTCAGTTTCACCCTCTTCGGGATAAGTAAAAATAAGATCAATATCAGATGAAACATTAAGCTCTTCTCCGCCTAACTTACCCATACCAACAATACTTAATTGTTGCTCTTCACCATTTAATCCTATGGGGGAGCCATGAATGTTCTTAAGGGAATTGAAATGAAATTGATGCGCTTGAATTAAAGTTATTTCAGCAAGCGTAGTGACTGATACTAAAACTTCATCTAAATCAGCTAGCTTATTAAGATCACGAAGAATAATATTGGCGATAACGTATTGACGTAATTTTCGAAGCGATTGATTTAAACTTGCTTCATCTGAAATTTGGCGATTATTCAGCCACGATTCCATCTCTTGACGACTAAATGGATGACCTAGGTGTCCAAGTGACTGTTGTTCAAGATCTTGATCAGCCTCAAATAATCTTTTTATATAAGGAGAACAAAAATAAGTGTGAGCAAGATTCTTGCCTATTAATTGACTCGTTAATGAATTTTGCTGAATATGCATGCCCATATGGAAATAGTAAATTCTCTATACTTAGAAATTACCATAAAAAAACTGATTTCAGGATTGTTTGAATAGCCTGGTATTAATTGCCCCAAGACTTCTATCAATGATATTTACTTAAGCGTATAAACAATATGGTGGTTATCAGGTGTGACAGATTCTAACTTAACCCATTCCTTGTTATCTTTATACCACAACTGTATATTAATTTTAGGCGCTAAAAGTTGATAGGAATCGGCTTCTAAATTTTCATTTTTAACCTTAATAGGCTTTTTACCCAAATATTTAATCGATACTTCCGGGTATTCCCCTGTTTGAACATTTAAAAGTTTTTTCTGCTTTAGCATAAGAGGATTCCAATAGCTAAAGGTCATCGGGCAATCGGCTACAAATGCTTCTTTAATAGGTTCAATTAACTTAAAAGTGTTTGCTTCTGTTTTACCTAACACTTTGTAATCATCTCCTCCATCTTGTGTCGAGGATTCGACGGCATGCAAACAATCCTTATTCCATAGCTCTTGGGATAGATGTTTGTACTTATAAACAGGAATAGATAAAAGCGTTACTTTAAACTGAGCATTACTGGTGAGCTGATTAAATTTATCTTGTTCTTTGAGCTGAAAAGAGTGTTCTCCAATTAATTTGTCATCCATAAAGACATCAAAATTCCAATCTTTTGCAAAACATATACCTGGGACAAGGAGGAGAAAGAGGATTAAATTTTTAAAGGCTAAAGATTTCATATTAAAAATTTAGCAAACGCCATCCCAGGATTTTTCAAGAGACTGCGTATCATTATTTTTTCCAGGGAAATTCTGGAAATACATATCAATAAGATATGGAAGCGTCACAGTAAGTTTTGAACATGTGCCTTTGCTTTTTAACTGGCCTTCATAAATTTTATCAAGCTCAGTGCCCTTGGTTTTGGGTTGCGCTATATCAATACGAATATATCGAGTAAATAAAGTATATTTATTAATATGGGTTTGATAGCCGCGATATCCGTACATAGGCATACCAGTATACATGCCCCAGGAATTCAAAGAGTACCCTGTGTAACCGATCATACCAAAATCAGGAATGGTATAGGTTTCAGTCATTTCCTTACCATTGTCGTCTCCATAATCAAAGAAAAGAAGCAGTTCAGGTTTTTTAGAATGATCTACGACAGTAAAACCCAATTTCTCGATACGCTCTTTTAAGATGGCCGAATAATTCTTAAACTCTAATGAGCTTTTTTGAGATTGGTGCCAGGGCACAATGGCAACGGTAGAAGGTTTAAAGTCTTTTGGAAGTTCATGAAAAACAGTAAGCTCAGCTTTAAGTGTTGGATTTTTTTGCGAAAGATGTTGGCATCCCGCAATACTGAGCAAGGACATTAAAGAAATGATAGTAAAAATAAATTTCATTTTTATAGTGACTAAAATATTCTATATTTGTTCATTTCTTGATTAAAAAACTCTAAGGCTTCAGTTCAATATCTGAGCTCTCGGAAGCTTCCCAAATTTCCTTAGCCGCATCAAGATTAATAGCCATAATAAAAAAACCAACGAGTAAATCTGGCCATATTGAATACCATATAAAGCTTATTGAACCCGCTAAAATAATAGCTATATTAGCTAAGGCATCATTTCGCGCAGAAAGAAAAGCGGCTCGAGATAAGCTCCCTTGATAATTTCTAAATTGCATCAATACGTACGCGCAACTCATATTAATCAATAAGGCTCCAAACCCTGTCATAGAAAGCATGGAAGGATCTGGAACTGAAGGCATGTAAAATTTTTGCCATGCTGTGTATAAAAAAGCAAAAGCCGGGATAACTAAAATGATGGCCAAGACTTTACCAAGCCTTGCTTTATTTTTTGATGTCCAATGTAATGCAAGAAAGATAAGAAGATTAATCGAGGCATCTTCTAGAAAATCAATACTATCGGCAAAAAGAGAGGTGGCATGAATATGCCGCGCAACAAAAAATTCAACAAAAAAATAACTTAAATTAGCTACGGCTACAAGAAGAACAGATTTTTTAAAAAGCTCTTCTTTATTGCGAAGCATAGGTGTGTTGAGTTCTACTTAACTTCAATCTGAATACTCTTACTTAAAGTCTTTCCATAAGAACGGTGATATCCATCGGCAAATTGAAGTGTAAGTGTGTAAACGCCAGCATTTAGATTAAGTTCTGTTTCTGTCTGTGCTTTCCCAAAATGTAAATGATTTGAATCCGCAGGAATCGTTGTGCCTTTTTCTATATAAGACTGATTTATTAATAAATGATGGTGTCCGGAGCCTTCTTTAAATTCGCCG
>JBEGSH010000024.1:0-4252 GCA_041180025.1 Pseudomonadota bacterium | reverse complement strand
TTAAAATTGAAATAAATTTTTTAAGGATTGTCCTGGATCTGATTCTCGCATAAAAGCCTCTCCAATAAGAAAGGTATTCACATGATGATCTTGCATCAACTTCACATCATTCGATGTAAAGATACCTGATTCAGTCACAATCATTTTATCTTTACCTATATTTTTAATTAAATCAAAAGTCGTGGTGAGTGAAACATCAAACGTTTTTAAATTGCGATTGTTAATGCCTAGAAGGGGTGTTTTTAATTGCAATGCTAAATCAAGCTCTTCTTGATTGTGCACTTCGACCAAAACATTCATACCTAAACTATGTGTGATTTCTTCGAGCTCTTGCATTAAACTTAAAGGAAGTGCTGCGACGATGAGAAGAACACAATCAGCCCCCATCGCACGCGCCTCATAAATTTGATATGAATCTACCATAAAATCTTTACGCAATA
The DNA here is from genome assembly GCA_041180025.1 of Pseudomonadota bacterium. GTDB lineage: Bacteria > Pseudomonadota > Gammaproteobacteria > Burkholderiales > Methylophilaceae > Methylopumilus. Next base: position 3,812 of record JBEGSH010000024.1, on the reverse strand, counting down.
CGGGGAGACTGCATGCAGCTCTTGCTTCTTTTAAATAGTTAGCGTGGCCTTGGAAATATTGCTGATCGGTGAGTACAGATAAACAAGTCGCCCCACCTTTTTCATAAGAGATGGCAATTTCTTTTGGATTAAAATTTTCTCGAATGACACCTTTGGATGGACTTGCTTTTTTGATTTCAGCAATCACCGCTGCTTTATTTTTTGATAGTTGCGTTTCAATCGCTTTTACAAAACCTCTGGGTTGAGATGCGTTTATCACTTCATCTTTAAGTTGATCGATTGATTTAATTTTTTGCGACTCTTTAATTTCTTCAAATTTAGTCGCAATGATGGTGTCAAGAATATTAGCCATGCGATGCTACTTTCAATGCTTCTAGTTTTTTAAGCGCTAAACCTTGATCTATCACTAACGCAGCTTTTTCAATACCTTCTTTTAGGGTGGAGGTGAGTCCACTGACATAAATCGCAGCCCCTGCATTGAGAAGTGTGATGTCGCGATGAGGTCCTTGGTGACCCTCTAATACGTCAAGCATCATCGCTTTGGATGCATCGACATTTTCGACTTGAATCGTTTTAAGGTCTGCCATATTCAATCCAAAATCAGTCGGTTTAATAGTGAAGGTGGTGATCGATTTATTTTTAAGTTCGCTAATTCTAGTCTCACTCGAAATTGAAATTTCATCCATACCATCTTCACCATGCACGACCATCACATGTTCACTTCCGAGTTTTGATAGCACTTCAGCCATCGTTTCTGTGAGTGATGCTTCATAGACACCTAACACTTGGTGAGTCGCTGAAGCTGGATTAGCAAGTGGTCCTAAAACATTAAAAATCGTTCTCACACCTAATTTTTTTCGGACCGGTGCTGCATATCGCATGGCTGGATGAAAGTTGGGTGCAAACATAAAAGCAATACCAATATCATTCACAAGTGAAGCTACTTTTTCAGGGGTTAAATTGACGTTCACATCCAAAGCTTCTAACACATCAGCGCTTCCGCACTTCGATGAGACTGAGCGACCACCATGTTTAGCCACTTTGACACCGGCACTTGCCGCCACAATTGCACTTAAAGTCGACACATTAAATGTTTGTATGCCATCCCCTCCTGTACCACATGTATCCACAAGGTATGTTTTGTCTTGAATGTCGACTTGTTTTGCAAATTGACGCATCACAGTGGCTGCATCAAAAATATTTTCAGAAGTGAGCCCTTTTTCATTGAGCGCTAAAACATAAGATTCAATAATGTCATCACTTAACACACCTGACATTAAAGACTGCATAAAGTCTTTTACTGATAACTCTTTTGAATCTTTGTTAGCCATAAGTTTTTAAGAAATTATTTAGTAGATCATGTCCATGTTCGGTGAGTACTGATTCAGGATGAAATTGCACACCTTCAATAGGCAATGTCTTATGACGAACACCCATAATTTCTTCATCATCTGTCCATGCGGTAACTTCCAAGCAATCAGGCAATGTTGCACGCTCAATCACGAGTGAATGATAGCGTGTTGCTGTAAATGGATTTTTCAAATCTTTGAAGACACCTTGGTTGGTGTGATGGATTTGTGAAGTTTTACCATGCATCAATGTTTTGGCATGAATAATTTTTCCGCCAAAAGCTTGACCGATGGTTTGATGTCCTAGGCAAACACCTAGAATGGGGATCGCACCTTTGAATGTATTAACCACTTCTAGAGAGACTCCTGCCTCATTCGGTGTACAAGGGCCAGGGGACAACACAATATATTGAGGATTCTTTTTTTTGATCTCATCAATCGTAATCTCGTCATTACGATGGACCTCGACTTCTTGTTTAAGCTCAGCCAAATACTGAACAAGGTTATAAGTAAATGAATCGTAGTTATCAATCATGAGTAACATAATTTATTTTCCTGATTGCACAATTTCTGCGGCACGTAATACCGCTTTTGCTTTATTTTGTGTTTCAACCCATTCATTATGTGGAATAGAATCTGCCACAATACCTGCACCTGCTTGCACATAAAGCGTTTTGTTTTTAATCACGCCTGTTCGAATAGCGATGGCCACATCCATATCGCCATCAAAACCTAAATAACCGACCGCACCTGCATAAATGCCGCGCTTACTCGGTTCTAATTCATGAATAATTTCCATTGCACGTACTTTAGGTGCGCCACTCACAGTGCCTGCTGGAAAAGTTGCTTTCAACACATCCATCGCATGCATATTGGGTTTTAATATACCCTCCACATTCGATACGATGTGCATGACATGGGAATATCGCTCGATCGTCATATTGTCTGTCACTCTGACCGAGCCTGATTGAGAGACTCGTCCAATATCATTTCGGCCTAAGTCCATCAGTTGAACGTGCTCTGCACATTCTTTAGGGTCGCTCAATAATTCTTTTTCTAATTTCAAATCTTCATCTTTAGTTTTACCGCGAGGGCGGGTGCCTGCAATAGGTCTTACCGTCACGGTTTCATCTTCGAGTCTCACTAAAATTTCAGGGGATGCGCCCACCACATGATGATCATCCATATGATAATAAAACATGTAAGGTGATGGATTTAATGTGCGAAGCGATTCATAAAGTGCTAATGGAGAAGCTTCAAATGTTTGTGACATTCTTTGTGATAAAACCACTTGCATGATGTCACCTTCAAAAATATAGGACTTAGCTTTTTCAACGGCTTTCTTAAAAGCATCTTCACCAAATTCAGAATGAGCTTCAGTTTGATTTAATGTTTGTGGTGTAGGAGATTCAATCGATTGATGAAGTTGATCATGAAGTTTATCTAATCTTTCAATGCCTAATGCATAAGCATTTTGAATCGATGGATCTGCATAACTCACGATAAAAATTTTACGTGCCACATTGTCAACCACAATAAGTTCATCAGATAATATGAGTAAGATATCAGGCACACCTAAAATATCTTTTGTTTTTTTATGCTTTAAACGAGATTCAATATATTGAATGGTTTCATAGCCAAAATAACCCGCAAGTCCACCTGCGAACCGAGGCAATTCAATATCGGATGGCACTTTAAATTGAGTTAAATAGTCTTGAATAAAATCGAGTGGATTTTGTGTAACTTCTTTTTGAATGACTTTATTTTGATCAATGACTTCGATCACATCATCGCGAATCACAATTCTTTTTTTAGAGGGAAGTCCAATAATCGAATAACGACCAAAGCGCTCACCACCTTCCACAGATTCTAAAAGATAAGAAAAAGGAAGGTTCGCTAATTTTTGATAAATTGATAAAGGTGTTTCATGACCGACATCAAAAGATTTCACTAATGGAATGAAGTTAAATCCTTCATTCTTATAAGCGTTAAATTGATCTGATGTGATTAAGGTAGTCATGATAGAAACATGAAGAAGCTATTTTTAAGCTTCTTCATGTTTTTTTAATTAAAGAGATGCAAGAGATGCGCGTAATGATTTCACCACGGTGTCGTAACGATTAGGATCGGTATCTTTACCTGCGCCGAAAATAGCAGAGCCTGCCACAAAAGTATCAGCACCTGCTTTTGCAATTTCTGCAATATTATTTGCGTTCACACCACCGTCGACCTCCAACCAAATTTGACGGCCTGTTTTTTCATAGTAGGCGTCAATTTTTTGACGTGCGATTTTAAGTTTATTGAGCGTTTCAGGAATGAATTTTTGACCGCCAAATCCTGGATTCACTGACATGAGTAAGACCATATCAATTTTATCCATCACATGATCAAGATAATCGAGTGGGGTGGCTGGGTTAAATACCAAACCTGATTTACAACCTGAATCACGCACCAATGAAAGAC
>JBEGSH010000023.1:0-2831 GCA_041180025.1 Pseudomonadota bacterium | reverse complement strand
GATGAAGCAGGTTTTATCGTATACTCTTGATTTTTAAGTATATTATTTAACCATTCAGTGATTTGAAGTTCGCGAGTCACAATAAAAAACACCTAGCAATTTTTAAAAAAAATTCTACATTTAAAGCAGTTAGCTTAATGAAGTAAATTATATAACTACCTGATTATTAATAAATTTAAGTTGATAAAATAGTTAAAATATGAGATTTTAACGTTTATGAAATATTCAACATTAAAACTATAGCACTCCTGCTTGCTCCTTCAGCAAAATTCAATGTTTAAAAAAACAATCTCACCGCTATGGCTATTGCTTTTGCTGCTTCCTCAGCTTTCATCTGCTGAAGATTTGGTAAGCGAAAAAAAATCTCCAGAAATTTCTCAAGACTCAGTTGAAATTGAAGGTGACAATCTCGAAACCCTACTTGATCGAAAAATGAAAGCCAGAGGCAATGCCATTCTTAAAAAAGGCAATAAAACTATTAAGGCCGAAGTGATTGAGTACGATGAAGTTTCAGAAAAGCTAACTACAAATGGCAATACAAATATTGATTTAGAAAATATGTCCCTTAAAGGCTCAAAACTCTCTTATAAATTAAGTGATGGCACTGGGCAGATGGATGATGTCATATTTAATTTAAGGCCTGGAGATAAAAATGAAAAAACCATTATTAAAAATGGTACTGCTATTACAAAAAGAACATACGAATTTCGTGGTGATGCTAAAACAATTTTTTTTGAAGGCGAAAACAAAAAGCGTTTACAATCGAGTCGAGTTACAACTTGTGAAGCTGATTCAGATGACTGGTATTTAAAATCTAGCAACATGGAAGTTAACACTAAAACAGACCGTGTTAATGCATCCAATACAGTTGTTGAATTTAAAGGCCTTCCCGTTCTATACACCCCCTATATTAATTTTTCTCTTAATAAGAATAGAAAGTCTGGCTTTTTAGCTTCAACATTTGGAACTACAACAAAAAGTGGTTTTGATTTTCAAATCCCTTATTACTTTAATATTTCACCCAATATGGATGCCACACTGACAGGAAGATACTTTGGTAAAAGAGGTCCGCAAATCGATGGTGAATTTCGTTACCTAGAGGATAATTATTCCGGTAAAAATCAAATTCAATTTATGAATCATGACCAAGCTAGCAATAAAGATAATCGATATTTTGTAAAGCTTGAACATCAACATAAATTTAATAATGGATGGTCAGCTTCTTATAACTATCAAAAAGTTTCTGATGATACTTATTTTTCTGATTTAGCAACTATGATTCAAGTCACGAGCGTTGTTAACTTACCTCAAAGGGCCAACATCAATTATTCGGGCGATACCTGGAAATTTAATGCTTTAACTGAAAAATATCAAACCCTAACAAATGCTTCGAATTCGCCTTATCAAAGACTGCCTCAACTTGATCTTTCCGCTAGAAAAGATTATGACAGCTACATTTTAGATTTTAGATCCCAATGGGCCTACTTTGATAGAGATGATAAATTCTCATCAACCTATACAGCTGAACAAAAAATTACAGGGAGTCGTTTAAGCATGACCCCAAGTATTTCAATTCCATTCACTGAAACTTATGGCTATATTAAGCCTAAATTATCTGCAAATATTAGATCTTATAGTCTTAATAATTCATCAGTGGGCAATAAAGATATTATTACGCCTATTTTATCTCTAGATAGCGGCATGTACTTTGATAGAAAAATAAATCTTCTTAATCAAAGTTACACCAATACTCTAGAGCCACGATTATTCTATGTTTACATACCATATAAAAACCAATCTTCATTGCCAATTTTTGACACGGGCCTTGCGGACTTGAATATGCAAACACTCTTTACTGAAAATCAGTATAACGGTCAAGATAGAATTAATGATGCCAATCAACTCACAGCGGCTTTAACTTCAAAATTTATTGATAAAAATGGTAAAGAAAGACTTTCTGGCGTTATTGCTCAAAGATATTACTTTGAAGATCGAAAAATTTTTGGTTCAGACTTGGAGGCCAAAAAAGCAAATTCTGATATCTTTATGGGGGCCACAGCAAGACTTGCAAACTCATTAAATCTAGATGCTATGTTTCAATATGATCCAACTTCTAGCACCATGCTTAGAAGCACCTTGAGCTCTCGATATAATCCCGAGCCAGGTAAATTGATTAATCTAAGTTATCGTATGATTGATAATGTGAGTGATAACACTCAAGACTTAAAAGTATTCAATGCAGCCGGTCAATGGCCACTAGGAAATCGTTTTTATTCTATAGCAAGATATAACTATGATTTGAAAACATCTCAAACAATCGAAGTGCTCGGTGGCCTCGAATATGATGGTGGCTGTTGGGTTGCCAGAACAGTTTTCGACAGAATATCATTGCCCACAAGTCCCCAGCCTAATTACACATTTTTTGTTCAGCTTGAACTCAACGGCCTAGGATCTATTGGTTCTGATGCAAATAAATTAAATAACTTCTTATATAGAAATGTTCCGGGTGTAAGAACTGTCAATCAGATTCCAGACGTTAATCGTCAGGCAAACTTTAACTAATTTAAATATGCAACTTAAAAAAATAGCATTCGTTTTTCAATTAATCTTAACTCTCTTTGGTTTAACTCTAGCTTCACTCGGATATGCAAAGCCTGAAGGTGGAATTAAAAAACTTGATCGCATTATTGCTGTAGTCGATCAAGATGTAATCACAGAAAAAGAACTTCAAGAAAAAATTAATTCAGTGATTGGCAATCTAAAAAATCAAAAAATTGAAATTCCATCAGACAGTGTCTTAAGAAAACAAGTGATAGAAAGATTAATTGCCA
>JBEGSH010000022.1:0-6792 GCA_041180025.1 Pseudomonadota bacterium | reverse complement strand
AAAGGTGCGGCCCTGTATTATGCTGTCTCAGAAAATTTTGGCGAATCATTTAAAACTGAGAAAAAAATTATTGATAGCAGTTGTGAATGTTGCAGAATTGCTCTTACAAATGACAAGAGTGGAAACATTATTGCTATGTGGCGGCAGCTTTATGATGGAGGCATTAGAGATCATGCAGTAGCTAAGATTGATATTAAAGATAACGTCGTTGTTAATAGAGCCACTTTCGGTGGTTGGAAAATTGATGCATGCCCGCATCACGGCCCAGCAATAACAAAAGGAGGAGACTGGGGATTTCACATGGCTTGGTTTGATGGAGGAGAGAAAGCAGGTTTATTTTATGGGCGAATCGATGGCGATGCTTGGGTAAGTTCACCCGCTAAGAGGTTTGGAAATTTAAATTTTCAGCCAAGCCACCCGTCACTGCTAAGTATCAATGAAAAAGTTTATTTGGCTTGGAAAGAGATTAATGAATTTGGTAACTATATTGTTTTATCTGTGTCAGAAGATGGCGGTAAAAATTGGCTAGAATCTAAGGTAATTAAAAAAACTGATGGCGTTTCAGACTACCCAGAGCTTATTCAATTTAATAATAAAGCGTTTCTTTCTTGGAACACCATCAAAGATGGCTATCAATTAATATCTCTAGAATAGGCTATATGAAATTAAAGATTCTTTTAACATTTTTGTTTTTTTCGAACTTTTCATTTGCATATGATTTTATGCCGTTTGATATCAACACTCGAAAAGCTATCGAGACGAAATATCTCAATCAGCCTTTGATTATTTCTTTTTGGTCTATTGATTGCCCATATTGTATAGGAGACCTTAAAAAACTTGGTAAAGTCCTCACTAAAAATACAAGCGTTAAATTAATCACAGTATGTGTAGATGGAAAAGAGTCTGCTAAAAAAGCTGAAAGAATTTTAAGTCAGGCAAATCTCCCTCAGCATCAACAATATCAATATGCAGAGGTTGATGAAGATAGGCTCAGATATAGTATTGATCCAAATTGGTACGGTGAGCTTCCTAGAACATACTTTTATGATGCGACGCATCAAATTACTCCATTAAGTGGAAAAATCTCTAAAGCATTTCTCGATAAATGGTTTAAAAAATAATTCTATAAACTGATTGAAATTTATCAATTCATCCCCATATAAGAAGTATTAGACTAATTTATGAGGAATTAACATGCGTTTTGATAAATTGACCACGAAGTTTCAGCAAGCATTTGCTGATGCACAGAGTCTTGCAAATGCGAATGACAATCCTAATATCGAGCCAGTTCACATGGTTCAAGCCTTGCTTGACCAAGACGACGGAAGTACAGCTTCACTTTTATCTTATGCGGGTGTTAATTTAGCACCTCTTAAAGTGTCGCTTAAATCAACTATTGATAAATTACCTAAAGTTGAGGGTAATCAAGGTGAAATTTCAATATCTCGAGATTTAAATAATCTTTTAAATTTAACAGAAAAAAATTCACAAAAACTAGGTGATGCTTATATCTCAAGCGAGATGTTTTTATTAGCATTGGCTGATGATAAAAGTGATGTGGCTAAATTATTAAAACAACATGGTTTAACCAAAGCGGCTTTAGAAAAAGCTGTTCAATCTATAAGAGGTAATGACAAAATAAATTCTCAAGATGCAGACGGCCAAAGAGAAGCCTTAAAGAAATATACAATTGATTTAACAGAACGAGCACGCATCGGTAAGCTTGATCCAGTGATTGGTCGTGATGACGAAATCCGTCGCACTATTCAAGTTTTACAACGACGTACGAAAAATAACCCTGTATTGATTGGTGAGCCTGGTGTGGGTAAAACAGCGATTGTAGAGGGTTTGGCGCAACGCATCGTCAATGGTGAAGTCCCTGACTCATTAAAAAATAAACGAGTACTATCACTTGATATGGCAGCATTATTAGCAGGAGCAAAATACCGAGGAGATTTTGAGGAACGCTTAAAAGCCGTCTTAAAAGAAATTGCGTTGGATGAAGGTCAAACGATAGTTTTTATCGATGAGATCCATACGATGGTAGGCGCTGGTAAGACCGAGGGTGCTATGGATGCAGGCAATATGTTAAAACCTGCATTAGCACGTGGCGAACTTCATTGTGTAGGCGCTACGACTCTAGATGAATATCGAAAATATATTGAGAAAGATGCTGCATTAGAAAGACGATTCCAAAAAGTGCTCGTAGATGAACCTTCAGTGGAGGCTACTATTGCAATACTTCGTGGCCTGCAAGAAAAATATGAGCTTCATCACAATGTCGAGATTACTGATCCTGCGATTGTAGCTGCAGCAGAATTATCACATCGATATATTACGGATCGATTCTTACCTGATAAGGCAATTGACCTAATTGATGAAGCTGCATCTCGTATCAAGATGGAGATTGATTCTAAACCAGAAGTTTTAGATAAATTAGAACGTCGACTTATTCAATTAAAAATTGAACGTGAAGCTATGCGTCGCGAAAAAGATGAAGCGTCTAAAAAACGTTTTGAGTTGATTGAAGATGAAATTAAGAAGCTTGAAAAAGAATTTAGCAATTTGGAAGAAATTTGGAAATCAGAAAAAGCACAACTTCAAGGCTCAAAACATATCAAAGAAGAGATTGAACAAATACGTTTAAAAATTGAAGAGGCAACACGAAAAGGTGAATGGCAAAAAGTGTCTGAGTTGCAGTATGGAAAATTACCAGAATTAGAGATGCAACTTAAACAAGCTGCTAAAGCTGAAACTGCCAAGCCCCAAGTAAATCGCATGCTTCGAACCGAAGTGGGGGCTGATGAAATAGCAGAAGTCGTGAGTCGTGCCACAGGCATTCCGGTTGCAAAAATGATGCAAGGTGAACGCGATAAGCTTTTAAAAATGGAAAATAAACTCCATGAGCGTGTCGTAGGACAAGATGAGGCTGTGCGTGTCGTGTCCGATGCAATCCGTCGTTCAAGATCAGGTTTAAGTGATCCTAATCGACCTTATGGCTCCTTCCTTTTCTTAGGACCTACAGGCGTCGGTAAAACCGAGCTATGTAAATCATTAGCTAACTTTTTATTTGACTCCCCAGATCACTTAATCAGAATTGATATGAGTGAGTTTATGGAGAAACATTCTGTAGCTCGATTAATTGGAGCTCCCCCAGGATACGTGGGCTATGAAGAAGGTGGTTATCTCACTGAAGCAGTAAGACGTAAACCTTATAGTGTCATTTTATTAGACGAGGTAGAAAAAGCACATCCAGATGTGTTTAATGTGCTTCTTCAAGTATTAGACGATGGACGTTTAACAGATGGACAAGGACGAACTGTAGATTTTAAAAATACAGTGATTATCATGACATCTAACTTAGCTTCTAACATGATCCAATCGATGTCGGGTGATGATTATCAGGTCATTAAATTAGCTGTGATGGGTGAAGTTAAAAATCATTTCCGTCCAGAGTTCATTAATCGTATTGATGAAGTGGTTGTCTTCCACGCGTTAGCAGATGATCATGTCAAATCGATTGCAGCAATTCAGTTGCAATATTTAAAAGATCGATTGGCACAACTTGAAATGAAAGTGGACATTACGGATGCTGCCTTAGAAGAAATTTCCAAAGAAGGATTTGATCCAGTCTATGGTGCGAGACCTTTAAAGAGAGCGATTCAATCTGAAATTGAAAATCCACTCGCTAAAGAAATTTTAGCAGGCCATTTTATGGCAAAAGATACCATTAAGATTGATAGTGTTTCAGGTAAACTTAAATTTACTAAAATTTAAGTAAAGTCTTGATTGATGAAACAGGCTAGTCAAACATTGGCGATCCGTACTTCGGGTCGCCATTTTTATGATGTCACCCAAAAAGTTTTGGATTGGGTAAATGAATCGGATTTCAAAGAAGGCTTATTAACGCTCTTCGTGCAACATACTTCAGCGAGTCTACTTATTAATGAGAATTACGACCCTGATGTTTTAGTTGATTTAGAAAGTTTTTTTGAGCGCTTAGTACCTGATGGCGATTCTTTGTTTATTCATACAGCTGAAGGTGAAGATGATATGCCGGCGCATATCAGAACTGCCCTAACACAGACCAGCCTGTCTATACCGATCAAGCAAGGTAAAGTTGCCCTAGGCCAATGGCAAGGTATTTTTTTATACGAACATCGCTATCAATCGCATGAGAGACGTATCTTGATGCATGCGATTGGTGAGTAATTTATTTGATTGAAGTCCAGGCCAAAGGATCAAAAGGTTTACTGAGTTTTCTTAATTCAAAATAAAGACCATTTGATTCGTTTCCACCAGTGTTACCTACTAAAGCAATCACGTCTCCTCCGCGCACAATTTCGCCTGTCTTTTTGAGTGTGGATTGATTGTTCCCATAGAGGCTCATAAAACCCTCCCCATGATCAACAATAATAAGATTGCCAAAGCCTCGAAGCCAGTCAGCAAAAACCACTCGACCTGTTGCAATTGATTTTACTTCATTACCTTCATTGGATTTAATAAATAAACCTTTCCAAGATAAGCCAGTATCTTCCCGTGGCGAACCAAATCGATTAATCACATCTCCCTTTACAGGTAAGCTTAACTTACCTCGTAGCGATTCAAATTTCTGACCTGCAAATGTTTCTGTAGGAATAGTTTCATTACGCACAATAGGTGTTTTCGAAGATGTTTTTTCTTCGCGTTTTGAAGGGATAGGTGCTGAAGGTAGTCTTGCTAAACGATCAACGAGGTCAGTTAATCTTTTTTCATCTCGCATTAATTTTTGAATTTCATTGCGCTGCTGATTAATCTTAGAAGATAAGCTTGCAATGAGTTTGGCTCGATCTTTCTTTTGTGACTCGAGCTCAGCCCGCTTAACTTCTTCCTTTTGTTTTAAGTTCGCAATTTCTTTTAGTTTCAATGCGGTTTCAAGGCTATAGGCTTCAATCTTTTTTAAATTACCTTGCATTTGATAAATACTTTTAGCGCGAGCCTTAGCCACATAAGAATAGTATTGAATATTTCTTGCGACAACACTCGGATTTTCAGATTGGATAATCATTTGTAAATAACCAGGATCGCCATGGAGATATTGTTGGTAGATTTGCTCGCTTAACATTTTTCTCTGGAGATCAACTTGAGACTCTACTGTATCGGATTGTGCTTTGAGTTCTTGAAGTTTGGTATAGTTTTTCTTTTGTTGAACTGATATTTCATACAGTGAACGATTCGTATCGCTAATTTGTTTTTCGCTTTTTTTTAATTGATCAGTTGCATCTTCCTGCGCTTTTTGTGTGCCGCTCAATTCTTTTTTAAGCTGGTCAATTTTTTCATGAACAGCATTTAAATTTTCTTTCGCGGAATCAGCTTTAGTTGCAGCTAAAGCAGAATGAGATAAAAATAATATGAAGATGCATTGAATTAAAAAATTCAATGGGATATTTTTGACTTTAATCATTCAATTGAATTAAGTTTTGTCCTGTCATCTCGGAAGGTTGTTTTTCACCCATGAGATAAAGCAGGGTAGGAGCAATATCAGAGAGTTTTCCGTGAGGCTTTATTGTCGCTTTACGACCTATATAAAGTAAAGGCACCACGTTGGTGGTATGTTGGGTATGGACTTGTTTATTTTCATAATCTTCCATAAGTTCTGCATTGCCGTGGTCTGCCGTAATGATGACTTCACCACCAATTGCTTCCATAGCATTCACCACTTGTCCGATACATACATCAAGTGCTTCCATTGCTTTAATCGCAGCGTCAAGATTACCCGTATGACCTACCATATCAGCATTCGCAAAATTACATATGATGGCGTTATATTTTTTACTTTGAATGGCGTCGGTAAGTTTTTGTGCGACTTCAAATGCGCTCATTTCAGGTTTTAGATCATAAGTTGCAACCTGAGGGGATGGGACTAGAATGCGATCCTCACCATCATATACAGTTTCATTACCGCCATTAAAAAAGAATGTGACGTGCGGATATTTTTCTGTTTCTGCAATACGTAGTTGTTTTAAACCTAATTTCGAGACGTATTCACCAAACGAATTATTTACTGATGTCGGTTTAAAAATAGCCGATGATTTTTTATCATTTTGATCATATTGAGTGAGTGTGAAATAGTGACTGATATTGATTTTCTTTTGACGTTCAAAAGCATCAAAGCTATCTTGCAAAAGCGCATCTGTAATTTGTCGTGCACGATCAGATCGATAATTCATAAACACAACTGCATCACCATCTTGGATAGTGATGGCTTTTTGATTTTCATCATGAATGGATGTGGGTTTTATAAACTCATCCGTTTCTTTTCTTTCATATCCTTTGTGAATCGCATCAATCGGATTTGTGACATGAATAGGAGATCCCATGGTTAATGCGTTATAAGCCAACTCAATGCGAGGCCACCGCTTATCGCGATCCATTGCATAGTAGCGACCTGATATAGAAGCAATTTTACCAATACCTATTTCTTTTAAATGAGATTCGAGTTGTTCGATATATTGCAAAGCGCTTTTAGGTGGCGTATCTCGACCATCCAAGAAAGGATGAACGTAAACATCTTTTAGATCACATTGCTTCGCGAGTTTTAACATGGCATAGAAGTGATCTAAATGACTATGAACACCGCCATCAGAAAAAAGACCTAAAAGATGCAAGGCCTTCCCCTTTTCTTTAATTGATTTGAACGCGTTGATCAGTCCTGCATTTTTAAAAAAATCACCTGAGGCGATACTTGAATTAATTCTTTCAAGATCTTGCTGAACAATACGACCAGCACCTATATTTAAATGCCCCACTTCT
>JBEGSH010000021.1:0-5576 GCA_041180025.1 Pseudomonadota bacterium | reverse complement strand
TTCTTAGCACTCACTTATCCCTTAACCAAAAGATTCTTTGTCATGCCGCAGGCATATTTAGGTTTAAGTTTTGGTATGGGCATTCCCATCGCTTTCGTTGCAAATGATATTTCCCTAACTTTAACGACATGGCTTTTATTTTTAGCGAATGTATTTTGGGCGATTGCTTACGATACACTTTATGCGGTGACGGACAAAAATGATGATTTAAAAATTGGCATTCGCTCTTCAGCTATTTGGTTTGGAAATTACGTGAAAGAAGCCATTATGTTCTGTTATGCCTGTATGATGGGATGCTTGATTTGGGTAGGACAGTTAGAAAGTTTTAGCTGGCTTTTTTACGGATTTATGATGTTGAGTCTCATTTTTATTGGGGTTCTCTATCGACAAATCAGGACGCTCAACCCAAAAGCCTGTTTTGATGCATTTTTGAGCAATAATTACCTGGGTGGACTCGTCTTTTTAGGCATGTTTTTTCAATATCTCCATGTGAACTAAATCATTAATAAAATTGACAAAACAGGCAGTTTTGACATAGAATTCACCTCTTTTTTTAAATTTATAGCGCAAAAGTTGGTATTGAAATGAAGACATTTTCAGCAAAATCCCACGAAGTAAAACGCGATTGGTTCGTTGTAGACGGAACTGATTTAGTATTGGGTAGATTAGCAAGTGCGATTGCACATCGATTACGTGGCAAACATAAAGCCATTTATACACCGCACGTAGATACAGGTGATTACATTGTAGTGATCAACGCGGAAAAGATTAAAGTAACGGGTAACAAAGGTGATGACAAGGTTTACCATCGCCACTCAGGTTATCCAGGCGGCATCTCAACAACGAACTTCTCTAAAATGCAAGACCGTTTTCCAGGTCGTGCTTTAGAAAAGGCAGTGAAGGGAATGTTACCAAAAGGACCTTTGGGTTATGCCATGATTAAAAAGATGAAAGTCTATTCAGGCGCAACTCACGATCATGTGGCACAACAACCACAACCATTAAGCATATAGTTAAGGGAATACTATGATAGGTAAATACAATTACGGAACAGGTCGCAGAAAGAGCTCAATAGCTCGTGTGTTCATTAAGCCAGGTAAAGGTGTGATTACAGTGAACGACAAACCTGCAGATGAATATTTTTCACGTTATACCTCTCGTATGATTTTCCGCCAACCACTTGATTTAACGAATACGTTAAATACATTTGATATTCATGTGAATGTCATCGGTGGTGGTGAGTCTGGTCAAGCAGGTGCAGTGCGTCATGGCATTACACGTGCACTTATTGACTATGATACAAATTTAAAGAGTACCCTTTCACAAGCTGGCTTTGTAACACGTGATGCACGTGAAGTTGAGCGTAAAAAAGTGGGTCTTCGAAAAGCTCGTAGACGTAAACAATTCTCGAAACGTTAATTGTTTCAAGTTCCAAAGAGCAAAAAGGCCGCTTTCAAGCGGCTTTTTTGTTATATAGAGTTAAATAAATTTTGTTAGTATGGGTTTTTAAAGATTAAGACTTCTTTTAAATTAAAGGTGAGAACGTGATGAGTAATCTTTCAAAGATTAAAGTAGGCGTGGTCGGTGCGACTGGTTATACCGGCGTTGAGCTATTAAGAATTTTAGTCAAACATCCTCATGTGACTATTCAAACTGTCACCTCGAGAGCTGAGGCTGGCTTATCCATCGCGAACTTATTTCCGAGCTTAAGAGGATTAATCGATCTTAAATTTGAAGATCCAAAGACCGCTGATTTGGCAAATTGTGATCTCGTATTTTTTGCAACACCTAACGGGATTGCCATGCAAGAAGTGCCCGCACTTCTTAAAGCCGGGGTCAAAGTGATTGATTTGGCAGCTGATTTTAGGCTAAAAGACGCTAACGTCTGGGAAAAATGGTACAAAATGCCGCATTCATGTAGCGATCTACTTAAAGATGCTGTTTATGGTTTGCCAGAGATTAATAGAGAAAAAATTAAAAAAGCCTCACTGGTGGCTAATCCGGGTTGTTATCCCACAGCGATTCAATTGGGATTTATTCCATTGATTGAATCTGGCGTGATTGATCTTGATGATCTCATCGCAGACGCTAAATCAGGCGTGTCAGGTGCCGGAAGAAAAGCTGAAGTGAATGCATTAATGGCGGAAGCGTCTGATAACTTTAAAGCATACGGTGTTGAAGGACATAGACATTTACCCGAAATCACGCAAGGACTCATGAGCGTTGCGAATCAAGCGGTGCATTTAACCTTTGTACCACATTTAACACCTATGATTAGAGGTATACATGCAACACTTTACGCAACGCTTACTAAAAAGATAGACATACAAGCACTTTTTGAATCGAGATATAAGAATGAATACTTTGTGGATGTCATGCCAAAAGGCTCTCATCCGGAAACAAGATCTGTAAGAGGCTCAAATCAATGTCGCATCAGTATCCATCAGCCGCAAGGAAGCCATAAGGTTGTTGTTTTATCTGTCATCGATAATCTCGTGAAAGGCGCGGCAGGACAGGCTGTGCAAAATATGAATCTTATGTTTAATTTTCCAGAGATTTCTGGACTTGATCTTGTGCCCTTGATGCCATAAAGTGTTGTTTCTATGAGAAAAGTTAAGCGAACCTATACAAAATATTTTGGCGTAACTCGTCGAAGAATGCGCATTAAAACAGGCGCTTCTTGGCATACTTATTTGATGATTGCAGCTTTGTCATTTATAAGTGGCGCAGGGTTTACTTATTGGGAATTAAACGGTGGCTCAGTGATTGGATTTATTTCAAAGATTCAAGCATTAGAAGCTGAAAATCAATCGATACAAGGCCAGTTATTACAACAAAAAATTGAGCTTCAATTGAAATCGATTTCAGGCGATAAAGTCTCAGGCGATATTACTAAGCTTCAAGAAGAAAATGCCAAGCTAAAAGAAGACATTCTTTTTTATGAAAAAATTGTAGGCAAGAAACGATAAAGGATATTTCATGTTTTTTAATAAAAAAAATAAAGCACGTACGATTGATACACTTATTGATAAAGATATTACGGTGCGTGGCAACGTGACTTATTCAGGCGGCATTCGTGTAGACGGTTCCATTCATGGCAATCTCACTGAACTTCCAGGCACGGCAGGCACTCTTATTATGGGTAATAAGAGTCGCATTAAAGGCAATATATCAGCCCACACAGCTATTATTGGTGGAGATGTGAATGGCAATATTGTATGTGTCGAGTATTTAGAGCTTCATGCGAATGCCAGAATTATGGGCGACATCGAATATAAGGTGATAGAAATTCATGCAGGTGCTAAAGTGTATGGACGACTTAAAGAAGTGACCAAAGATTACCAGTCACAAAAAAAGAAATAATCAGGAGTAAATATTATGAATCAAATCGTTGAATCAAAAGAAATGGAAATGCCAACCCCGCTTATTTTTACAGATAATGCTGTAAAAAAAGTAAAGGAATTGATTGAAGAAGAAGGTCAACCAGAGCTCAAACTTCGTGTGTTTGTAAGTGGTGGCGGATGTTCAGGTTTTCAATATGGATTCACATTTGAAGAATCAATCAACGAAGACGATACTCAAGTCACAAAAGATTCAGTCACTCTGTTAATTGATCCGATGAGTCTGCAATATTTAATGGGGGCTGAAATTGATTATCAAGACAGCGTTCAAGGCTCGCAATTCGTCATTAAGAATCCAAACGCACAAACAACTTGCGGTTGCGGTTCTTCTTTCTCAGCTTAAAACAATTTAATTTTTAGGAACGTCACGTCGAGGTTTACCTGTGTAAACTTGGCGTGGTCGTCCAATTTTACTTCCAGGTTGACCGAGCATTTCATTCCATTGAGCCACCCAACCTGCCGTTCTCGCAAGCGCAAACACCGCAGTAAACATCGAATTAGGAATACCCATAGCACGCATCACAATGCCAGAATAGAAATCTACATTAGGGTATAGTTTTTTCTCAATGAAATATTCATCCTCGAGTGCTATCTGTTCTACTTTCATAGCGAGCTTGAAAATAGGGTCATCTTTCAAACCAAGTTCATCAAGCACTTCATAGCAAGTCTTACGCATAATTTCTGCACGAGGATCTTTGTTGCGATAAATGCGATGACCAAAACCCATCATACGGAATGAATCATCTTTATCTTTTGCGCGTTTAATGAATGCGCCAATTCTACTTTCATCCCCAATTTCTTCGAGCATTTTTAAAGTAGCTTCGTTTGCACCACCATGGGCTGGACCCCAGAGAGATGCAATGCCTGCAGCGATACATGCAAAAGGATTAGCGCCTGATGAACCCGCAAGTCTTACTGTAGAAGTGGATGCATTTTGTTCATGGTCTGCATGAAGAATTAAAATACGCTCAAAAGCTTTAGCAAGCACTGGATTAGGTTTGTACTCTTCACATGGGGTTGCAAACATCATGCGCATAAAGTTTTCTGCATAACCCAAATCATTTTTGGGGTAAATAAAAGGTTGGCCTAAGCTATATTTGTAACTCCATGCTGCGATCGTAGGTACTTTAGCTAACAGTTGATGTGCTGATATTTGGCGATGCTCAGGATTCATCACATCCATGGCATCAAAATAAAATGCGGACATTGAACCTACAACGCCCACCATAACTGCCATAGGATGCGCATCACGTCTAAAACCACGGAAAATATTATTTAATTGATCGTGGAGCATGGTGTGACGATTAATGGTCGTTGAAAATGTTTCTTTTTCTTGAGGTTTAGGTAATTCACCATGCATTAAAAGATAAGCAACATCTAAAAAATCATAATGTTCTGCAAGTTGCTCAATAGGGTAGCCGCGATAAAGAAGAAGACTTTTCTCCCCATCAATAAAAGTAATTTCAGAGCTGCAGGAAGCAGTCGACATAAAACCGGGATCATAACTAAAGACTTGATGGGCGCCTAATTGTCGAATATCAATGGCATCGTTACCCATAGTGCTTTTTACCAAAGGCAATTCTATGGATGTTGATTCTTGATCAAAGTTTAATGTGACTTTAGTTGATTTCATTTTTGAAAAATAAAATTATTATTAAATGAATTATAACTTTTCACGCTACTTTTGCTAGCGCTATCTTTACGCAGAGTAGAGCGCACCTAAAATGCGTAAGCCTTTAGCGCCAGTCACCTCAGGTAAGTTGCCCGGTTTTAAAAATAACGTTTGTTTTGCAAGCCATGCAAATGCAGCAGCTTCGACATGTTGTGTCGGTAACCCAAGTGCATCAGTGAGTTGAATGTTAGTTTTAGGTATTAATATTTTTAAGCGTTCAACCAAGAAACCATTTAATGCACCGCCGCCGCATAAATAAATTTCAGTGATATTTGCATCATTCGAATCTATTGCTTTTGCAATACTTAATGCGGTGAGTTCCAAAAGCGTTCTCTGGATATCTTGTGTTGCGTAAGATTTTTGTAAGTGTTTATTAAGCCACGCTTCATTGAAATGATCACGACCCGTACTTTTGGGCGCAGTTTTTTCAAAATAAGCATCTTCAAAAAATGCATCAAGGAGTGTTTCGATAACTTTACCTTCTTTGGCCCATGCGCCATTCT
>JBEGSH010000020.1:0-5217 GCA_041180025.1 Pseudomonadota bacterium | reverse complement strand
ATATTAAAGCGATTGCGAATGAAATAAAAAATATCAAGCCTCGAGACATTCCAACCGTTGAAACAGTGACAAGACTTTCAGGCCTCGAATCTTTTTTAATTAAAGACGATTCATTATTTGTGAATGTGGGTGAACGAACCAATGTGACAGGCTCAAAAGCATTTGCAAATTTAATTATTAATGAAAAATACGATGAGGCTTTATCAGTTGCACGTCAGCAAGTAGAGAATGGTGCGCAAATTATTGATGTCAATATGGATGAAGGCATGCTTGATGCTGTAAAAGCGATGAAGCATTTCTTAAATCTCGTGGCATCAGAACCTGATATTGCACGTATTCCTATCATGATTGACTCGTCCAAATGGGATGTGATCGAAGCGGGTCTTCAATGCGTTCAAGGTAAAGCAATTGTAAATTCAATTTCATTGAAAGAAGGTGAAGCTGAATTTATTCGACAAGCCTCATTATGTCGACGTTATGGCGCGGCAGTGATAGTGATGGCATTTGATGAAAAAGGACAAGCAGACACATTTCAAAGAAAAACAGAAATTTGTAAACGGGCTTACGATTTATTAATTTCAAAAATTAATTTTCCACCCGAAGATATTATTTTTGATCCGAATATTTTTGCGATCGCAACAGGTATTGAAGAACACAATAATTACGCAGTTGATTTTATTAATGCCACGAGATGGATTAAAGAAAATCTTCCCCATGCAAAAATTTCAGGTGGCGTATCCAATGTGAGTTTTAGTTTTAGAGGTAATGATGCCGCACGTGAAGCAATTCATACGGTTTTTTTATACCACGCGATCAAAGCTGGATTGTCGATGGGGATTGTGAATGCCGGCATGATGGGTGTTTATGATGATCTTGATCCAGAACTTAAAGAGCGCGTTGAAGATGTGGTACTTAATCGAAGACCTGATGCTACAGAAAGAATGATTGAAATAGCAGGGACTTTAACAGGAAGTAAAAAAGAAGTTCAAACGCTTAATTGGCGTGGCACTGAAAGTGAGCCTATTTCAGTGAATAAAAAACTTGAATATGCATTGGTGCATGGCATTACAGATTTTATTGTAGAAGATACTGAAGAAGCACGATTAGAAGCCATGCAAAAAAATGGACGACCGATTCATGTGATTGAAGGTCCTTTGATGGATGGTATGAATGTCGTTGGTGATTTATTTGCACAAGGAAAAATGTTCTTACCGCAAGTCGTAAAATCAGCACGCGTGATGAAGCAAGCTGTTGCTCACTTAGTTCCTTTTATTGAAGAAGAAAAAAAACTAGAAGAAAAAAGAACGGGTGTCGTTTCAAAACCTAAAGGCAAAATGCTTATCGCAACTGTCAAAGGTGATGTACATGATATTGGTAAAAATATTGTATCGGTCGTCTTGCAATGTAATAACTTTGAAGTCATCAATATGGGCGTCATGGTGCCGTGCTCAGAAATTTTAGAGATGGCTAAAAAAGAAAATGTCGACATTATTGGATTGTCTGGGCTTATTACACCGTCATTAGAAGAAATGACATATGTTGCAAAAGAAATGCAGCGTGATCCTCACTTTAGAGGATTAAAAACACCACTTCTCATTGGTGGTGCAACGACCTCGCGTGCGCATACAGCCGTTAAAATTGCACCACATTATGATGGGCCAGTCATTTATGTCCCTGACGCATCGAGATCTGTGGCTGTCATGCAATCTCTTTTAACCCCCGAACAAAAAGATCAGTACATCAGTGATATTGAAAAAGATTATGCACGTGCACGCGAACAACATGCCAATAAAAAAGGTATTAAACTATTAACACTTGAAGAAGCAAGATTGAATAAATTAAAACTTCAATTTGATAAAGACTACTCACCGAAACCCCCAAAATTTATTGGCAAACGCGTATTTAAAAATATCGATTTAAATTTAATTGCACCTTATATTGATTGGAGTCCATTCTTTCAAACATGGGATTTGGTGGGCTTTTATCCGGCAATCTTGAATGATCCGATTGTAGGCCAGAGTGCTACACAAGTTTTTAATGAAGCCCAAACTATGCTCACAAAACTCATCAATAATCGAGCGCTTGTGGCTAATGGTGTCGTTGCTTTTTATCCAGCCAATAGCGTGGGCGATGATATTGAAATTTATGAAGATGAATCACGTAAAAAAACTTTATTTACATACTATGGCTTAAGACAGCAATCTGAAAAACCTAAAGTCGACAATATACAAAAACCTAATCAGTGTTTATCTGATTTTATTGCGCCTAAATCATCAAACATTAAAGATTACATCGGTATGTTTGCCGTGACGAGTGGATTAGGCATGGAAAAATATGAAGAAACATTTAAAAATAAAAATGATGACTACAGTAGCATTATGTTTAAAGCTTTGGCTGATCGTTTAGCTGAAGCATTTGCTGAATATATGCATGAGCGTGTCAGAAAAGATTTATGGGGTTATGTAGCAGATGAAAATCTAAATAAAGAATCACTTATTAAAGAAGATTATCAAGGTATTCGACCGGCACCTGGATATCCTGCGTGTCCTGATCATACCGTTAAAAAAGATATTTTTACTGTATTAAAGTTAGATGAAATTGATATGCATCTTACCGATTCGTTTGCAATGACCCCTGCTGCATCAGTATCAGGTTTTTATTTTGCACACCCAGAAGCAGATTATTTCAGCGTCGATAAAATCGGAGATGACCAATTAAAAGATATGGCTAAGCGTCGCGATGTATCGATTGAATTTTTAAAAAAATGGTTAGCACCTAATTTATAAAATATAAACATGCATATTCATATCTTAGGTATTTGTGGAACATTTATGGGGGGCGTGGCTTCCCTTGCTAAAGCTTCAGGTTATAAAGTCACGGGTTGTGATACCAATGTCTATCCACCGATGAGCACTCAGCTAGAAAGTATTGGTATTGAACTCATCGAAGGATTCGATAAGAAACAAACTGAATTAAAGCCTGATCTATATGTGATTGGTAATGTGGTATCTCGCGGCAATCCTTTGATGGAAGAAATTATGAGTCAGGGGCTACCTTATATCTCAGGACCACAATGGCTTTATGAAGCAATCTTAAAAGATAAATGGGTGCTTGCAGTTGCTGGTACGCACGGCAAAACAACTACAACATCCATGCTTGCTTGGATTTTAGAGTTTAATGGCTATGCACCAGGTTTTTTGATTGGCGGGGTACCTCTTAACTTTGATGGCTCAGCGCGTTTGCCACAAAAAAATAAATCGAATGAAGCTTCACCTTTCTTTGTAATCGAAGCGGATGAATATGACACGGCATTTTTTGATAAAAGATCCAAGTTTGTTCATTATCGTCCAAAGACCGCGATTCTGAATAATCTTGAATATGATCATGCAGACATATTCCCAGATCTTCATGCGATTGAAACACAATTTCATCATATGGTGCGCATGATACCTGGCATTGGACGTGTCATTATTAATGATGAAGAAGAGAGTTTAAAAAGAGTGATTGAGAGAGGATGCTGGTCAGAAAAAGTTAGTATTGGAAGTCTAAAAGGCTTGTCGATCGGCAAAATCAACCAAGACCAATCATTTGAAGTTTTATATCTCGGCCAATTGATAGGCACTCTATCTTGGGATCTTTTAGGCCATCATAATCGTATGAACGCATTAGCTGCGATTGCTGCGTCTCATCACGTAGGCGTCAAATTTGAAGATTCTATCGAGGCTTTACAAACATTCAAAAATGTAAAACGTAGAATGGAATGTATTGGCAAAAAAAACGGCATCACGATTTATGATGATTTTGCGCATCATCCAGCAGCCATATCTACAACGCTTGCTGGCTTGCGTGCAAAAGTAGGCAAATCAAGAATCATTGCAGTTTTAGAGCCAAGATCTAATACGATGAAATTAGGTACGATGAAAAGTGCGCTGCCTGAGAGTTTAAAAGATGCAGATCAAGTATTTTGTTATGGTGAAAAATTAACTTGGAATGCCGAAGAAGCATTAGCGCCTATCAAAGATAAGTCATTTGTAGGACAAGACATGAAACATTTTGCTGAAGCTATTTTAAAAGAGGTGAAATCAGGTGACCATATTCTTGTTATGAGTAATGGAAGCTTTAATGGCATTCATCAAACTTTATTAAAAGGAATAGCTTAGGTTATGCCTAGAGATGAAAGTTTATATAAGAATAATATTCTTAAACTTTCTATTCTTTTATCTTTTGTCTTACATTTTTTGGCCATTCAACTTATACATTTTAAACCTATAAAACCTATTCAAAATAAGCTTTCTCAGATTGAAGTTGTTTTAACAAATTCCAAAGATCATCATCAAGTCGACGCTGATGTCGTAGGCCAAAGTAATTCTAATAAAGGCGGCAATATAGAAAAAGATGCCCATAAAAAGTCACCGTTACCAATCATCACTGAAAATAAGAATACATTTCAACTGAATAATCGTGGTGATCAGCCTATAGTTGGAAAAGCCTCAAGTCCTTCACAAGAAAAAACTGTGAAAAAAGAAGCGCCAATTTTAAATAAGCCTAAAGCCATTCAACAGCCCAAAGAAACAAACGTCATTAATAAATCAATTAGCAAAGAAGATATTTTGGCGAGCGCTAATGAAATAAGTGCATCAGATGCTGCCTTATCTAATCAAGTTTCTAATTTTGAAAAACAGCCTAGACGAAAATATATTGGCGCTCGCACCAAAGAATATAAATATGCGCTTTATGCTGAAGCATGGAGACAAAAAGTAGAAACTTTAGGTAATATGAATTATCCAGAGGAAGCGCGTGAAAAGAAATTTTCAGGTCAATTAAGAATGACCGTTTCCTTAAAGCCTGATGGAAGAATCGATAATATTGAAATTAATCAGAGTTCAGGATTTAAAATACTGGATGAAGCCGCTAAAAAAATTGTGGAATTAGGTGCGCCTTACGCACCCTTTCCTGAAGATATTAGAAAAGAAGTAGATATAATAAGCATTACAAGAACCTGGACTTTTTCGAAAGACGAAACTTTGTCATCCCAATAAATGAATTATTACAAACATCATATTTTCTTTTGTTTAAACCAGCGTGAGGATGGTGAAGCTTGCTGCTCAGATAAAGGAAGCGAAGCGATGTTTATGTATATGAAATCAAAAATCAAATCGCTCGATTTGAACGGTGAATCTAAAGCAAGAATCAATCGCGCAGGTTGCTTTGATCGTT
>JBEGSH010000019.1:0-4242 GCA_041180025.1 Pseudomonadota bacterium | reverse complement strand
AAGAAAAAAATATCTTAAGTCAGCATATTTCTATTTCAGATGAAAAAAATATTGCGACTGCCTTTGTGGTTCTCGAAACTTAAAACATCCTATGGAAGATATTGATTTTAATCGACGCTTTAGTGGGGTCGAGCGTCTTTATGGGAAAAAAGCGTTAGATCGTTTTAAGCATGCACACGTTTGTGTAATTGGTATTGGCGGTGTAGGTTCTTGGGCCGCTGAAGCATTAAGTCGCAATGCGATTTGCAAAATTACGCTGATTGATTTGGATCATATTGCAGAATCCAATATCAATCGACAAATCCACGCACTCACAACTACACTTGGAAAATCTAAAGTGACAGCCATGAAGGAAAGAATGCTCGAAATTAATCCTATGTGTGAGATTCATATCATCGATGACTTTATTTCGAATGAAAATATAGTGACGCTCATCAAACCTCATTTTGATATCGTGATTGACGCGATTGATCAAGCATCGATTAAAACAAGTTTGGCACTTTATGCTTTAGAAAAAAAAATTCCACTCATCATGACAGGGGGAGCAGGCGGTCGTATTGACCCATCATGCATCAAAATTGCTGATTTAAGTTTAACCCATGGAGATAGACTAACCGCCAAGATTCGGCATGATGTAAAAAAAGCTTTGCAATTAAAGGAATCGCAAAAAGTAGGTATTGATGTTGTTTTCACTGACGAGGTCATGATAAAACCTGAGGGCACTTGTGAAACAGATGATGCACTTACAGGACTTCATTGCGGGGGCTTTGGATCAAGTGTTATGGTGACAGCTACTTTTGGATTTATGGCCGCATCACTCGCTTTAAAGAAATTACTCTAAAAGTCTTTATAGCCCTTGAAATTTAATTTGTGATCCCCATCTTAAATTTAATCTCATATTAATTTTTTAAAAGGTAATCGCTATGGCAACAAAAGAAAATGCATCTGAAAAATTAGTCTTCCAGGCAGAGGTTAAACAACTTCTGCATCTCATGATCCACTCTTTATATAGTAATAAAGAAATCGTGATTCGTGAATTGATTTCCAATGCGAGTGATGCGGCAGATAAATTACGTTTTGAAGCACTTAAAGATGCGAGTCTTTATGAAAAAGATTCTGAATTAAAAATTAGATTAAGCTTTGATAAAAAGAACCGTACCTTAACCATCTCTGATAACGGTATTGGCATGAGTCGAGATGAGGTGATTAGTAATATTGGTACGATTGCGAGATCCGGTACAAAAGAATTCTTGAATAATTTAACAGGCGACCAAGCTAAAGATGCGAATTTAATCGGTCAATTTGGTGTTGGTTTTTATTCTTCATTTATTATTGCCGACAAAGTCACTGTGATGACAAGACGGGCAGGAACCTCACAAGGTATTCAATGGGAATCTCAAGGTGAGGGTGAATACACTATTAGCGAAGTTGATAAAAATACGCGCGGTACTGACATCATCTTGCATCTTAAAAAAGATGAAGATGAATTCTTAAGTGACTGGACCTTAAAAAGTATTATCAAGAAATACTCAGATCACATCACACTTCCTATCGTCATGAAAAAATCAGAATGGAAAGATGGTGAAGAAGTGCCTACAGATGAAGATGAGACCGTGAATGCGGCTTCAGCACTCTGGGCTCGAAATAAAAATGAGATTAAGGAAGAAGAATATAACGAGTTCTATAAAAATCTTTCTTACGATCAAGAGCCACCCCTCACCTATTCACACAATCGTATCGAAGGTAAGCAAGAATATATTTCACTCCTTTATATACCAGCGAAAGCCCCATTCGATTTATTTGATCGCGAACGTCATCATGGTGTAAAGCTTTACGTGAAGCGTATCTTTATTATGGAAGCTTCAGAAAAACTCATGCCTAATTATTTACGCTTTATTAAAGGTGTGATTGATAGTGCAGACCTTCCTTTAAATGTGTCGCGAGAAATATTACAAGACAGTAAAGAGGTAGAAGCGATTCGTGCAGGCTCCACTAAAAAAATTCTAGATCTTCTGGACGAGATGAGTGAAAAAAAACCAGACGACTATAAAAATTTCTGGAAAGAATTTGGTGCAGTGATGAAAGAAGGCCACAGTGAAGATTTTGCGAACCGAGAAAAAATTGCAAAACTTTTCCGTTTCAATTCCACACATGAAGCTTCTGATGCACAAGTGGTCTCTTTAAAAGATTACGTCGCTCGCATGAAAGATGGACAAGAAGCCATTTATTACATCACTGCTGATTCCTATGAAGCGGCAAAGCATAGCCCCCACTTAGAAATTTTTAAGAAGAAGGGTATCGAAGTTTTATTATTCAGTGATCGTGTTGATGAATGGTTACTCTCCACCTTCAATGAATTCGAAGGTAAGAAATTACAATCGATTGCAAAGGGCGATCTTGATTTAGGAAAGCTAGAAGACGAAAAAGAAAAAGAAGAGAAAAAGAAAATCGAGAAAGATGCAAAATCTCTCGTTGAAAAAATTCAAAAAGCGTTAGGCGATAAAGTGAAAGAAGTTAAAGTCACACATCGTTTAACGGATTCACCGGCATGCTTAGTGGCTGGCGCGCATGATTTATCAGGCAATCTAGAGCGTATATTAAAAGCTGCAGGACAAAAAACACCAGACTCAAAACCGATTTTAGAAATCAACCCTATGCATAAGCTCATTCAAAAGCTTGAAAATACAGGCGACTCAGCGCGTTTCAATGATTTTGCTGAAGTGATTTTTGATCAAGCGTTGATTTCTGAGGGGGGTCAATTAAAGGATCCGGTCGCTTTTGTAAAGAAAATTAACCAATTTTTAGTCGAATAGCCTTGATTTTAGGGCGAGATATGTTTGACAGCCCTTCAAAAAAGGTGCTATAGTCTCACCTCTCTGCGTCATGTACGCAGATCGATCGCGGGGTGGAGCAGTCTGGCAGCTCGTCGGGCTCATAACCCGAAGGTCACAGGTTCAAATCCTGTCCCCGCAACCAAGATCAAATACTGTTCTTTAACAAATAGACAACTGATAAGTGTGGGTGCTTATAGTTTTAAGACAAATCCTTAATAGCTTACAAGGGTTAAACCTTGTTCGCTATTTTGGATCTCAAAATATAAGTGCTTTACACTTTTTAAATTTATGACAAGACACTTAGCTTAATTTATTAGGCTAATAACCTTATCAATGAATTTGAGATTTAATAAAGCAAATGCAATATACCGATCCTTGTCGCAAGATAAGGATCAAGTAATAGTTTTGGATTAAACTGAAGAGTTTGATCCTGGCTCAGATTGAACGCTGGCGGAATGCTTTACACATGCAAGTCGAACGGCAGCACGGAGAGCTTGCTCTCTGGTGGCGAGTGGCGAACGGGTGAGTAATATATCGGAACGTGTCCAATAATGGGGGATAACGAGTCGAAAGATTCGCTAATACCGCATACGCCCTACGGGGGAAAGCAGGGGATCGTAAGACCTTGCGTTAATGGAGCGGCCGATATCTGATTAGCTTGTTGGTGAGGTAAAGGCTCACCAAGGCGACGATCAGTAGCTGGTTTGAGAGAACGACCAGCCACACTGGAACTGAGACACGGTCCAGACTCCTACGGGAGGCAGCAGTGGGGAATTTTGGACAATGGGGGCAACCCTGATCCAGCCATTCCGCGTGAGTGAAGAAGGCCTTCGGGTTGTAAAGCTCTTTCGCAAGGGAAGAAAACTTATGATCGAATAAATCATGAGGTTGACGGTACCTTGATAAGAAGCACCGGCTAACTACGTGCCAGCAGCCGCGGTAATACGTAGGGTGCGAGCGTTAATCGGAATTACTGGGCGTAAAGCGTGCGCAGGCGGTTTTGTAAGTCGGATGTGAAATCCCCGGGCTCAACCTGGGAACTGCGTTCGAAACTGCAAGGCTAGAGTGTGTCAGAGGGGGGTAGAATTCCACGTGTAGCAGTGAAATGCGTAGAGATGTGGAGGAATACCAATGGCGAAGGCAGCCCCCTGGGATAACACTGACGCTCATGCACGAAAGCGTGGGGAGCAAACAGGATTAGATACCCTGGTAGTCCACGCCCTAAACGATGTCAACTAGTTGTTGGTAGAGTAAAATCTATGAGTAACGTAGCTAACGCGTGAAGTTGACCGCCTGGGGAGTACGGTCGCAAGATTAAAACTCAAAGGAATTGACGGGGGCCCGCACAAGCGGTGGATTATGTGGATTAATTCGATGCAACGCGAAAAACCTTACCTGGCCTTGACAT